>NZ_KB906354.1:408734-410732 GCF_000381305.1 Thioalkalivibrio sp. ALE16
TATTAAAAACACAGCACTCTGCAAACTCGAAAGAGGACGTATAGGGTGTGACGCCTGCCCGGTGCCGGAAGGTTAATTGATGGGGTTAGCTTCGGCGAAGCCCTTGATCGAAGCCCCGGTAAACGGCGGCCGTAACTATAACGGTCCTAAGGTAGCGAAATTCCTTGTCGGGTAAGTTCCGACCTGCACGAATGGCGTAACGATGGCGGCGCTGTCTCCACCCGAGACTCAGTGAAATTGAAATCGCAGTGAAGATGCTGTGTACCCGCGGCTAGACGGAAAGACCCCGTGAACCTTTACTACAGCTTCACACTGAACTTTGAGCTTGTTTGTGTAGGATAGGTGGGAGGCTTTGAAGCCGGGACGCCAGTCTCGGTGGAGCCACCCTTGAAATACCACCCTGGCAAGTTTGGAGTTCTAACCCAGGCCTGTAATCCAGGTCGGGGACCGTGTGTGGTGGGTAGTTTGACTGGGGCGGTCTCCTCCCAAAGAGTAACGGAGGAGTGCGAAGGTACCCTCAGCGCGGTCGGAAATCGCGCGACGAGTGCAAAGGCATAAGGGTGCTTAACTGCGAGACAGACACGTCGAGCAGGTGCGAAAGCAGGTCTTAGTGATCCGGTGGTTCTGTATGGAAGGGCCATCGCTCAACGGATAAAAGGTACTCCGGGGATAACAGGCTGATACTGCCCAAGAGTCCATATCGACGGCAGTGTTTGGCACCTCGATGTCGGCTCATCACATCCTGGGGCTGAAGCAGGTCCCAAGGGTATGGCTGTTCGCCATTTAAAGTGGTACGCGAGCTGGGTTTAGAACGTCGTGAGACAGTTCGGTCCCTATCTGCCGTGGGCGTCGGAGATTTGACAGGATCTGTCCTTAGTACGAGAGGACCGGGATGGACGCACCTCTGGTGTTCCGGTTGTCACGCCAGTGGCACTGCCGGGTAGCTAAGTGCGGAAGGGATAACCGCTGAAAGCATCTAAGCGGGAAACCCACCTGAAGATGAGATCTCCCTGGACCCTCGAGGTCCCTGTAGGGCCGTTGAAGACTACAACGTTGATAGGCTGGGTGTGGAAGCGCGGTAACGCGTGTAGCTAACCAGTACTAATTGCCCGTGCGGCTTGACCATATAACACCCAAAGTGTTGGTGGTCTCGTCTGACACATCACCAAGTACACACGCCTAGAATGCATTCCGAATTCAGACGACTCGGCATAAGCCGTGTTATCTGGCCAGTTTGTCTGGCGGCAATAGCGAGTAGGAACCACCCGATCCCATCCCGAACTCGGAAGTGAAACTGCTCTGCGCCGATGGTAGTGTGGGGCCTCCCCATGTGAGAGTAGGTCACCGCCAGGCATTAATCCGAAGCCCGATTCCCAGTCATGGGGGTCGGGCTTTTTTTATGGGCGTGTTCGAGGCAGGCTTGGATCCAAGGTAACGCGATGCCCGTGGTGGCGGGTGCGGCACTTGGGCACAGGAGGCGGGGAGGTATTGTGCGAGGAAAAAGGACCGATGGTGGGCTGGTGATCGTAGGGCTTGTACTGCTCGGGATCGGGCTCTACGCAATTTTCGGCGGCCAGCTGGCGTTTACGCCGATTGCGCCAAGGGAAGGCGCGGGATTCGGCGGACCGCTGGCAATGATTATCGGGGTGGCGTTCGTTATTGGCGGGCTC
Organism: Thioalkalivibrio sp. ALE16; assembly: GCF_000381305.1. Classification (NCBI taxonomy): domain Bacteria; kingdom Pseudomonadati; phylum Pseudomonadota; class Gammaproteobacteria; order Chromatiales; family Ectothiorhodospiraceae; genus Thioalkalivibrio; species Thioalkalivibrio sp. ALE16. The sequence continues at coordinate 410,405 of NZ_KB906354.1, forward strand.
TATTTCCTGCGGGAATCGCGGCGCTAGAAACGGTCTGGTAGTAGTGTGCTGAGTTATGTGCAGAAGCTGGCAGGAGGTGAGCAGCCATGGTATTCGGGTTGGTTAGCGACCACCGGAACCCCTCAAGGAGGGCGAGACCATGACCACTCACAAGAGCCAGGCTACTGCGGATCGCACGTCACTGCGAGCGCTTTTGGGGACAGACGAGGAACTGATGCGCACGCTGGTGCGCGAGGCGGTCCAGCAGGTTCTGGAAGCCGAGATGAGCGACCAGCTCCAGGCGGCACCGGGCGAGCGCACCGAGGGCCGCCTGGGCTACCGAGCCGGG
>NZ_KB906355.1:0-335893 GCF_000381305.1 Thioalkalivibrio sp. ALE16
CGGGCCCTGGCCGTCGAAATCCACGAAGGCTGGCTGGAGGACAACCGCTACCTGAACATGGATCTGCTCAAAGAACACAAGAAGATCTTGCTCCGGCAGGCCGAGGCCGCCTGAGCCATACGGACCAACCGAACATGGCCGACTCATTTCTGCACAACTTGACGCACACAACCTGATTAATGTACACGCTCGCGTTGGCACCCCCGGTTTTCCGAGACAAGGCGCGCCGTGCAGCGCCGTAGTCATTCTACGGTCAAGCGGCGCAACGCCGGATCGGGGAACCTGGGGTGCCAGCCCCGCAAGCGATTGAATGCAGGGGCTCGGCCGCCTGCTGTTATCAAAAACGGGCGCGCTCACGGTGTTGCGGTTCCTTTGTGCAGAATGACTGCACGGCAGTCACCGCGCATTAAACGCAAGCAAAAGCGACTCGAGCGCGAGCGTGTACATTCATCAGTGTTTCCCTACGCCGCTGTTGCCCACCTGTACCAGAACCCGGTCTTCTTGCCCAGCGGGACGGCGGCCCGGGGCTGGTCGGGGCGGCATGGGCACCCGCGGGCAATATCCATTAATATTTTAAGGGGTTGACTGGAGGCCAGAATATTCTGGGATAGTTTTGTTGAGGGCTGGACGTGTGTCGGCCGCCGCGACGGCCCGAGCACCGATGCTTTTACGCACCGGAAATTGTCGCTGATGCAGGGGTTCCTGTCCGCATGTCCGTGATCGATGATTCCCTGCGTGAACTACAGCGTCAGTTTGTGGCCGGCTTGCCCGAGAGGCTGGATGTTCTGCACGAGCGTTACCGTGGGCTATGCCCCGGTGCCTGGCAGGTGGACGCAGCGGCGGAACTGCACCGTCATATCCACAGCCTGATTGGCAGTGCCGGCACCTTCGGCATGCAGTCGGTATCGGCTGCGGCACGGCAACTGGAAATCCGCCTCAAGGCCATCGTGGATTCCGGGGCGGCCCCGGAGGAGAACGCCTGGGCCGCCATCGGCGCGGAGCTGGAGCGTCTCCAACAACTGGCGCACAGCCCGCTCCATAGCGAAGAGCCCAGCCTGACGTCGCCCCAGGCCACACCGCACCTCGACCGTCCACCGCTGATCGATATCGTCGAGGACGATACCGAGCAGGCTGAACACCTGGCCCGGATCCTGAGGGACGCAGAGTACCGTGTGCGGATATTCTCCGCGCCGGATGAGTTCCGCGGCGCGGATGAAGCGCCCGATGCCGTTGTCCTGGACATGGTCTTTCCCGAGGGTGATACCGCAGGCGCCGAACTCCTGGCCGAACTCAAGGCGGGCAGCAAGGGCAGCCCGCCGGTGGTGGTGACTTCGGTACGCGACGACATCGAGGCGCGTCTCGCCGCCCTTCGAGGCGGTGCCCGTCGCTACCTGTTGAAGCCGATAAACCCGCAGGCGCTTGTCGAACTGCTGGATGCCCTTACGGGGCGCATGCCGTCGAATCCCTTCCGGGTGTTACTGGTGGATGACGACCCCCTGTTGCTGGAGGCCCAGTCCGCCGTGCTGCGCGGCGCCGGCATGACGGTGCAGGCGCTAAGCCGGCCGCTCGAGGCCCTGGAAGCACTGGACGCCTTCCGCCCCGATGTTGTGGTGCTGGACGTCCACATGCCCGAGCTTCGCGGGCCCGAACTCGCGGCGCTGGTGCGAGAGCGCGATGAGTATCTGGCCCTGCCCATCCTGTTCCTGTCTACCGAGACCGACAAAAGCCTGCAACTGGAAGCGCTCAGCCAGGGGGGTGACGATTTCCTGGTCAAGCCGGTGGAGGCCGATCACCTGATTGCTGCGGTCAGCGCCCGGGCGCGCCGCTCGCGCCAGCATGCCGCGATGCAGCAGCGCCTGCAGGACACGCTGTACGAACGGGAACGCGAGCACCTCGCGCTGGATCAGCACGCCATCGTCAGTATGGCCGACGTCGCGGGCAACATCATCTATGCCAACGACAAGTTCTGCGAGATCAGTGGCTACCAGCGCGCAGAACTGATCGGCCAGAACCACCGCATGCTCAAGTCGCAGGAGCACTCACGGGCGTTCTACGAGGCGATGTGGGAGACGATCTCCTCGGGACAGGTCTGGTATGGCGAGATCTGCAACCGGGCGAAGGACGGTTCGCTGTACTGGGTGCAGTCCACCATTACGCCGTTTCTGGACGAGCACGGACTGCCCTACCAGTACGTCTCGATCCGCACCGACATCACGGGTATCAAGGCGGCCGAGGCCGCGCAGCGCGCGCAGAACGCCATGCGCAAGGTGGTGGGTCAGGCTGCGGCCGACTTGCTCGCGGCCGGTGCCGACTCGCTGGATGCGGCTATTGATCGGACCTTGCGTCGGATCGGTATGCACCTGGGGGCCGACTGCGCCTACCTGTTCCAGTTCTCGGAAGATGGTACGCGCATGGGCAGCAGCCACGAATGGTGCGCGCCCGGGGTGGATCGCAAGCAGGAGGATCTGCAGGATATTCCGCTGACGGCGGTTCCCTGGTGGCGGGCCCATCTCCTGGGCGACCAGCCGGTAATGGTTTCCGACGTGGCCGCACTTCCGCTCGAGGCGGCGGCGGAGAAGGCCTTGTTCGAATCCATGGGTATCCGGTCCTTTTCGGACTTTCCGATCCGGCGCGGCGGGAAGAGCCTGGGGGCCATCTGCTTCCATCATCGAGTCGGCACCCCTTTGGCATCGACGAATCTGGATCTGCTGGGTTTGCTGGCCGGTCTGGTCGGCAGTGCGCTGCTTCGTGCTGCGGTCGACCGGGAGATCCGGGAACAGCAGCGTTTTACCCAGGACGTGCTGGACTCGGTTTCCGCGCACATCGCGGTGCTCGATCGCGACGGCGTGATCGTGGCGGTCAACGAACCCTGGCGACGCTACGGGGCGGAGAACGCCCCCGAACCGGCTGACGCGGATCGGGGTGACGATGTTGGTACCAACTACCTCGAGATCTGTCGGCACGCCGAGGACACCATAGAGCCAACGGCCAGTGACGCGGCCAGAGGGATCGAGGCAGTCATCGCAGGACGCTCACCTCGTTTCCGGCTCGAGTATCCCTGCCATTCGCCTACCCGGGCTCAGTGGTACGAGATGACGGTGCTGCCGTTGACACACGAAGGACGTGGTGTCGTGGTGAGTCACGCCAACATCACCGAGCGCAAGCTTGCCGAGCAGGCGGCGGAGACCGCCAAGGAGCGCCTGCGCCGGGGGCAGATGTTCGCCAATATCGGTACCTGGGAATGGAACATCGTCACGGGCGAGCTGTACTGGTCGGAGCGCATCCCGCCGTTGTTCGGGTACCTCGAAGGCGAACTGGAAACCTTCTACGACAACTTTCTTGCCGCTATCCACCCGGAAGACCGCGACGCGGTGATTGCCGCGGTAAACGCCTGTGTGGCGGACGATGTGCCCTACGACATCGAGCATCGTGTGGTGTGGCCAGATGGCACCGTGCGCTGGCTCATGGAGCGCGGTGCTGCAGTGCGTGATGCCGATGGCAGGGCCTTGCGCATGATCGGGGTGGTCCAGGACATCGATGACCGCAAGAACGCCGAACTGGCGCTGGCCGAGCGGGAGCGGCAACTCGTGGAGGCACAGGCCCTGGCATCGCTCGGAAACTGGCGGGCCGATCTGGTCAGCGGTGAGCTGTTCTGGTCCGACGAGATCTACCGCATCTTTGGCCATGAGCCCGGCAGTATCACCCCGAGTGTCGACGTGTTTTATGCAGCCGTTCATCCGGATGACCTCCAGCGGGTTCGCGACGATGTGCTGGAAGCCGAAAGGACCGGCCGCCACGATGTCGTGCACCGCATCGTTCGGCCCGACGGCAGCATTCGCCACGTCAACGAACTCGCGCAGGCGGAAACGGACGCCGACGGCAACCTGATTCGCCTGACGGGTACCGTGCAGGACGTGACCGAGCAGGTCGAGGCCGAACAGCGCATACGCGAGAGCGAAGAGCGTTTCGTCTTTGCGGTGGAAGGGGCCGGCGATGGCGTCTGGGACTGGGATATCAAAAGCGGTCGCATGACGTTCTCCGGCCAATATGAACCCATGCTGGGTTACCGGCCTGGTGAACTGGAGCCGAGTGTCGAGTCCTGGAAGGGCTCGGTGCATCCCGAAGACCTGGGGGGGGTACAGCAACAGCTGGCTGACTATCTCGCGGGAGACAGTGACCGATATAACGTGGAGTTGCGGCTGCGCTGCAAGAACGGCAGTTACAAATGGGTGCTGTGCCGGGGCACAGTGGTGGAACGCGATGTCCGGGGTGATCCGGTACGCATGATCGGCATCCACAGCGACATTGATGCGCGCAAGGCCGCTGAAGAGACCCTACAGATCTTCCGGCATGTGGTCAATTCCGTGCTGGATGGCGTGCTGGTGATCGACGCGGCGGGCGTGATCCAGCTGGCCAGCCCCGCGGTTCGGGCCATCTTTGGATACGACCAGCAGGACCTGGTCGGCAATAATGTATCCATGCTGATGCCGGACCCGGTGCGTTCGGAACACGACGGCTACCTGCAGCGGTATCGGGCCAGCGGTGAAGCGCGCGTCATCAATCGACTCGTCGAGGTGACCGGGCAGAAGGCCGATGGGGCCGAATTCCCGCTGGAGGTCTCGGTCAGCGAAATTGCGATTGCCGGGCAGCAGTACTTTGTCGGGTTGCTCCGTGACATCAGCGAGCGCAAGCAGGCCGAAGAGGCCCTGGTCGCCGCGCGCGAGGAAGCCGATCGCGCCAATCAGGCCAAGTCCGAGTTCCTCTCGAGCATGAGCCACGAGCTGCGGACGCCGATGAATGCGATCCTCGGGTTCGGCCAGTTGCTGGAATACGACGACAGCCTTGGCGAGGAACCACAGGAGAATGTCAGCGAGATCCTGCGGGCTGGCAAGCATCTGCTGGAACTGATCAACGAAATCCTGGATCTGGCCAAGATCGAATCCGGCAGAATCGATATGTCGCTGGAGCCAGTGGAAGTCGATCCGGTCGTTCAGGAATGTCTCTCGCTTGTGGGTACGGCGGCCGACCAGCGCCATATCCACCTTCACCACGAGGGGACCGAGGGTGTCGTGGTACGGGCGGACCTGACCCGATTGAAACAGGCACTTCTTAACCTGGTCTCCAATGCGGTCAAGTACAACCGCGACGGCGGTCACGTGAAGGTCGACACGCACCGTGAAGGCTCCGACCGGCTCCGGATCCGGGTTGCCGACACCGGCAAGGGCATCCCGGAAGACAAGCTGGAAGATCTGTTCGATCCCTTCAACCGTCTGGATGCCGAGAACAGCGGGATCGAGGGCACTGGCATCGGCCTGACGCTCACCCGGCGTATGGTGGAACTGATGCGTGGCACGGTAGGGGTGGAGAGCGAGCCGGAAGTGGGCAGTACTTTCTGGATCGAGCTGCCGCTGGCGGGGGCGGGGGCGGAGGGGAGCCCGCTCCGCGGCGCGGAGCCTGCGTTGCCCCGGGGGGCGTCTCCCGAGGACTGCGGGCTCTCCGATGAGCAGAGCCGGACCGTGCTGTACATCGAGGATAACCCCGCGAACCTGAGGCTGGTGGAGCAGCTGGTTGGGCAGTTGCCGGAGGTCCGCCTGCTCACCGCCCATACCCCGTGGCTGGGTATGGATCTGGTTCGGGAGCATCGACCGGATCTGATCCTGCTGGACATCAACCTGCCGGGCATGGATGGCTACCAGGTACTGGAGGTGCTCCAGGCCGAGGCCGAGCTGGAGCGAACCCCGGTGGTGGCGGTCACCGCCAATGCCATGCCGCGCGACATCGAACGTGGCATGGCGGCGGGTTTTGCGGATTATCTGACCAAGCCGCTCAATGTCGGGCAGTTTCTGGACACGGTGCAGCGCCACCTCGCGAAACGTACGACATGACGCCTGGGTGGGGCGAGACCTCTCTGGGGCTGATCTTCCAGGTCTACGCGCTGGCGTTCTTTGTTCTGGGTATTGCCGCGCTGCACGGCATGCGCCGGGAGCGCGGCACCGGTCTGGTGGCCCATCTTGGGTGGCTGGCCGCCTTCGGTATGCTGCACGGGTTGCAGGGGTTCATTGACGGCGAGCGCCTGCGGGATCCTGCCCCCTGGCTCGCGGTGCTGAGTGCCGTTCTGATGGTCAGCTCGTTTGCCGCGCTGCTGGAGTTCGGTCGGCGCCTGTGGAACGAGCGGCCCGGGGGGCACCGACTGGCCGCGCTGCCCCTGTTTGCCGTGACCGGTCTGGGTGTCGGCGCTGCCATGTGGGTGGCCCCCGCTGCCGCTGCCGGGCTGGAACTGGGCACACGCTACCTGCTTGGGGCACCGGCGGCGGCCCTGACCGGCATCGGGCTGCTCTCCCTGGCGGGGGCCACGACCCGTGCGCAGGATACCCTCGCGCGCATCCGCTGGTTGCGCATCGCAGCCCTCGCCATGCTGGGCTATGCCGTCCTGACCCTGTTGCCGTCCCCGGCTTCCGGGCGGCTGCTGGCAGAATGGCTGCCCACGACGGCGGATTTCCTGGCCGCCACCGGATGGCCGGTGCAACTGGTGCATGCAGCGCTTGCGGTGCTGCTGGCGGCGGGTTTTGTGATCCTCAATCGGCAAGGCGATGCCCTTGCCGCCACCACCCTGCGCCGGGTGACGGACAATCTCGACGGGTTCGTGTACCGCTGCCGCAATGATCGCAACTGGACCGTGACCTTCATGTCCGAGGGTGGGGAGACCCTGACCGGATACCCGGCGGCCGACTTCCAGCGCGGCGCACGCCACTTTGCCGACCAGATTCATCCCGATGATCAGGAGCACGTGTGGAACGAGGTCCAGGCCGCACTGGCGCAGCGTGACGAGTACCGTTTGCAATACCGCATGTTCGATCGCGCAGGTCGCGTTCGCTGGTGTTACGAGGAGGGCCGTGGTCATTTCGATGCCCGCGGCGAACTGCTGTACCTGGAAGGCCTTGTCCGCAATGATGACGAACGTCATCGGGCCGAGGAGGCTCGCCGCCGCATGCAGGCGCTGGTGGAAGGGGCACCGCAGGCGGTGGGCTGGGCAGACCCCGATGGAACCGTGCTGTATTTCAACAGGGCTTTCCGGAATCTGCTGGCGATGCCGGAGGATGCGGACCCCTCCGATGGTTACCGCGTCCAGTCGTTCTACGATGACGAGGTCTTTGCGTTTCTTGAATCCACGGTTCTGCCGACGGTCGCGACCAGCGGCCAATGGACCGGCGAACTCGCGCTAAAAGCCCTGGATGGGCGTTACATTTCGACCCTCAACAGTGTGTTCGCCCTTCCCGGTGAGGCGGGAGCGTCGGCAGCCATCGCGAACGTGATCACCGACCTTACCGAGCTCAAGCGTGCCGAGGCCGCCCTGGCCGAGAGTGAATCGCGGTACCGCCAGTTGTTCGAGCTTTCCACCGACGGGATCGTGTACGCCAATGCCGAGTCCACAAACCTCGTGAGTGCCAATTCGAGCTTTGCCGACATGCTGGGGTATGCGCAGGCAGAGATCGCCCGGTTGTCGGTGCGGGACCTTCATCCACCAGATGCTCTGTCCTGGGTGCTGGAGCAGTTCAACGAGCTGGCCAGTCGGCATCAAACAGTGGCCCGGGATATCCCCGTTTTGCGTCGCGATGGTTCGGTGTTTTACGCCGATATATCGGCCAGCTGGGTCACCGTGTCAGGCCGCTCGCTCATGGTCGGTATTTTTCGAGATGTGAGTCAGCGTCGGATCGAAGCGCAGCGCATTCAGGATCTGAACGAGACGCTGGAGGCGCGGGTGCGCGAACGCACGGCCGAACTCGAGCGCGCCAACGCCGCGAAGAACGAATTCCTGTCGCGCATGAGCCACGAGCTGCGCACGCCCCTCAATGCCATCCTCGGCTTTACGCAGGTGCTGCAGCTTCCGGGGGGCGCGCCTCTGAGTACGCAGCAGGCCGATAATGTCCGCGAGATCCATCATTCCGGGGAGCACCTGCTGGGTCTGGTCAACGAGGTGCTGGACCTGGCCCGTATCGAGGCCGGGCAGCTGGAGATCGCCCCCGAACCGGTGGCCCTGGTTCCGGTCCTTGAGCATGCCGTAGCCCAGATCGAGATGCGCGCCAGGGAACGTAACATCCCGTTGACGCTGCAGACGAATGAGCCCAGCACGGTGCTGGCCGACCCTCTGCGCCTGCGTCAGGTGCTTCTCAATCTGCTGTCCAATGCCGTCAAGTACAATCGCGATGGGGGTCAGATCGACGTCGGGTGTGAACCGGCGACGCCCGGGCAGGTGCGGGTGAGTGTGCGCGACACCGGCCATGGCCTGAGCACCGAACAGCAGGCACGCCTGTTCCGGCCCTTCGAGCGTCTGGAGTCGGCCTATGAAGGCATCGAGGGCACCGGCATTGGTCTGGCCCTGGCGAAACAACTGGTCGAGGGTATGCAGGGCAGCATCGGCGTGGACAGCGTGCCCGGCGAGGGCAGCACCTTCTGGTTCGAACTGCCGCTCAGCGATGACAGCGCAGACATGGATCACGACACGCCTGTGTCGACGAGCATTGCCGAGCCTGCAACCCAGGGAAAATTGCATACTATCCTGTATGTCGAAGACAACCCGGCCAACCTGCGTCTGGTGCAGAAGATCCTGGACAAACGCGCCGATATCGAGCTGCTTTCCGCGGAAAACGCCGAGGACGGCTTGCTGCTGGCCGGGCGGGAGCGCCCGGACCTGATCCTGCTGGATCTCAACCTGCCGGGCATGGACGGCTTCGAGGGCCTGCAGCGCCTGCGGGCCGACCCGGGCACCCTTGCCATCCCGGTGATCGCCGTCAGTGCCAACGCCATGAAGCGCGATATCGAACGTGGCATGGCCGCGGGGTTTCAGGATTACCTCGTCAAACCGATCAACGTGCGGGATTTGTATACCGCCATCGACACGCACCTTGCCTCATCCAAGAGAACATCATGAGCAACGAACAGCACGCGCTCGCCCGAATCCTTTTAGTCGACGACGAGCCCGCCAATCTCAAATTGCTGGACAAGATGCTGCGCAGCCAGGGGTACGAGGCCCTGGTGCTGATCGACGATCCGCGCGAGGTTCTGACCCATTACCAGACGGCGCGCCCGGACCTGATCCTGCTGGATATCAACATGCCGCACCTGGACGGCTACCAGGTGATGGAACAGCTCAAGGCGCTGGATGATCCTCTGCTGCCCCCCATTGTCATCCTCACCGCGCAGCACGCTCAGGACTTTCTGCTGCGGGCGTTGAGCGCGGGCGCGCGCGACTACATTACCAAGCCCTTTGATCGCAGCGAACTATTGATGCGGGTGCACAATCTGCTCGACGCACAGCTGGCGCACCGGCTGGTCCATGACCAGAAAGATGCGCTGGACCGGCTGGTGGCGCAGCGCACCCACGAGCTGTATTCCACCCGGCTGCAGGTGGTGCAGCGGCTGGGCCGGGCGGCGGAATATCGCGACGAGGAGACCGGCTACCATATCCTGCGCATGAGCCATACCTGTGCCCTGCTGGCACGCGAGATCGGGTGGGACGAGGCCCAGTGCGACCTCATCCTGAACGCGAGCCCGATGCACGACATCGGCAAGATCGGCATTCCCGATGCGGTCCTGCTCAAACCGGGCAAATTCGAGCCGCACGAGTGGGAGATCATGAAGACCCACGCCAGCATCGGTGCCAATCTGCTGGACGGCGATGACAGCGATCTCCTGCGCATGGCTCGGGAGATTGCCCTGACCCATCACGAAAAATGGGATGGTAGCGGCTACCCCAATGGCCTGGCCGGCGAGGCTATCCCCATGGCCGGACGCATCGCGGCCCTGGCCGACGTGTTCGATGCCCTGACTTCGGTGCGGCCTTACAAAAAAGCATGGACGGTGGAGGCGGCGGTGGAGCTGCTTCGCGAGAACCGTGGCCGGCACTTCGACCCGACGCTGGTGGACGTGTTTCTGGATGTGCTGCCCGAAGTCGAGGAGATTCGTCAGCGTTTCGCAGACCCGGAGCCCCATGGCTGATGGCCTTTTCAACGCCTCCCTGCCCCGGCAACGAAAAAGACCGGCTGCGAGCGCTGCGGGCTCGAGGGCTGTTGGATACCGCGGCTGAGGAGCGGTTCGACCGACTCACGCGTCTGGCGCGGCGGATGTTCGGGGTGTCCATCGCGCTGGTTTCGCTGGTGGACGAGGACCGGCAGTGGTTCAAGTCGCGGCAGGGTCTCGAGGTGGCGGAGACCGGGCGTGATGTCTCCTTTTGCGGGCATACGATTCTCGGGGGCGATATCTTCGAGATTCCCGATGCGCGCGCGGACGCCCGGTTTGCCGACAACCCACTGGTGACCGGGGAGCCGCACATCCGGTTCTACGCCGGCGCGCCACTATCCGCCTCCGACGGTTACCGGATCGGAACACTTTGCCTGATTGACAGCCAGCCGCGGCAGTTGAGCGAGGACGAGCGACGCTCCCTGCGTGACCTCGCCGATGCGGTCCAGGCGGAAATCGATTCCACCGAGCAACGAGCGCTTGGCAATGCGCTGACCGATCTGCGGCAACTTGGCGAGGTGATTACCCGTGCGCAGTCGGCGTTTATTCGCGATGCCGATCAGGACCGTGGGCAGGTCTTCGACGGACTGCTTGCGGATACCCTCGAGCTGACCCTCAGCGAATACGGCTTTATCGGAGAGGTGTTGCACACGCCTGAAGGTTCGCCTTACCTCAAGACCAGTGCCATCACCAATATCGCCTGGGATGACGCGACCCGCGCCTTCTACGCGGCCAACGCACCCCAGGGGCTGGAGTTTCACAACCTGGAGACCCTGTTCGGCGCGGCCCTGACCGGCGCGGGGCCGGTGATTGCCAACGACCCCGCGGGAGACCCGCGCAGCGGGGGCTTGCCCGAAGGACATCCGCCGCTCAAGGCCTTTCTGGGGATACCCATCGAGCACGGGGGCGAGCGGATCGCCGTGCTGGGGATCGCCAACCGTCCGGGTGGCTACGACCCGGGCATGGTGGAGTTTCTGCAGCCGCTGCTCGCCACGCTGGGGCAATTGGTGGATGCGGCTCGCACCCGTCGTCGTTACCGGGCGGGCCAGTTGGAGCGGGCGCGGCTGTCCCGAGTGGCGAGCGAGACGACCAATGGCGTGATCATTACCGACGCCGACGGCCGGGTCGAGTGGATCAACGACGGCTTTACCCGCTTGAGTGGCTATACCCTGGACGCAATGCTTGGCCGCCAGCCGGGTGAACTGTTGCAGGGTGCCGGGACCGATCCGGAGACGGTAGCCCGGATCGGTGAGGCACTGGCGCGGGGCGAACCATTCGTTGAAGAGCTGTTGAACTACCGGATCGACGGCCACCCGTACTGGGTGCGTATCCAGTGCACTCCGTTGCGCGACGAGCAGGGGATGTTGCAGGGGTTCATCGCGATCGAGTCCGATGTGACCCGGGAACGCGAGGATGCCGAGCGGATCCGCGAGAGCGAGCAACAGTTCCGCTCGCTGGTCGACAATATCCCCGGAATCACCTATCGCTGCCTGCCGGATGCGGACTGGACCATGCTCTACATGAGCGACCAGGTGGATCCGTTGTCGGGCTACCCTGCCAGCGACTTCATCGACAATTCCGTGCGCAGTTACGCCAGCGTGATCCACGAGGATGACCAGGCACGAGTCCAGGATGCGGTGGAACAGGCCTTGAGCGCCGGCAACGACTGGTCCGTTGAATACCGTATTTGGCATCGTGACGGCAGTATCCGCTGGGCCCAGGAACGGGGCTCCGCCATTCGTGATCCGGATGGCCGAGTACGCTACCTCGACGGCTTCATCCTCGATGCGACCCGGGAACGGGAACATCGTGAACAGCATCAGCGCCAGCTGGACGCGTTCGCGGCGCTCAACGAGATTGCATCCCTGGTGGCGCTGGACCTCGATGACCAGCTCGAGCGCGCGCTACAAATGGGGGCCGACTTTCTGGGGCTGGAACTGGGCATCGTCAGCCGGATCCGCGGCGACGACTATACGGTGCGGGCGTTCGTCGCGCCGGCTGGCGCCCCCCTCGAGCGTGGTCAGCGCTTTGCGCTCGGGCGTACCTACTGTGCGCTGACCCTTGCGCACAACGACCTGCTGACGATCGAGCACATGGCCGCGTCCGAGCACCAGGGCCACCCGTGTTACGCGGACTTCGGCCTGGAAGCCTACATCGGTGTCGTGCTGGAGGTTGAGGGACAGCGCTTTGGCACCCTGAACTTTTCGTCGGCGCACCCCAGACCGGCCGCGTTCAGCGAGGGTGAACGCATGTTCGTGCGTCTGTTGGGGCGCTGGGTGGCCGCGAGCCTGGAGCGGGAACAGTCGCACGAGCAGTTGAAGAAGCTGACCTCACTGGTCCCGGGTATGGTGTATCAGTATCGGCAGTGGCCGGACGGCCGCGTGGCCTTCCCGTACAGCAGCCCCGGCATCCGGGACATCTACGGCATCAGCGCAGAGGCGGCACGCGAGGATGCCAGCGCGGTGTTCCGCAGTCTGCACCCGAAGGACCGGGATCGGGTGGCGCAGTCCATCGAACGGTCGCGGCGGGAACTGAGCAACTGGCATTGCGAGTATCGCACCCTGCGGGATGATGGTCGCGTGGGGTGGGTGCAGGGTCACGCCTCGCCCGAGCCCCTCGACGACGGCAGTACGCTGTGGCACGGATATATTCGGGATATCACGGATGAAAAGGAGGCCGAGCTGGCCGTCGCGGACAGCGAGGCCCGCCTGCGGGGGCTGTTCGAGCTCTCACCGGTGGGGATCGCTCTGAACGATTACGAGACCGGGGCGTTTGTGGATCTCAACGCGGCCCTGTTGCGCCCGACCGGTTATACCCGCGAGGAGTTCGTTGCACTCAGCTACTGGGATGTCACGCCCCGGGAGTACGCAGCGCAGGAAGCGCAGCAACTGGAGAGCATGGAACAGACGGGCCGTTACGGCCCCTACGAGAAGGAATACATCCGCAAGGACGGCACCCGGTATCCGGTACTGCTCAACGGAATGGTCGTGCACGACAAGTCCGGTCGCAAACTGATCTGGTCCATCATCGAGGATATCTCCGAGCGCAAGCGCATCGAGCGCATGAAAAACGAGTTCATCTCCACCGTCAGCCACGAGCTGCGCACGCCGCTCACGTCGATCTCCGGGGCCCTGGGCCTGCTGACGGGCGGGGCGGCAGGAGCGTTGCCGGAGCGGATGCAGGAGATGCTGGAGATTGCCCACAAGAACAGCCAGCGCCTGGGGCTGCTGATCAACGACCTGCTGGACATGGAAAAGCTGGTGGCCGGCAAGATGCGCTTCGAGATGCAAGAGCAGCCGCTGTTCCCGTTGCTGGAGCAGGCTGTGCGCAGCAACCAGAGCTATGCCGACCAGTACGAGGTGCACCTGATGCTGGATGCGGAGGACGACGGGGTCCGGGTCGAAGTGGATGCCGACCGCCTGCAGCAGGTGCTGGCCAATCTGCTCTCCAACGCAGCCAAGTTCTCGCCGGAGGGTGGCGAGGTGCGGATGACGATGGAGCATGGCGAGGCGCGGGTGCGCGTCTCGGTGATCGATCACGGCCCCGGGATCCCGGAGGCGTTCCGCGAACGCATCTTCCAGAAGTTTTCCCAGGCCGATGCCTCCGACACCCGCCAGAAGGGTGGTAGCGGCCTGGGACTGGCGATCACCCGGGAGCTGGTGGAGCGCATGGGCGGCGAGGTCGGGTTCGACTCCGTGCCGGACGCGGGGGCGACGTTCTGGTTCGAACTGGGATGCCACCGTGAGGAGGCCCGCGGATGAGGCAGCAGTGGTCAGGCCCGGTGGAGCGCGGGCTTGCGACGTTGGCGCTGGCCCTGCTGGCGGTGGCCGGCAATTTCTTCCATCTGCCGCTGCTGTTCGGTCTGGACTTCATCTTCGGATCGATCGCGGTGATGCTCGCGGTGCTGCTGCTGGGGACGCTGCCCGCGGTGATTGTCGCGATCGCCGGAGGACTCTACACCCTGGTCCTGTGGGGCGTTCCGTATCCGATGGTGGTGTTCGTGATCGAGGCACTGGTAGTGGGCCTCGTTTACCGGCGCTGGCTGTACAACGTGGTGGTGGCCGACCTGCTGTACTGGCTGGTGATCGGGGTTCCGCTGGTGTTGCTGTTCTATCGCGGCTTGATCGGGATGGACTGGGAACCCACCACCATGATCGCCCTGAAGCAGGCGGTGAATGCGCTGTTCAACACGCTGATCGCCAGCCTGTTGGTGATGCTGTGGCGGTTGTCGCGGCGCGGCGAGCAGGCCTCCCGACTGGGCAGGCCTTCGCTGGCGAGCCTGTTGTTCCACGCGATGCTCCCGGTCACCCTGCTGGCCGGGCTGGCACCGATCCTGCACGAGAGCTATCAGCAGCGCGACGAGCAGGAGTCCTTCATGGTCGAGCGCCTGCAGGAACGCGCCGAGAATCTGTCCGAACGGCTCGCGAGCGATTACCGCGAGGGCCGGGTCCGGTATGACTACCATCTGCGGCGGGTGCAGACGCGCGAGGACCTGGGGCTTGCGATTGTGTCCCCGGAAGGTCGGGTGCTGGCCAGTCGGGGCGACGTCCGCAGCGTGCTGGAGGCGTCGGACGGCCAGGTGGAGACCCTGGATCGCGAGCTCTCGATCTGGTTGCCGGACGGTTCGATGTCGGCTGTGGGTCGCTGGGGGCAGGGGGCCTACTTCGTTGCAGCGCCGGTGGGCCCCGTGCCGGATATCGAGCAGGTGTATGCGGAGATGCCGGCGGCACCGGTGGTCCGGGCGCTGGAGCAGCAGCGCGTGGAGTTGTTTGCCCTCCTGACGGTGATCGTGGCCCTGGCCATCCTGGTCTCGGCCGCCTTGAGTTATGCCATCAGCCGTCCCTTGCGCAAGCTGGATGCGGTCAGTGCAGGGTTGAGTTCGGACATCGCCGCGGGGCGTGCGCCGGAACTGCCGGAAAGCCGGATTTTCGAATACGACGGCCTGGCCGGGACCCTGCGGGAGATGTCGCGGCAACTGGTGGCCAGTTTCCGCCAGCAGGCGCAGGCGCGCATCGAACTCGAGTCCGAGGTGCAAGCGCGTACCGCAGAGCTTGCGCAGACCGCCGATCAGTTACAGGCGGTTCTGGCGGCGGCGTCGGAATTCGCCATTGTGGTGACCGACCGCGATGGTCTGATCACCCTGTTCAATCCGGGCGCGGAAAAGATGACGGGCTATGCTGCCGACGAAATGGTGGGCCAGCAGTCACCCGCCCTGTTCCATGTGCCCGAGGAGATCGCCGCGCGCGCGGCGCAACTGAGCGCCGCCAGTGAACGGCCGATCGAAGGCTTCCAAGTCTTTACCGAGGTCGCGGATCGCGAGGGAGCAGAAACCCGGGAATGGACCTTTGTGCGCAAGGGCGGCATGCGCATTCCCGTTTCCCTGACGGTGACACCCCAGACCGACAAACAGGGAAATATCAACGGCTACCTGGGTATCGCCGAGGACATCACCGAGCGCAAGGCCGCTGAACGGGCCGTGCGCGAGAGCGAAAAACGCTTCCGGGATGCCACCCAGCAGTTGACGCTGGCCACCGAGGCGGCGCAGCTGGGTGTATGGGATTTGAACCTGACCAGTGGGCGGCTTGACTGGGATTCCGGGATGTTCCGTCTTTACGGCGTGTTACCCCGCGATTTTGGTCACCATGCCGATGACTGGAGGCGCGCCTTGCTGCCCGAAGACGTGGAGCACGCAGAAGCCAGCCTCGAAACGATCCTTGAACGTCCCGGGACACCCCGCGAGTTCACGTTCCGAATTCTCCGGGGCGATGGGGCGACACGTCATATTCGCGCTATGGCACAGGCGATAACCGATGCGGCAGGTGTGGTCGTGCGGGCGATTGGCGTGAACGAAGACGTAACCGAGCGTATGGAGGCGGAGCGAGCCCTGGCGGAGCAGGCGCTTCGCACGCAGACGATCATCGATAACATCGTAGACGGGATCATCACGATCGATCGCGATGGGTTGATCCAGTCGTTCAATCCGGGTGCAAGTCGCATCTTCGGGTATATGCCCCGTGAGGTTGCCGGTCGCAATGTAAGCGTGTTGATGACCGGGCCTGATCGTGAGAGCCATGACGTATACCTGCGTAATTATCAGGCCACTGGCAACCGGCGGGTGATTGGCACCAGCAGGGAACTGCAGGGGCGCCGCAAGGATGGAACCGTGTTCCCGATGGAACTCGCCGTATCGGAGGTCACGCAACACGGCGAGCCCCTCTATGTGGGGGTTGTGCGTGACATCACCGAACGCAAGCGGGTGGAGCGCATGAAGAACGAATTCGTCTCCACGGTCAGCCACGAACTGCGGACACCACTGACGTCGATCTCGGGCGCCCTCGGGATGATTGCCAGCGGCGCGCTCGGCGAACTGCCCGGCAAGGTCGGCGAAATGGTCACGATTGCCCAGCGCAACAGCCAGCGGCTAACGCTGTTGATCAACGATCTGCTCGATATGGAGAAGATCGCGGCGGGCAAGCTGCACTTTGATATGCGTGCGGAGCGGCTCGAGCCGCTGCTCGAACAGGCGCTCGAGAGTTATCGGGGTTATGCCGAACAACACCAGGTCCAGCTGGTGCTCGATAGTGGCGCGCCCGGGGTTGCGGTTCGGGTCGATGACCAGCGCCTGTTGCAGGTGCTCGCCAATCTTCTGTCGAACGCGGTGAAGTTCTCGCCCCCGGGCGGCAGCGTGCGGGTTTCGGTGCAGGCGTCGAATGAACCGACTGAAGGCGTCCGGGTCAGTGTGGCGGATGATGGGCCGGGTGTTCCGGACAACTTCCGCGAGCAGATCTTCGGGAAATTCGCACAGGCGGATGGCTCCGACAGCCGAACGAAGGGCGGGACCGGGCTCGGCCTCGCGATTAGCCAGGAACTGGTAGAACATATGGGCGGGCGTATAGGCTTTGACTCCGTGGAGGGCGAGGGAGCGACATTCTGGTTCGAGTTGCCGCTTGCCCGCGATGCGAATGGTTATCCATCCAGTTCAGAACCAGGGTCCGGCTACGGCCCGCACGTCACGGACCCGTAGCGGTTCACCCCAGGGGAGTCGAAAGTGTCCGAGTTGCAACGCATTCTCTATGTCGAAGACGAGCCGGATATTCAGGCGGTTGCCGAACTGGCCCTGGAGACGGTGGGTGGTTACACCGTGAAGACCTGTGCTTCGGGCGAGGAGGCGGTACGCGATGCCGAGGCATTTGCACCAGACCTGATCCTGCTGGATGTGATGATGCCCGGGATGGATGGTCCCACGACCCTGGAGGCCCTACGCGGGATTCCGGCGCTGGCCGAGGTGCCGGTGGCGTTCATGACCGCCAAGGTGCAGCCCTCCGAGATCGCACACTACAAGTCGCTGGGGGCGCGTGACGTGATCGCCAAACCGTTCGACCCCATGACGCTTTCCGACGAGGTACGGCGGATCTGGCAGGGGGCGGCATGACAAGTGCTGGCGCCGAGCAGGCCTTGAAGGACCGCCTGGCACAACTGCGTGCTCGGTATCTGGAACACCTGCCGGATGAGCTGGCTGCATTGAGTTCTCTGCAGGGCCGGTTGGCCGGGAAGGAGCAGGACCGCGAGGTGCTGGACGAACTGCAACAGCGTCTGCACAAGCTGGCCGGCAGCGGGGGCAGTTTCGGCTGTGCGTCGCTGAGCACGGCAGCCCGTGCGCTGGAGCAGCGAATCGGGGACTGGCTGCAGGTGCGGGAATTGTCGCTGGATGCGCCGACTCGGCGGTCCCTGGCGAACGAGCTGGCGGCCCTTGCGCGTACGGTGCCCGAAAGCCCGGAGCGCTCGGCGGTCCGGTGGGTGCCGGATGCACGGAGTGCCGTTGACAACGCCATGGCAATCTGGCTCGTCGAGGACGACGCGGAACTGGCCCGTCAACTCAAGCAGCAGCTGGAATCCTTCAACTACGAGGTTCGGGTGTTCAACGGCATCGACGCGCTCCGGCGTGCGGTGGAAGACCAGCAGCCGGATCTGCTGCTCGTGGACGTGATGATGGAAGATGGTCGCGAAAACGCGACCGAGCGGCTGGTGGATTGCCCGCAGGTGCAGGCGCTGGATTGCCCGCTGATCTTCATCTCCGTGAATGACGACTTCCCGTCGCGTGTGCGCGCGGTACAACTAGGTGCGCATGGGTATTTCCTGAAACCGCTGGATGTACCCCGGCTCGTGTGCCGCATCTCGCAGATCTTCGAAGAACGCCGTGCGCCGGCGCAACGGGTGCTGATCGTGGATGACGATGGCGATCTTGCCGAGCATATGCGGCTGGTACTGACCGCGGCCGGGATGGAGGCCCGGGTGCTGAATGCGCCGCGCGAGATCATGGATACGATCGCCGCCTTTCGGCCGGAACTGGTGCTGATGGATCTGTATATGCCCGAATACGCGGGCACCGACCTGGCGGGGGTGATCCGCCAGCACGAGGCCTATATCCATCTGCCGATTGTGTATCTGTCCGCGGAAACCGATATCGAGCGCCAGATCGAGGCCATGGGTCGGGGCGCGGACGACTTTCTGACCAAGCCGATTTCCGACCTGCAACTGGTGGCGGCCGTCCGCTCGCGGATCGCGCGCGCACGCCAGCTGGAGGAGCGGATCAGCAAAGACAGTCTGACCGGACTGCTCAAGCATGCCAGCATCAAGGAGGCCGCCAGTCGGGAGGTGTTGCGCGCCCGCCGGATCGGGCGACCCGTCACGCTTGCGATGCTCGACATCGACCACTTCAAGAGGGTCAACGATACTTACGGGCATGCCGTGGGGGACGTGGTGATCATGTCGATCGCGACCCTGCTGCGACAGCGCCTGCGCCAGTCCGACATCATCGGCCGCTATGGCGGGGAGGAATTCGTCGCGGTGCTGCCGGAGTGCGACGCGGAGAATGCCCGGCGGGTGCTCGAGGATATCCGCCGGAACTTCGCTTCCCTTGATTTCAACCATCGGGACGAGCGCTTCGGCTGCACTATCTCGATCGGTATGGTGTGTTCGGCCGACTATCCCGAGGAGGATGGTCCCGATCTGCTGGTCGTTGCCGACGAGGCGCTATACCGGGCCAAGTGGGGTGGGCGTGATCAAATCCAGCAGGCGTTCCCGGCGCCCACGCTGCCGCAATGTTCCGAGGCCTCTACGACGTGACGAGCAGGTAGGTCGCGGCTCCTATCACGCCGAGCACGATCGCCACCGCGACCAGGCCGATCCCGAACAGCGCACGGGTGCTGCCCCGTGTGGCATCTTCCGCCTTGCCGCCCGTCGACCCCGCTCCCTCGGCAGGTGCGTTGTCCCGGCCCTGACGCAGCAGGTCCAGCATTGCGTCGATACGGTCATCGTCGAAGGCGAAGGGGTCGAACTGGCGCTGGCCAAAGCGCTGTAGCAGCTGACGGACGTCCCCCGCTGCCGGGACGTATTTCATCGACCATTCGCCAAATCCCGGGCTGTCCAGTGACTGCTCGCGTAGCACCCGGACCTCCTCGTGGCGATCGTCACGCCGGATCCGCTCCAGGGTGTCGCGTACGGCCTCGGGCTCGCCCTCCAGACACTGGAAGAAGTGGCCATCCCCGTAATAGAGCGCGCCGACAATCCCGCTGCGCGGGTTGTTCTGGCGTGACTGCATCAGGATGCGGCTGACTTCGGGCTCGATGCCCTGGCTGGAGGTGTTCTCGCGGAAGGTGGCGCGAGAGGCGTAGACGAGCTGGAGAATGGCGGGCATGCGGGCGTCCGTTCCGGGGCGATATGAAGAAGACCGCCTGCGCCCCGCGGGGTTCACTCGATCATCTGGTTGACGTGTTCCAGGCCGATTGCGTCGTCTTCCCAGTTCAGCCGGGTGGTGCCGGGCTTGGCCGCCAGACGGCGGATGGAGGCGACCGAGCTGCGGTCGATATGGGCCAGTCGATGCCGGGTGGCGTTGTGGCTCTCGATGTTGGCGGCCTGCAGAATGTCGCTGTAATTGACCGGTTCGCCTTCCTCCGGCTCGCGCTTGAGGTTTTCGTGTTCGGCCACGGCGCGGATGATCTCCGGCTCGAAGTTCCAGCTCTTCAGCATCGCGCGGCCGATGGCGACGTGCGCGGCATCGGCCGCGGCCTGCAGGGCGCGCGGATCCTCGTAGATCTCCTGGGTCTTCTCTGCGCGGCGCAGGATCGGGATCATGCCGATGTCGTGAACGAGCCCGGCGAGCAGGGCGGTATCCGGGTCCAGATGGGGGTGGCGACGGGCCAGCAGGTAGCTGATGATCGCCACCTCCAGGCTGTGATTCCACAGCTCTTCCATCCGGATGCGGATGGCCTCGTTCCCGCTCTGGAAGACCTCCTTCATGGACAGCGCGATGATGGTCTGGCGGGCGCGCTCCATGCCCAGGCGGGTGACCGCGGAGCGGATGGTGGCGCAGCGGGTCAGCCCCCGGTAGGCCGGGCTGTTGGCATGGCGCACCAGGCGCGAAGCCAGGGCCGTGTCGCGCGAGATCAGGTTGACCAGATCGGCGATGGAGCTGGATTCGTCCTGGGTGATGAACAGCGCCTGCACCGAGACATCGGGCAGGGTCGGGATCTCGATCTGGTGACGTTCGAGGTCCTCGCGCAGGCGCTCCAGGAATTTTTCGACTTCCGCTCGGGTGGCCAAGGGCAATCCGTGTCCGGCTGGGTAAAGACGCGCCGATTATGCCACAGGCGTTGGCACGGGCGGGGTGTCGCGGGCCGGTTGACGGGCTGCCGGCCCCTGCCGATGATGAAGGGAGCCGACAGGAGGTCGTGATGCGCCGATTCGTGCTGGATACCAGCGTCTTTACCAACCCGCATGTGGCCGGGCAGTTCGGCGAGGACCCCGAGGACATCCTGCGGACCTTTCTCAACCTGGCGCGCCACTGCCCCGCCGAGTTCTACATGCCGCTGTCCGTGTACGAGGAGTTTCGCGGCATGCGCGACCTCGAGGCCCTGGCGGCCGACTTCGAGACCGTGGTCTGGGTGCGCTCGCCGCGTCGCTTTGCGCTGACCCTGCCGAGCGACATCCTCTACGAGTTCATCGACGAGGTGCGCACGCGCATCGATCGCGGCCTGCGCATCGCCGAGGAACACACGCGCCAAGCCGGGGCGGCCGAGTCGCTGCGCCCGGAGCTGATCACGCAGCTGCGCGAGCGCTTCCGCGAGGCCATGCGCAAAGGCCTGGTGGACTCGCGCGAGGATGTCGATGCCGTGCTGCTGGCGATGGAGCTGGATGCCGAGCTGGCCAGCGCCGACGAGGGCATGCGCAAGCTGGGCAACCGCATGGGCATCAAGCTGGTCACCGCCGACTACCTGCGCCAGGTGATGGAGAACCTCTCCGAGTCGGGCATCCCCGGTCAGGGCGGCGCCTGAGGCCGCAAGTCGGGGCCTTTCCCGTGTTCGCCTGCAAGCAGGCGAAGGGCTCAGTCGTATTGCCGGTCTCCGGCCAGGGCGGAGGCCAGGGTGCCGGTGATGCGGTCGAACAGGCGTTCGAACTCCAGCAGCCAGTAGCCGCTTTCTTCCTGACGCGGGGTGCCCGGCAGGAAGCGCACGTGGCGCCCGCCGGTTGCCTGCATGTGGTCGACAAAGCGCTGCGCCCCCGCGCGCTCGCGAAAGCGGCAGCGGTAGGTGTGGCCGACGCGTCCCTCGCGCCGGCTCTTGTCCACTGCGGTCGCCAGCCCGGACAGCAGGGCCTCGCCCAGTTCCCGTTCCACGGCGGCACGTTCACTGGGCGGGTGCTCCGCTAGGAACACCGCCAGGCGGGTCAGGCGATTGGTGAAGTACTCCGGCGGGAGGTCCAGCAGCTGCTCGGAACACACGCGGATGTCGTTGATGCAGGAGCCCCCGGCCACGTACTTGGCGCGGTGCTGGCCGTCCGCGGTCTTCAGTACCAGCCCCTCGGCCCCCTCCGCATCCAGTTGCCGGATCAGCTGCCCGAGGGCTGCGCTGTCCGTGGGCGTGAACCGTCCGTGCAGGGGTGCCGGGGGTAGCTGGTGGCGCTGCATCAGGGCAAATTTCTCGTCCTGCGGCACGAATCCGGGTTGGCCCAACCGCATCAGGTCAAACACGAACAGGCCGACATCCTGTGCGACGCGCGGCGTGGAGCCTTCCAGGTAGGGGGTGTCCGGTCCGGCGATCTCCGCGCACAGCACCAGGTCGGGCTCGGCGTCGAACACCCCGAGGTCCACGAAATCGGGCACCCGGTCGGTGCTGAAGGCGCAGACAAAGCCGCCCCGACTGAAGGCGTAGACCCGGCCGTCCCGGCGCAGGATGCGCACGTTGAAGCCGTCGATCTTCTCCTCCGCCCAGAACGGCTGCTCGAACTGGCGCGGCAACCCGGCCTCCAGTGACTGGATCCGTCCGATGGCCGGGTAGCCGGGTACTACCGCACCGTCCGTCAGCACCACGGAGCCCCGGGGGTAGTGGTTCACCGGCTCCAGCAGACGGGCGTATTCCAGCCCGTCAAAGGTCAGGGCCTCGGCTCGGTGGTTCGCGATCGCGTCCTGCAGCGTGTCCCGGTCGATCATGCGTTCTCCATTGCCAACGCGAGCGTGTACATCAATCCGTGTTTCCCTTGCGCAGCCCCCGGATCTGGTCTTTCAGCGCCTCGGTGTGGTGACGCGCCTTGGCCGCCTGAGTGACCAGGCGCCGCGCCATGCTGATGATCCGCAGCTGGCGTTCCATCTCGGCCATGCTCAGCGAGCCGAAGGTGCCCTCGCGTAGCAGGGCGGCCTTCAGTTCGGCATAGGCGGTTTCCACCGTGTCCACGGCCTCGGCGGCGGCCAGATCATGGCCATTGTCACCGTCGTCCGCCTCCAGGTTGCACAGGTCCAGGGCGCGGATCGCCTGTTCCTGCCAGGCGCGGCGCTGCTCGGTCACGATCGGGCGCTCCTCGCCGCTGGACTGGCGGCGCAGGTCGGCGATGTCGTCGGCCAGTATGGCGACCTCGCGGTGGTAGCGGGCGATGCGCACGGCCTCGGCGATCCCGTGCCCGACCTGTTCCGGCATCGGGTGATTGGCGGTATGCGCCGCGAACTCGGCGATGGCCTGAGTCAGCTGCTCCGCGGCCAGGCGCCGGCGGTCGAGGATGCCGGCCGCCGGCGGTGCGGTCTGCAGGGCCTCGCGCGCCATCGAGTGGCCGATGTCGGCCAGGCGTTCGGTCTCCTGGATCAGCGACTGCAGGGCAAGATCCGGGACCCCGGAGCTGCTGCGGTCCAGATACCGGGGCCGGGCGATGTCTTCCTCGATGGTGCGAAAGCGAGTCTGCAGCCAGCGGATCATCGGCGGGGCGACCGGGATCATCAGCGCCACGCCCAGCAGGTTGAACGCGGTATGGAACAGCGCCAGCAGCACCGCCGGGGCCGGGGCCTCGCCGGTGCTGCCCCAGATCCAGGCGATTGCGGCCAGGAACCAGGGCAGGATCAGCAGCGCGACGATCGCGGTCAGGCCGTTGAAGATCACATGGGCCGCGGCGACACGCTTGGCGTTCGGGGTCGCGCCGATCACGACCAGCAGTGCCTTGACCGTGGTGCCGAGGTTGGCGCCGATCACGGCGGCGGCCGCCGCCTCCAGCGGGACCGCGCCGCTCATCGCGGCGGTCAGGGCCATGGCCATGGAGGCCGAGGAGCTCTGCATCAGCACGGTCAGCAGCGCGCCGATGCCGACCATGATGACCAGCCCGAGGAAGCCGGGGCGGGCCAGCGCGCCCAGGTCGAAGGTGGCACTAAGCCCCTCGAAGGCCTCGCGCAGTACGTCGATGCCGAAGAACAGCAACCCGAAGCCGGCCAGGGCCAGTCCCAGGTAGCGCGGCCGCGCGGCCTTCATGAACAGGTAGAGCAGGGCGCCGATGCCGATCGCCGGCAGGGCGAAGGCCTCGATGCGGATGTTGAAGCCGATCAGCGCGACCAGCCAGCCGGTCATGGTGGTGCCGACGTTAGAGCCGAAGATCACCCAGACCGACTGTCCGAGCGTCAGCAGGCCGGCGTTGGCGAAGCCGATGGTGGCCACGGTGACCGCGCTGGAGGACTGCACCAGTGCGGTCACGCCCATGCCCGAGGCGAGGGCGCGCGGCCGGGTGCGGGTCCATTGCCCGAGGATATGCTGCAACGCCTTGCCGCCGGCGGTCTTCAGGCCGTCGGTCAGCAGGGTCATCCCGAGCAGGAACAGGCCGAGACCGCCGAGAAAACCGGCGATCAGGGCGTAGGTGCTGACGGCTTCGGCCTCCGGCATCGCAGCTGTGGGGATGCGGCGTTACAGGGTGATGGTCTCGCCAAAGGCCGGCACATGCGCCTCGGCCCCCAGCTCGTCACGCAGGCCGGCGGCCAGGGCCTCGCGCGCCTCCGGCTCGCCGTGAACCAGATGGAACACCGGCTGGTCCTGAAAGCCGCGTGCCCAGTCGAGCAGCTGGCTGCGCCCGGCGTGAGCGGAAAAGCCGCCCAGGGTATGGATCTTGGCGTTCACCGCGACCTCGTCGCCCAGCAGCTTGACCTTCTCGGCGCCGTCCACCAGACGCCGCCCGAGCGTGCCGGCGGCCTGGAAGCCGACGATCACCAGATGCGCCTCGCGCCGCCACAGGTTGTATTTCATGTGGTGACGAATGCGCCCGCCATTGCACATGCCGGAGCCGGCGATGATGATCGCGCCGCCCGTGATGCGGTTGATCGCCATGGATTCTTCCACCGTGCGACAGACCTGCAGCCCGGGCAGGTAGGCAGCCGGATCCCCATTCGCGGCCTGGTGCAGCCGGTCCATGTCCTCCGGGTCCAGCGTTCGGCGCAGGCGGGCGTACAGCTCGGTGACCTTGATCGCCATCGGGCTGTCGAGGAAGACCTTTTGCTGCGGCAGGCGCCCGGCGTGGTGCAACATGCTCAGGTGGTAGAGGACCTCCTGGGTGCGGCCGACCGCGAAGGCCGGGATCAGCACGTTGCCGCCGCTCTTGTCGGCCTCGGCCAGCACCTGCGCGAACTCCTCGACCGTCTCCTCCATCGGGCGGTGGTCGCGGTCGCCGTAGGTGCTCTCCAGCAGCACGTGGTCGGCGTGTTCCGGGCGCGCGGGCTCGTGCATCAGCACGGCGTCGGCATTGCCGAGATCGCCCGAGAACACCAGGTGCCGGTCGCGACCGCCAGCGGGCACGATCAGGTCCACGATCGCGGAGCCGAGGATATGCCCGGCATCGCGAAAGGTCAGGCCAATCCCGCCCGCGATCTTGCGCGCCTGGCCGTAGGGCACGGCCTCGCACAGCCCGAGGGTGGTGGCGACATCATCGATGTCGTAGACCGGCTCCAGCAGCGGCTTGTCCGCCCGCCGGCGCCACTTGTTCTCCCACTCGATGTCCTTGCTCATTACGAACGCGGCATCCTCGAGCATGATCTCGAGCAGTTCCTCGGTGCCCGGCGTGCAGTAGATCGGGCCGCGGTAGCCATCGCGCACCAGCTTGGGCAGGAGCCCCGAGTGGTCGAGGTGGCCGTGTGACAGCACCACCGCGTCGAGGCTTTCCGCCAGTTCGGCGAGCGGGGCGCGGTTCGCCTCGTCCGCATCGCTGTTGCCCTGATACATGCCGCATTCCAGCAGGACGCGGGCGTCGTCGGTCTCGAGGAGATAACGCGATCCGGTGACCTCGCCGGTCGCCCCCTGAAAGGTCAGTTGTGCCATGGGGAGAAGTGTACGCGGGACGCGGGTGCGATGGGCAGTCAAAGTGTCCGGGCTTGATCCCGATCAATCCGGCCCCGGATTGTCCGACGCACGGCTTGACCCGCCCCCGGCCGCGGGCGAGCCTGTAATCGGGTCATGGAGGAGGATGCGGGCCATGCGATTGAGCAGTCCGGCGTTTGCTGACGGAGAACGGATGCCGATCGAGGTCTCGGCGCGGGATGCCAACGAGCTGCCGCAACTGGAGATCCGCGAGGTGCCGGCGGGCGCGCGCAGCCTCGCGCTGATCCTGGAGGACCTGGATTCGCCGCTGGGGGAGGTCACTCACTGGCTGGTCTGGAACCTGCCGCCGGATACGACGCGGGTGGATGCCCTGCATCTGCCGAGCGAGGGGCGGTTGGGGATGGATGCCTTCGGCAAGGTCGGCTATCTCGGCCCGGTGCCGCCGGAGGGCTGTCATCACTACCGCTTCCGCCTGCTGGCGCTGGATGCCGAGCTGGAGCTGGAGGCGGGGGCGACCCGCAGCCAGTTCGATGCCGTGGCCGAGGGGCACGTGCTGGACGAGGCGGATCTCACCGGGGCGCTGTGCTCCGCCGACGAGGGCACGGATCCCGATGCGCCGGGCTGATCCGGCCAGCGGGGAGGCGGCGGCATGAATGACTACCGCCCGGAGGCCTTCTTCGCCACGGTGAACCCGACGGTGTTCACCGCCTCCGCGATCATGGTGGTGGTGTTCGTCGCCTTCGGGGTGATCTTCCCCGCCACGGCCAGCGAGGTGTTCGCCAGCATCCACGGCTTCATCACCGAGTATCTCGGCTGGGGCTACCTGCTGGTGGTGACCTTTTTCCTCGGCTTCCTGATCTGGCTGGGCTTCAGCCGCTATGGCGTGATCCGGCTGGGGCAGCCGGACGACCGGCCGGAGTTCGGTTTCGCTGCCTGGTTCGCGATGCTGTTCTCCGCCGGTATGGGGATCGGGCTGGTGTTCTGGAGTGTGGCCGAGCCGATCCTGCACTACCAGCACCCGCCGACCGGCGATGGCGAGACCGACGCGGCCGCGCGCCAGGCGATGGTCTACACGTTTTTCCACTGGGGGCTGCACGCCTGGGCGGTGTACGTGGTGCTGGGGCTGTCGGTCGCCTATTTCAGCTTCCGGCACCGCCTGCCGCTGACCATCCGCTCGATCTTCTACCCGCTGCTGGGGGATCGCATCTACGGCCCGATCGGGCATGTGATCGACATCCTCGCGGTGTTCGGCACCCTGTTCGGGCTGGCGACTTCGCTGGGGTTCGGGGCGATGCAGCTCAATACCGGGCTCAACGTGCTGGTCGACATGCCGGTCTCGCACTGGTGGCAGGTGGGCATCATTACCGCGATCACCGCGGTGGCAGTGCTGTCGGTGATCTCCGGGCTCGATCGCGGGCTGAAGTGGGTCAGCGTGTTCAACCTGGTGCTGGCGATCAGCTTCATGCTGTTCGTGCTGATCGCCGGGCCGACGCTGTTCATCCTGCGCTTCTTCCTCGACTCCACCGGCGGCTATCTGCAGCAGATCATCCAGCTCAGCCTGCACACCGACGCCATCGGCGGTTCGCAGTGGCAGAAGGACTGGACCATGTTCTACTGGGCGTGGTGGATCGCCTGGTCGCCGTTCGTCGGCATCTTCATCGCGCGCATCTCGCGCGGGCGCACCATCCGCGAGTTCATCGTCGGCGTGCTCGCCCTGCCCAGCCTGTTCGTGTTCGCCTGGATGGCGATCTTCGGCGGCACTGCATTGCACATGGAGCTGTTCGACGACGGCGCGGGCATCGCCGCGGCGGTCGCCGAGGACACCACCGTGGCCCTGTACGCGACCCTCGCGCAGCTGCCCTGGACCACGATCGCCTCTGGCGTGGCGACCCTGCTGATCGCGACCTACTTCATCACCTCGTCGGCCTCCGGCACCTACGTGGTGGATGCACTGATCTCGCGCGGCTCGAAGCACTCGCCGAAGCGCCAGCGGGTGATCTGGGGGATTACCGAGGGCGCGGTGGCCGCGACGCTGCTGATCGTCGGCGGCGAGCGCGCGCTGGACAGCCTGCAGACCGGCTCCCTGACCGCCGGGCTGCCAGTGGCAATCATCCTGGTCTTCTGCTGCTTCAGCCTGCTGCGCGCGCTGGGCCGCGAGTATCGTGTGGAGGGCGTGGATCCGCCCTGGCGTTGAGCCGCGTTCAGTGTTTCCCGAGCGTCTTGCGCAGGTGCTCGATCTGTTCCGGCTTGATGCCGGCGATGTCCTTGATCGGCAGGGTCACGGCAAACCCGTTGCCCAGTCGGCTCAGTTCCAGTTCCGCGTCCAGGTGGTCCAGCATGCGCCGGGCAAGGCTGGACTCCAGCACCATCAGCAGCACCTTGCGGCCGGAGGTGTCCTTCAGGTCCATGACCGGGTTGCGCCGCAGCTGGGCGATGCCCTGGGCATCCAGTAGGGTCAGGCCGGCGGCCCCGTCGCGCTGAACGATCTCGATCGCGCGGTCGGCCAGGCTGCGCGGGATGACGGCGGCGAGCAGAACGAATTGCATGGCAGAGTCTCCGTATCCGGGGGCGTCAGGGCGTGGTGGTCAGGTGGCCGACGAACTCCATGCCCTGAAGGGCGTTCACGTCCAGGGTGAAGGCAAGCCCGTTGTAGGGCTGGAACAGGTCGAGCTCCAGGTTCAGGCGCTGCGCAATGCGTTCGGCGCGCGCGGTATCCAGCTGCCAGATGCAGACCGACTCGTTGCCCTGGTAGGTCACGCCGAGAAAGGTCATGTGCTCGGGGAAACCGAGGCCCGAACCCTGGATCACCGCCCCGTCCGCGCCGCCTTCCTCGGCGGCGATGGCCAGGGCCTGCTCCTCGCGGTCCTGGTCGACGATCGCGATCAGAAAGGTCTCCTCCATGATGCTGTCCCCCCCGTGACGGGTTCCGTCAGTTGCCGAGATAGCGCCGCAGCACGCGCTGCCATTCGTCGGATTCCAGAATCTCGAGGATAGCGACGTTCATCGGGGCGCGCAGCGGCGAGCCCTGGGGCAGGGCGAGGGCATAGTCCTGGCGCAGAAACTCGACCGGCAGAACCTCCAGTTGCCCCGCAAAGTGCTCGCGGACCTGATAGCGCAGCAGCGGAGCGTCGTAGACCATGGCGTCGGCCCGGCCCTCGGCGACTGCGCCCAGTGCGGTGGCGAGGTCCGCATGGTCACGGTAGGCAAAGCCCTGGTCGTCCAGCCAGGCGGCGGCACTGGAGCCGCCGATGGTGGCGATGCGCTGGCCCTCCAGGTCGGAGACATTCTGGATGCCGGTGTCCAGCGAACTGACGGTCAGCGTGGTCGCAATGGCGGCGGTGAAGGTGGAGACCAGGATCAGCGCCGCGAACATCCAGACCAGCGCAATCGCGCGGCCGGGCAGGGTGCGCGGGGCCTTGTCGCCATAGCCCACCGTGGTCATGGTCACGGCGGCCCACCAGAACGCGGAGCCGAGCCCTTGTGCGGCACTGCCGCCGAACTCGTCAGCGTTGCGCCGGCGTTCGAACAGCCAGAGCAGCGCACCCACCAGCAGGAGCAGTCCGGAGAGCGCGAGGATGACCATCAGGAAGGGTATGGAGATGAACGCGCGCAGGGCCCCGGCGACCGGGTTGCCCTGCTGGGGCACTGCAATCGACAGCCCGGTGCTGTAGTACGGATGGGTGAAGTCGACCCGTTCGGCGCGTTCAGCGGTCGCGGTTAGGGCCGCGACCGAGATATCGATACGGTCATCCCCCAGGCCCTCGATGAGTCCCTCGAGGCTGGTCTCCCGGTAGTCGGAGTCCAGTTCCATGCGTTCGGCGACCCGCTCCCACAGTTCGATGGCAATGCCGGAAGGAGCGGCGCCCGGCTCCTCCGGCGCAATCACGAACGGTGGCACGAAGCGCGTCCCCACGCGCAGGGGCGAGTCGGCGCCGATGCCGCGGGCCCCATCTCCCTCGGCCTGAGCGGACGGCAGGGTCAGCAACGTGGCGAACACGAACACTGCGCCGGCCAGCAGCGACACAAACGGGAGCGAGCAGAGGGTACGGGGCATGCGGACATCCGGTGGGGGCTTGCCCGTACCATAACCGGAAGATCGTCAACGAGGCAGTCTACGGGAGGGTGTTCATGCGGGATCCATTCGCCAATCCGAATAACAGTGAAGCGCGACCGACGCAGGGAATGGCGGTGGATGTCGGCTTCACGCTGGACTGGGCGAGTGCCGAGGCCCGTCACCGGGAGTGTCTGTTCCTGCCGTGGTTGGAGCTGGAACGGGACCGCTGGCCGGGCGATCTCGGGGCCGCCCTGCGCGGCTCGGGCGCGGGGGTGGTGCACGAGGCCTCCCGCGAGGCCGCCGCGACCCTGGTTCCGCAAGAGGAGCCCGACCGCGTGCTGGAGCTCCCGGCGTCGGCATTCAACCGGGACCTGCGCCGGCATCGCCGGGTGGAGCCCCGTGCGGGGCGTTTCTACCCGCGTGCGTTCCTTGCCGGTTATGCGGGGATCGAGGCCGGGGATCGCGAGCTGTTCCGGATCGGGGCGCTGGAGGGTGATCACCTGGTGGCGGATCTGAATCATCCGCTGGCAGGGCACGACCTGCGGCTGCAGGCGCGGGTTATGGCGCGCCACGAGGTTGGGCGTGACGATGAGCGGACGGTGGATGTTGCCCGGCTGCTGACGGCCCGCGGGCCGGGCATGCAGGCCCGCTGGCGTGGACGGCCGACCGACTTCTGGGCCGACGGGGCGCTGGGGCGCGAGGACCCGGAGTCCGATGCGGTGTTCTATGCCGAGCCGCGCCGGGTGCACCACCTGGACGCGACCGCGCGGGCCGAGATCGCCGCGCTGTATGCCTCCTGCATCCCGCCAGGCGCGAGGGTGCTCGACCTGATGAGCAGCTGGGAGTCCCACCTGGACCGAGTCGAGTCGCCGGAAGCCGTGATCGGGCTGGGCATGAACGCCGAGGAGCTGGCGGACAACCCCCGGCTGACGTCATCCCTGGTGCACGACCTGAACCTCCGTCCGGAACTGCCATATGCGGCGGCGAGCTTCGATGCCGTGGTCTGTACCGCGTCGGTCGAGTATCTGACGCAGCCCGAGGCGGTGTTCCGCGCGGTACGCGAGGTGCTGCGCCCGGACGGGGTGTTCATGGTCACGTTCTCCGATCGCTGCTTTCCGACCAAGGCGATCGCGGCCTGGGAGCCGCTGTACGACTTCGAGCGCATGGGGCTGGTCCTCGACGTCTTTCTGCGCGCCGGCTTCGTGGATCTGTCGACCTTCTCCCTGCGTGGGCTGCCGCGGCCCCCGGACGACCCGTATGCCGGGCGACTGGGGCATGCCGATCCGGTGTTCGCGGTCTGGAGCCGGCGGCCGTGAGCGGCACCGTCCGCATCATCGGCGTCGATTGTGCGACCCAGCCACGCAAGACGGGCCTGGCTCTGGCCCGCTGGTCCGGCGGGGTTCTGCGTCTGGAGGCGGCACGGCGCGCATCCCCGACTGAACCGCCCGCCGCGATCCTGGGCGGCTGGATGGATACACCGGAACCCGTTTTGCTGTGCCTGGATGCGCCGCTTGGCTGGCCATCGAGCCTGGCAAGCGAGCTGGCCGGGCACCAGGCCGGGGCGGGCATCGCGGCGCACGCCGATGCAATGTTCCACCGTCATACAGACCGGGTGATCCGGGAGCGCCTTGGCAAACGCCCGCTGGAGGTGGGGGCGAACTTCATCGCGCGCACCGCGCTGGCGGCGGTCAACCTGTTGCAGGCCCTGCGCGACCACAGCGGGCAGTCGCTTCCGCTGCCCAGGGTGGCCGGGCCGATTGCCGATTCGACCGCGATCGAGGTGTATCCGGCTGCCTTGCGCAAGGTCCGAGGCTGGGAGACTCGGGTCGACGTCCGAGCCCGGCTGCCGGGGTCCTTCGAGGTGTCCGTGCCGGACCTGGACGATGTCACTGACGATGTGGTGGATGCCGTGCTGTGCGTACTGGCCGGGGCCGATTTTCTGGACGGGCAGGCGGTTGCGCCGACGGCAGACGAGGCCGCGATCGCCGCGCGCGAGGGATGGATCTGGTCCGCCGACCCGGAACCGGTTCGCAGCCCGGGCCGGGCGCGCCCACGAACGCCGGTTTAACCGGTAAACTGCGCGATGATTCGAGTTGCCCGCGACGCGGGCCTGACCAGTGGGGAGTGCATGGCCGCAAGCAAGGCCAAGACCGGGGGCAAGGGGAAGAAGACGGCGGAGCCGGTGGCCCCGCCGAGCCTGAGCGGGCAGCTGCTGCGCGGGCTGCGCGAGGGCGCGCTGCTGATCTTCGGCATGCTGGCGCTCTATCTGCTGGTGGCGCTGGCCAGCTATCACCCGGGTGATGCGGCGTGGTCGACCACCGGCGACGGCGAGGGCCTGCGCAATCTCGGCGGTACTACCGGGGCCTGGTTCGCGGATATCGCCTTTCACCTGCTGGGCTATCTGGCCTACCTGATCCCGCTGGCGGTCGCCGGCATTGGCTGGTGGCTGTTCCGGCATCGCCGCGAGGCGCAGATCGCCAGCCCCATGGAGCTGACTGTGCGTGGCCTGGCGCTGATCGTGGCGCTGATCGCCGGTTCGGCGCTGGCCGCGCTGCACCTGATGCCGGGCGGCATGCCGGTGCATGCCGGCGGCATCCTCGGTGACCTGTTCGGTGGCTGGGCGGTCGCCGGGTTGAGCCTGGTGGGTGGCACGCTGGTCCTGCTGGCGCTGTTCCTGGCGGGGGTGACCCTGTTCACCGGGCTATCCTGGTTCCTGCTGATGGACCGCCTTGGCCAGCTGGCCGTGCGCGGTTGGGAGCGTACCCGTGCGGCGATCGACTCGGCCCGTGACCGGCGTATTGGCGCCCGCGAGCGCGCCGAGCGCGAGACGCGGGTGGAGAAGGAGCGCAAGCGCACCGAGAAGCGGCCGCCGTCGCGGGTAGAGCCGCGCATCGAGACGCCGCCGCCCAGCCCGCGCGTGCAGAAGGAGAAGCAGGTTCCGCTGTTCACCGAGGGCAGCGGGGCCGATCCGCACCCGCCGCTGTCGCTGCTGGACGAGCCGCCACCGCCGCCCGAAGGTTTTTCGGAGGAGTCGCTGCAGGCGCTGTCGCGGCTGGTCGAGCTGAAGCTGAAGGATTTCGGCGTGGAGGTCGAGGTGGTCGCGGTGCAGCCGGGCCCCGTGATTACGCGCTTCGAACTGCAACCGGCCGCCGGGGTCAAGGCCTCGCGTATCTCCGGGCTGTCCACCGACCTGGCGCGTTCGCTGTCGGTGATGGCGGTGCGCATCGTCGAGGTGATCCCGGGCAAGTCCACGGTGGGCCTGGAGATCCCGAACGAGAATCGCGAGATCGTGGCGCTCTCCGAGATCCTGCGCTCCGACCTGTTCGATTCGAACAAGTCGCCGCTGACCATGGCGCTGGGCAAGGATATCGGCGGTGCCCCGGTGATGGCGGATCTGGCGAAGATGCCGCACCTGCTGGTGGCCGGGACGACTGGTTCCGGCAAATCGGTGGGCGTGAACGCCATGCTGCTGTCGCTGCTGTACAAGGCGACTCCGGACGAGGTACGGCTGATCCTGATCGACCCGAAGATGCTGGAGCTGTCCGTGTACGAGGGCATCCCGCATCTGCTGTGCGAGGTCGTGACCGACATGAAGGACGCCTCCAACGCCCTGCGTTGGGCGGTGGCGGAGATGGAACGCCGCTACAAGCTGATGTCGGCAATGGGCGTGCGCAACATCGGCGGCTACAACAAGAAGGTGCGTGATGCCCAGGCCGCCGGCGAGCCCCTGAAGGATCCGCTGTTCAAGCCCGAGGAAGCGATTACCGAGACCGAGGCGCCGGAGCTGGAGCCGCTGCCGTTTATCGTGATCGTGGTCGACGAGTTTGCCGACATGATCATGGTGGTCGGCAAGAAGGTCGAGGAGCTGATCGCGCGCCTGGCACAGAAGGCCCGTGCCGCCGGCATCCACCTGATCCTGGCCACCCAGCGCCCGTCGGTGGACGTGATCACCGGCCTGATCAAGGCGAACATCCCGACCCGCATCGCCTTCCAGGTTTCCTCGCGCGTGGACTCGCGCACCATCCTCGACCAGATGGGCGCGGAACACCTGCTGGGCCACGGCGACATGCTCTACCTCCCGCCCGGCAAGGCCATGCCCGAGCGCGTGCACGGGGCCTTCGTTGGCGACAACGAGGTGCACCAGGTGGTCGAGTACCTGAAATCCACCGGCGAGCCGGACTACAACGAGTCGATCCTCGAGGAGCCCGAGGCGGGTGCGGCCAGCATCCCCGGGCTGGAGTCGCCCGAGGGGGGCGAGAGCGAGTCGGATCCGCTGTATGACCAGGCGGTGCAGGTAGTGATCGAGTCGCGCAAGGCCTCGATCTCGTTCGTCCAGCGGCGCCTCAAGATCGGCTACAACCGCGCTGCGCGCATGGTCGAGGACATGGAGGCCGCCGGCCTGGTCAGCCCCGTCCAGTCGAATGGTAACCGCGAGGTCCTGGTGCCCGGGCCGAACGACTGAGCACCTTGAACCCCGGCGCAGCGACAGGGTCCATGTTCCCGATCGGTGACGTGGTGCGCCATCCCCGAACGATACATTCACGCCCGGTTAAGCGACCGGGCGCAGGATGAGGTCAACCATCCTTCCGGAGCTTGCATGAACGTTCGTCTTCTTCCCCGCTTGCTGGTGGCCGTGGTCGTCGCGACCGTGCTGTTCGCCGGCGCCGTGCAGGCGGCTGACCGCACGCCCGCCGCGGATGCCCGCGCCGCGCTGGATCGCTTTGTCGACGGGCTGGAGAGCTTCTCCGCCGTGTTTACCCAGACGGTGCGCGACGACACGGGGTACGTGCTGCAGGAGTCCGACGGGCGCATGCAGCTGGGCATGCCCAACCGCCTGCACTGGGAGGTGACCGAGCCGTTTCCGCAGACCATCGTCTCCGACGGCCAGGACCTGTGGATGTACGACCCGGACCTGTCGCAGGCCACGGTGCGCCCGCTGGGCGATGCCTTCGATGCGACCCCGATCGCCGCGATCACTCAGCCGGAGCGCCTGGACGAACACTTCCGCATGTCATTGCAGCCGGTGCCGGGGGGCGACGCCCTGCGCCTGGTGCTGGTGCCGCGCAACGAGCAGGCCGATTTCACCAGCCTGGACCTGGACTTGACCGCGGAGGGGGATCTCACCCGCATGGCCTTCCGCGACATCTTCGGCCAGGAGACCGTGATCCGCTTCCACGAGACCGAGCGCAACGCGGACCTCGACCCGGCCATCTTCACCTTCGACCCACCCTCCGGCACCGACATCTACCGCCCGTAACCAAGCCCGCGTCCTGTTGTTCACCACGAAGCGCACGAAGGCACGAAGAAGGTCAAGGGCGTTTACAGGAAGGTGGGGAAACTGCAAGGAGGTCGCTGGAAGTGTGGCGCTTTGGTTTGAATCCCGACGGCCCGGGCTACGTGACGACGTTGGTGTAATCCCGACCCCCCGCAACGCCGAACCATCCGTCATGGTGTGTCTGGACAGACGCCCTGCGCGCTGTCATTCCGGCCGGAGCGTTCGTACATCCCTTTTGCCGTGGATGTTCCCAACCCCAACACCAGCCCTTCTCCGTGTTCTCTGTGCCCTCCGTGGTGCAATCCGGCCTTGACCTTCTTCGTGCCTTCGTGCGCTTCGTGGTGAAAAAAGGGTTTTCGCCCGAAGGGTTACAATCTCCGTTATGAGCGATTCCCCCGAAGGCGATCTGTTCGGTCCGGATCCGGACATGGCTTCGCCCGAACCTGAACCGGAGCCGCCCCCGGCTGGCCCCGACCCGACCGCGCCGCTGGCCGAACGCATGCGTCCGGCGCGGCTGGACGAGATGGTCGGCCAGGACCACCTGGTCGGCCCGGATGCCGCCCTGCGCCAGGCGATCGAGCAGGGCCAGACGCCGTCGATGATCCTGTGGGGCCCGCCCGGCTGCGGCAAGACCACGCTGGCGCGACTGGTGGCCGCGGCCGGCGCCCAGCGACTCGTCACGCTGTCCGCCGTGCTGGCCGGGGTGAAGGACGTGCGCGCCGTTGTGGAGTCCGCGAAGGCGCGCCGGCGTAACGGCGTCGGCACGCTGCTGTTCATCGACGAGATCCACCGCTTCAACAAGGGCCAGCAGGATGCGCTGCTGCCGCATATCGAGGACGGCACGCTGACCTTCGTCGGCGCGACCACCGAGAACCCTTCGTTTGCCCTGAACAGCGCACTGCTGTCGCGGGCGCGGGTCTATCGCATGGAGGCGGTGGGGGCGGATGCGGTCGAGTCCCTGATCGAGCGCGCCCTGGAGGATCCGGAGCGAGGCCTGGGCGGGCGCGGCCTGACCCTGGAACCGGAGGAGCGCCAGCGCCTGGCGCGGGCCGCGGACGGGGATGCCCGGCGCGCACTGAACTGGCTGGAGACCGCCTCCGATCTCGCCCGCGACGGGGCCATTACCGGTGATGCCCTGCGCGCGGTCATGGGCGCGCAGTCCCTGGCCTTCGACCGCCAGGGCGATGCCTTCTACGACCAGATCTCCGCCCTGCACAAATCGGTTCGCGGCTCGGATCCGAATGCCGCCGTGTACTGGTTGACCCGCATGCTGGATGCCGGATGCGACCCGGACTACCTGGGCCGGCGCCTGCTGCGTATGGCTTACGAGGACATCGGCCTTGCCGCGGTCGGGCTGGGCGCGCGGGTACTGGCCGCCTGGCAGACCATGGAGCGTTTGGGGCGGCCGGAGGGCGACCTGGCGCTGGTGCAGGCGGTGATCGAACTGGCCGCCGCACCCAAGAGCAACAGCGCCTATGCGGCCCTGAACGAGGCACGTTCGGCGATCGGTGATAGCGGCAGCGCGGGTGTGCCGCTGCACCTGCGCAACGCGCCGACCGAGTTGATGCGCGAGGAGGGCTTCGGTGCGGGATATCGCTACGATCACGACGAACCGGATGGTTTCGCGCGCGGTCAGGTGTACCTGCCGGAAGGCCTCGAGGACGCGCGCTTCTACCGCCCGCGTCGGGATGGCACCGAGCGGGCGCTGGCGGAGCGCCTGGACCGTCTTCGCGGCGATGGCGAAGGGTCCGGAGAGGAGGGCTGACGGGGCATGATGATCCGGCATCACAAGCGCTCGCTCGTGCTCGCGGCGGTCCTGTTCGGGATCTCGCTGGCGTGGATCCTGCTGACCACCGAGTGGCCCAGCCTCGGGTTCCCGCTGGGCGAGCTGGAGGCCTGGCTGCGTGGCTGGGGTGCGGGTGCCTACCTGGTGTTTGTGCTGGCCTTCATGGTGCTGGCCCTGTTCCCGCTGCCCAGTACCTTCTGGATCCTGCTGGGCGGGGCGTTGTTCGGGCCTTTCACCGGCGGCGCCCTCAGCCTGCTGGCGGCCACCCTGGCGGCGGTCATCGCCTTCATGCTGGCCCGCACCTGGTTGCAGCCCTGGCTGGTCCCGCGCATGGGGCCGCGCAGTGCCCGACTGCGCGAGGATGTCGAGGCCGAGGGCTGGCGGGTGGTGGCCCTGACCCGGCTGGTGCCGGTGTTCCCGTTTGCGCCTACGAACTATGCCCTGGGGCTGGTGCGCCTGCCGCTTCCCGTGTTTGCACTGACGACCGTGTTGGCCCTGATCCCGGGCCTGTTCGCCTATGCCTGGCTGGGCCATGCCACCCGCGCGATGGCCAGCGGGGCCGACAGCGGCGTGCAGCTGGGTCTGGCGCTGCTCGCGGTATTGGCGTTGCTTCTGTTGCTGCCGCGCCTGGTGCGGCGCATCTGGTTGGGGCAGAAGACGCTGCGCGCCGAGACCTCGCTGGTTTCAGACCCAGGCGAGCAGGACTCCGAGGCCCAGAGCGAAGAACAGCAGCGCGGCGAGCGCGCGTAGCAGCCGCAGCGGCAGGTGGCAGGCGAAGCGCTGGCCCAGCCAGACCACCGGCGCATTGGCCAGGACCATGCCGATGGTCGAGCCGATCACGACCAGGATCAGGTTGTCGAAGGTCGCGGCCAGCGCGCCGGTGGCCACCTGCGTCTTGTCGCCCATCTCGACCAGGAAGAACAGCACCGTGGTGGTCCAGAACACCCCGTGCTTCGAGGTGGCCGGCAGCTCGTCCTCGCCATCCGGGACCAGTACCCAGGCGGCCATGATGATGAAGCCGATCCCCAGCCCCCAGCGCAGCCATTCGTCCGGCACGCTGGCGCCGATCCAGACCCCCGCCAGCGCGGCGAGAAAGTGATTGGCCAGGGTCGCCACCACGATGCCCCAGATGATGGGCCAGGTCTGCTGGTAGCGGCAGATCAGGAGCAGCGCGAGGAGCTGGGTCTTGTCACCCATCTCGGCGATGGCGACGATGACGGTAGAGACGAGCAGGGCTTCCATGACGGTCTTCCGGGCCGGGTGGGTGTGCAAGACACGTGACATCGCACCACCCACCCGGCCACGGATCGGGGCGCCATGCCACAGGTCTCGCGGGGCCCGGTGCCGCATCGGCGGCGGGGCTGTCTGCACCACGGTCCTCCGAGCGGAGGATCGAATCTGTTGATGCAGACCCCGGTGAGGCCAGGCCACCCGGGTCGCTACTCCCCTGAAGCTGGCAGGATTCTAGTCATCCAGGTCCGCGCGGGCAAGGACGATCGCGGCTCCGGGCTGCGCCGCCGCCGGGGCTTGGGTAGCATGCGCGCGATGAAAACCTTCGTTCACTGGGTCGATCGCGCACCCCTGTGGCTGTTTGCCCTGCTGGTTGCGACCGTCGGCCTGGCCCCCTGGACCCCCGAGCCGCATGTTGCGGAGAAACTGCGCTGGCTGTTCGCCGGTGAGCTGACGCGGCTACCGGACATTCTTGACCTGGTCCTCCACGCCACACCGTGGCTGTTGATGGCCTTCAAGCTCTACCGCAACAGCGTCACGGCCCGCGGCACCCCCTGACCCGAGTGTTTCCCCGCCGCTTGTGGGAAATCGACGCCGCGATCACCGGCCGCTACCGTTTTCGCACCTTTTCAACCCCGGGAGACTCCCATGCGCTTTATTGTTGCCGTCACCGCCGGTACCGACGACCCGACCCGCGCCACGCTTGGCATGATCGCCGCCAATGTGGCCAAGCAGCAGGGCCACGATGTTACCGTCTGGCTGCAGGGCGAGGCGGTGAACATCGCCAACCGCAACGTGTACGACAAGATCGTCGGCCACAACATGCCGGCAATGAAGGACATCGTGGATTCGCTGGTCAGTGAAGGCGTCCCGTTCTGGGCCTGCGAGGCCTGCGCCAAGGGTCGCGACGTCGGCGAGCACAACTTCCTGCCGAACGCCGAGATGGCCGGCATGGGCCACTACGTCCAGGCCGTCGCCGAGTTCGACCGCTCCATGAGCTTCTGATCGGCCGTGCCGTTCCGCGGGCGGGGCGTGATGCCCCACCCGTTTTTGTTTGTACCCCCGCTGCCAGTCGATCGAACTGGCACATCGCATGCTTGTTTGTTCCGGGAGTGATTCACGGACGACGAGCATGACCCAGAACACATCCCCTAATTTTTCCCTCGAAGAGTCCATTGGCGATTTCCTGGTCGCCTCGCGCAAGTGCGAGGTGGTGAGCCTGGAGCGCCTGCTGGAGGCGGTGCAGCTGGTCGGGCGCATCCGTGCGCTGGTGCATGCCCTGCAGCGCGAGCGCGGGGCCTCCAGCCTCTGGATCGGGTCCGGCGGCCAGCGCTATACCCGCGAACTGGAGCAGTACCGGGCCGAGTCGGACGCCGCCGCGGCCGCGTTCCGCGAGCACCTGGATGGCTGGCTGGCCCCGGACGCCTGCGCCCATGGCCGTAGCCGGCTGCTGGGGCGCATGGCGCTGGCGCTGCATGGCCTGTCCGGCCTGGGCAGCCTGCGCGAGGAGGTCCTGGAGCTGACCCTGAGCCCGATGGACTCGACCCGCGGCTTCAGCGAGCTGATTCGCGCCCTGATGGCCCTGGTGTTCGAGGCTGCGGATTCGGCGACCGATCCCGAGGTCTCGCGGGCCCTGGTGGCCCTGCTGAACTTCATGCAGGGCAAGGAACTGGCAGGGCAGGAGCGCGCGATCGGGGCCGCCGGGTTTGGCGCCGCGAACTTCGAGCCCGAACTGCGCCAGGCGCTGGTCCATCGGATCGATGCCCAGGAACGGGCGTTCCGCATCTTCTCCGAGTTCGCGGCACCGGCGGCCTGTGCCGCCTGGCGCGAGCTGCAGACGGCGGCCTTCGCCGCCGACATCGAGCGTCTGCGCCGCCGGGCCTGTACCGAGGTCTCCGGGCACCACGACCCCGCCCGGGCCGAGGAATGGTTTGCCTGTACCACCGCGCGCATCGACGCGATGAAGGAGATCGAGGATCTGCTGGAGATGCACCTGAACGAGTGCTGCTCGGCACGCATCACGGCGGATCGCGCGGACCTCGGCGCGGTGCGTGACCGGGTCGCGCAACTCGCCGAGTCGGAACTGCGCGACAGCGTCCCGTATGCGGTGTTCTTCGGCGCGCCGGAGGGCCTGGAGCCCGCGCAGGAGGAGGGCGATGCCGCACTCAACGTACCGATCGTCGGACACTCGGTGATGGACCTGGTGCAGCGCCAGGCGGCCCGGCTGCAGTCGGTGGAGGACGAGCTGCATGCGGCACGCCAGGCCCTGGCCGAGCGCAAGACCATCGAGCGCGCCAAGGCGCTGCTGATCCAGCACCGCGGCCTCAGCGAGGACCAGGCCTACAAGCTCCTGCGCCAGACGGCGATGAACCAGAACCGGCGCCTGGCCGAGGTCGCCGAGGCGACCGTCGCGATGTCCGACCTGCTGGGCAAGGGCGGCCTGTAGCTAACTCCCCGGGAAATGGATGCCGGCCCTGTGGGAGCGGGCTTGCCCGCGAAGCCCCTGCCAGTGTCCGCGACTGGCAGGGGCTTCGCCGCCAGGGCGGCTCCTACAGGTAGTGCACCAGCGCGGTTCATCTGCACCGCAAGCGCGCCCCAGTCTGGTGCCTTGCGGATCGTCTCCCGGGCGCCGGGTTTTCCGAAAGCGTTCGACTCCATACGGCGAACCATCCGATTTTCCCGCGCCATGGCGCGATTGTTTCTGGCGGGGTCGATTAGCAACGGCTAATTGGCACACCTCCTGCAAGACATTGAGCAAGACGAGCCAACGGCGGTTCGTCGCCTGACAACAGGGAGACCCGACGACCGGGCCTCCCAAGGGACTGGACAAAGGCGTCCATCACCCGGCTGCAAACGCGGCCGGGCTGATGTGACGCCTTTTTTCGTTTTTGGGATGTGTTTGCTGACAAGGGGAGTGAACCCGCAATGACCGATCACACGAATGACACGAAAAAGACCTCCGGCCTGTCGCGCCGGCGTTTCCTGGGCGGCATGGCCGCCGGGATCGGCGCGACCGCGCTGGGTGTTTCCGGGGCCGCGCCGTGGGGCTATGCGAAGGCCGGCAACGGCAAGCCGGAGACGACCGAGGCGAAGCTGGGCTTTATCGCCCTGACCGACGCCGCGCCGCTGTTCGTCGCGCTGGAGAAGGGATTCTTCGCCGCCCATGGCATGCCCGACGTGCAGGTGCTGAAGCAGTCCTCCTGGGGCACGGTGCGCGACAACCTGGAACTGGGCTCGCGCCGCGGCGGTATCGATGGCTCGCACATCCTGACGCCGATGCCCTACCTGATCCACCGCCGTGGCACGCCGATGACGATCCTCGCGCGGCTGAACCTGGCCGGGCAGTGCATCTCGGTGGGCGACGAATACGCGGACCTGAAGGTCGGGACCGACACGACCGAGTTCAAGGGCGCGCTGGCCGAGAAGGCCGCCGGCGGTGACGACATCCGCGCGGCGATGACCTTTCCCGGCGGGACCCATGACCTGTGGATCCGCTACTGGATGGCCGCCGGTGGGATCGACCCGGATCGCGACATCGCCACCATCGTCGTCCCGCCGGCGCAGATGGTCGCCAACATGCGCGTCGGTTCCATGGACACCTTCTGTGTCTGCGAGCCCTGGAACATGCAGCTGATCAACCAGGGCATCGGCTACACCGCGAACACCACCGGCGAGCTCTGGCACAACCACCCGGAAAAGGCGCTGGGGATGCGCGCGGACTGGGTGGAAGCCAATCCGAATGCGGCCCGCGCCCTGACAATGGCGGTAATGGAGGCGCAGATGTACTGCGAGGATCCGGCGAACAAGGAAGAGGTCGCCGAGATCTGTTCGCGCCGGCGCTACATCCACGCCCCGTACGCCGACATCATCGATCGCATGCAGGGGAACTTCGACTACGGCACCGGCCGCGTGGTCGAGGACCACCCCGACCAGATGCGCTACTGGAAGGACCAGGCCTCCTATCCCTTCAAGAGCCACGACCTGTGGTTCCTTACCGAGGACATCCGCTGGGGTTACCTGCCGCCGGATCTCGACATGCAGGCCCTGGTAGACGAGGTCAACCGCGAGGATATCTGGCGCGAGGCGGCCGACACGCTTGGCATCGATTCGGCCGACATCCCCGAATCCACCTCGCGCGGCCAGGAAACGTTCTTCGACGGCAAGGTCTTCGACCCGGAAGACCCGCAGGCCTACCTCGACAGCCTGGAGATCAAGGCGATCGCGTCCTGACGCGGCGGCCCGCCGACACCTGCACAGACGATTCAAGAGGATTCGATGATGAGTGCCATTCTCGATCGCAACATGACCTTCGGCGCCGGGCGCGAACGTCCGGCGGCCGCGGAGACCTCCACGGCCCCGGTGGCCCGCTCGGCCCCGCCGTCGGCCCGTTCCGGCGGTGCCCCGCCGCCCGACCCCGGGCTCTGGGGCCGGCGTATGCGCCACGCGGCCACCGTGGTGCTGCCCCCGGTGATCGTGACCGCGATTTTTTTGTTTCTGTGGGAAATGATGACGTCCTCCCAGGGAGCCGTACTGCCCGGCCCGAGTCAGGTGATCACCGACACCTGGGAACTGATCGTCAATCCGTTCTATGACCACGGTGGCAACGACGTGGGCATGGCCTGGCAGCTGCTTGCCAGCCTGGAACGTGTGGCCTACGGCTATGCCCTGGCGGTGGTGGCCGGGATCGGTCTCGGCGTGCTGGTCGGCCAGTCCACCTGGGCGATGCGCGGGCTGGACCCGCTGTTCCAGGTGCTGCGCACTGTACCGCCGTTGGCCTGGCTGCCGATCTCCCTGGCTGCCTTCCAGGCCAGCAACCCGTCGGCCATCTTCGTGATCTTCATC
This sequence comes from Thioalkalivibrio sp. ALE16, assembly GCF_000381305.1. Classification (NCBI taxonomy): domain Bacteria; kingdom Pseudomonadati; phylum Pseudomonadota; class Gammaproteobacteria; order Chromatiales; family Ectothiorhodospiraceae; genus Thioalkalivibrio; species Thioalkalivibrio sp. ALE16. The sequence goes on from NZ_KB906355.1 coordinate 42,816, forward strand.
ACCGCGATCTGGCCGATCATCATCAACACCTCGGTCGGCATCCGGAACATCTCGCAGGACTACGTGAACGTGGCCCGCGTGCTGCGTCTGAACGGCTTCGAGTACTTCACCAAGATCATGCTCCCGGCCGCCGCGCCGTATGTCTTCTCCGGTCTGCGCATCGGCATCGGCCTCGCCTGGCTGGCGATCGTTGCCGCCGAGATGTTGATCGGCGGGGTCGGCATCGGCTTCTTCATCTGGGATGCCTGGAACGCCTCCATGCTCAGCGACATCGTGCTGGCCCTGGTCTACGTCGGCCTGGTCGGGTTCTTCCTCGACCGTCTGGTCGCGATCGTCGGCAACTGGGTCACCCGCGGCACGCAGGCCGGCTGAGCCGGCCCCCTCAAAGGAGAATCATCATGACCAGCTATCTCTCCATCGAACACGTCCACAAGACCTTTGGCGAAGGCCCGACGGCCAGCGAGGTGCTGCGCGACGTCGACCTGCACGTGGACCGCGGCGAGTTCATCTCCATCATCGGCCACTCCGGCTGCGGCAAGTCGACGGTGCTCAACATCGTCGCCGGGCTGCTGGAGACCAGCACCGGCGCGGTGATCCTGGATGGCAAGGAGGTCAGCAAGCCGGGTCCGGATCGCAGTGTCGTGTTCCAGAACCACTCCCTGCTGCCCTGGCTGACCGTGCGCGACAACGTGGCGCTGGCGGTGGACAAGACCTTCAAGGGCACCAAGTCCGCCGCCGAACGCCGCGAGTGGATCCTGCAGACGCTGGATATGGTCGGCATGAGCCACGCGCTGGACAAGCGCCCGGACGAGATCTCCGGCGGCATGAAGCAGCGCGTGGGCATCGCCCGGGCGCTGGCGATGGAGCCGAAGGTCCTGCTGATGGACGAACCCTTCGGCGCGCTTGACGCGCTGACCCGGGCGCACCTGCAGGACGAGGTGATGCGCATCCAGTCGGAGCTGGGCAATACCGTGCTGATGGTCACTCACGACGTGGACGAGGCGGTGTTGCTGTCCAACCGCATCGTGATGATGACCAACGGCCCGGCGGCGACCATCGGCGAGATTCTGGAGATCGACCTGCCGAAGCCGCGCGAGCGCCTGGCGATGGCCGACAACGCCGATTACAACCACTACCGGGCCGAGGTGCTGCGCTTTCTCCACGAGCGCCACAAGAACCCCGAGTCGGAGGCCGCGTGATGGATACCGCGAACGACAAGCCGCGGCTGGTCCTGATCGGCAACGGCATGGCCGGAATGCGCACGGTCGAGGAGCTTTTGAAGCTCAAGCCGGACATGTACGACATCACCGTGTTCGGTGCCGAGCCCTGGGGCAACTACAACCGCATCATGCTCTCGCCGGTACTGGCCTCGGAGAAGACCGTCGACGAGATCATGCTGAACGACGATGCCTGGTATGCCGAACGCGGCATCACCCTGCACAAGGGCAAGCGCATTGAGCGGATCGACCGCGTAAACCGGCGGGTGATCGCCGAGGACGGCACCGAGGCGCCCTATGACCGCCTGCTGCTGGCGACCGGCTCCGACCCGGTGATGATCCCGGTGCCGGGGCACGAACTCGAGGGCGTGGTCGCCTTCCGCGATATCCACGACGTGGACGCGATGCTCGCGGCCAGTCGCGCACACCGGCATGCGGTGGTGATCGGCGGTGGCCTGCTAGGCCTGGAGGCCGCCAACGGTCTGATGCGCCAGGGCATGGAGGTCACCGTGGTGCACCTGATGGATCACCTGATGGAGCGCCAGTTGGATGCCGAGGCCGCCGGGATGCTGCGCGGCTCGCTGGAGCAGCGCGGCATGCGTTTTCGCATGGCGCACCAGACCGAGACGATCCTGGGCGAGGACCGCGTCACCGGCGTGCGCTTCACCGACGGCAGCGAGGTCGATGCCGATCTGGTGGTGATGGCGGTCGGCATCCGCCCGAACACCGCGCTGGCCGAGTCCGCCGGGCTGCACTGCGAGCGCGGCGTGGTGGTGAACGACACCATGCAGACCTATGACCCGTCGATCTATGCGGTCGGCGAGTGCGTGCAGCACCGCGGCGCCACCTACGGCCTGGTCGCGCCCCTGTGGGAGCAGGCGAAGGTCTGCGCCAACCACCTGGCCGAGTACGGCATCGGGCGTTACGAGGGCTCGATGACCTCCACCAAGCTGAAGGTGACCGGGATCGACCTGTTCTCTGCCGGCGACTTCACCGGCGACGAGACCACCGAGGACCTGGTGTTCAAGGATGCCGCGCGCGGCGTCTACAAGCGCCTGGTGCTGAAGGACAACCGGATCCAGGGGGCGGTGCTGTACGGCGATACCCTGGACGGCTCCTGGTACTTCCAGCTGATGCGCGATGCCACGCCGGTGGCCGACATCCGCGAGAACCTGCTGTTCGGCCAGGCGCATATCGGTGACTCCGGCCACGGCGACGAGGCCTCGCGGGTCGCGGCGATGCCCGACGAGGCCGAGATCTGCGGCTGCAACGGCGTGTGCAAGGGCGAGATCGTCCAGGCAATCAGCGAGCACAAGCTGTTCACGCTGGAGGACGTGCGCGCCCACACCAAGGCGTCGAACTCCTGTGGCTCCTGCACCGGGCTGGTGGAGTCCGTGCTCGCCACCACGCTGGGCGGCGACTACTCCGACGCCCCGGCGAAAAAGCCGGTCTGCGCCTGCACCGACCACAGCCACGACGAGGTGCGCGCGGCGATCAGCCGCGACGGGCTGAAGACCATGGACGCGGTGTTCGAGGCCCTCGACTGGAAGACCCCGAACGGCTGCCATGTCTGCCGCCCGGCGCTCAACTACTACCTGCTGGCGGCCTGGCCGAAGGACTACCAGGACGACGCCCAGTCGCGCTTCATCAACGAGCGTGCCCACGGCAACATCCAGAAGGACGGCACCTATTCCGTCGTGCCGCGCATCTGGGGCGGAGTGACCACGCCGGCCGAGCTGCGCGCGATCGCCGAGGTGGCCGAGCGCTACCAGGTGCCCACGGTCAAGTTCACCGGTGGCCAGCGCATCGACCTGTTGGGGGTCAAGAAGGTCGACCTGCCGGCGATGTGGCGCGATCTCGGCGCCGCCGGGTTTGTCTCCGGCCATGCCTACGGCAAGGCCCTGCGCACGGTGAAGACCTGTGTCGGTTCCGAGTGGTGCCGCTTCGGCACCCAGGACTCGACCGGGCTCGGCATCCAGCTGGAACGGATGACCTGGGGCTCCTGGACCCCGCACAAGTTCAAGATGGCGGTCTCCGGCTGTCCGCGTAACTGCGCCGAGGCGACGATCAAGGACCTGGGCGTGGTCTGCGTGGACTCGGGCTACGAGCTGCACGTGGGCGGCAACGGCGGGGTGAAGGTCCGCGCCACCGACTTCCTCTGCAAGGTGGAAACCGAGACCGAGGTGCTCGAATACGCAGGGGCCTTCATGCAGTTCTATCGCGAAGACGCGCGCTACCTGGAGCGCACCGCCCCGTGGATCGAGCGCGTCGGGCTGACCCGCGTGAAGGAACGCCTGGTGGACGACGCCGAGAACCGCGCCGCGCTGTACGCCCGCTTCCTGGAGTCGCAGGAGGTGGCGCAGGTGGACCCCTGGGCCGAGCGGGCCGCCGGGCATGCGGCGCACGAGTTCATCCCGATCACGCCGGTGGACGCGGCCCCGCGCCAGGGGGTGTCGGCATGAGCTGGCTCGCGATCTGTCCGCTCGAGGACATCCCGCCGCTGGGTGCGCGCGTGGTGGCGGGCCCGAACGGCGACATCGCCGTGTTCCGCACCGCGGATGACCGCGTGTTTGCCCTGCGCGACCAGTGCCCGCACAAGGGCGGGCCGCTGTCGCAGGGCATCGTCCACGGCGAGCGCGTGACCTGCCCGCTGCACAACTGGGTGATCGACCTGCAGTCCGGCGAGGCCACCGGGGCGGACAGTGGCTGCACCCATGCCTTCCCGATCCGGGTGACCGACGGTCAGGTGTGGCTGGATCTCTCCGGCGCCACGGCCAATTCCGCGGACGATCCCTCGGCAGTGCCGGTCGCCTGCCGCGAGGCGGGCTGAGATGGCCACGGCTGAGTCGGTGACCCGCACGACCTGCCCCTATTGCGGGGTGGGCTGCGGCGTGGAGGTGACCGCGACGCCGGAAGGCGAGTTTCCGGTCGCGGTGCGCGGCGACCTCGCCCATCCGGCGAATGCCGGTCGCCTGTGCTCCAAGGGCGCGGCACTGGCGGAGACCCTCGATGACGAGGGCCGGCTGCTGCACCCGGAGATCGGCGGGCGGCGCGTCGACTGGGAGACCGCGCTGGATCATGTGGCGGACGGCTTTCGCGAGACCATCGCGGCATACGGGCCGGATGCGGTCGCCCTGTACGTCTCCGGGCAGATCCTGACCGAGGACTACTACGTCGCCAACAAGCTGATGAAGGGCTTCGTCGGCTCGGCCAATATCGACACCAACTCCCGGCTCTGCATGTCCACGGCCGTGGCCGCCCATACCCGCGCCTTCGGGGTGGATGGCGTGCCGGGGAGCTATACCGACCTCGAGCAGGCCGATCTGGTCGTGGTGACGGGCTCCAACATGGCCTGGGCCCACCCGGTCCTGTTCCAGCGCCTGCAGGCCGCCCGCGCGGCGCGGCCCGGGATGAAGCTGGTGGTGATCGACCCGCGGCGCACGGCCACCGCCCAGGCGGCCGACTTGCACCTGCCGCTGGCGCCGGGCACGGATGCCTGGCTGTTCAACGGCCTGCTGGACCACCTGCGCCGGGAGGATGCGCTGGACCCCGGCTTCCTGGAGCGCCACGTCGACGGCTTTGCCGATGCCCTGGCGGCCGCGCGGGCCTCCAGCCCGTCGATCGCCGCGACCGCCGAGGCCTGCGAGCTGGAGCCGGAGGCGGTGGCGACGTTCTTCCAGTGGTTTGCCCGTACCGAACGCACCGTGACCGCCTTCTGCCAGGGCATCAACCAGTCCGACAGCGGCGTGGACAAGGCCGGGACGATCCTCAACGTCCACCTGGCCACCGGCCGCATCGGGCGCCCGGGCATGGGCCCGTTCTCGCTGACCGGCCAGCCGAACGCGATGGGCGGGCGCGAGGTCGGCGGACTGGCCAGCCAGCTGGCCGCGCATATGGGCTTCGACGACGCGGCCCTGGACCGGGTCGGGCGTTTCTGGGGCGCGCCGAATCTCGCCCGCCAGCCGGGGCTGAAGGCGCTGGACCTGTTCCGCGCGGTCGAGTCGGGGCAGGTGAAGGCGGTCTGGATCATCGGCACCAATCCGCTGTTCAGCCTGCCCGAGGCCGCGCGCTTCGAGCAGGCCCTGGCCGAATGCCCGCTGGTCGTGGTCTCCGACTGCGTGCGCGAGACCGAGACCACGCGGGTGGCCGACGTCCTGCTGCCGGCGACCACCTGGGGCGAGAAGGACGGCACGGTAACCAACTCCGAGCGCCGCATCTCGCGCCAGCGCCCGTTCCGGGCGCCCCCGGGCGAGGCCCGCCACGACTGGTGGGCGCTGGCCCGAGTCGCGCAGCGGCTGGGTTTCGCCGACGCCTTTCCCTATACCCATCCGGGCGAGATCTTCCGCGAGCATGCGGCGCTGTCCGCCTTCGAGAACCACGGCACGCGCGACTTCGACATCGGCGCACTGGCCAGGCTGTCCGACGCCGAGTACGAGGCCCTGGAGCCGGTGCAGTGGCCGCTGCCGGCGGGGAGTCGGACGGGCGCCGAACACCTCTATGCCGATGGCCGTTTCTTCACCGCCAATGGCCGGGCGCGGCTCGCGGCCGTGACTCCGCAGGCCCCGACCGACCCCGTCGCTGCCGACTATCCGCTGCGCCTGAACACCGGCCGCATCCGCGACCAGTGGCACAGCATGACCCGTACGGGATGCACCCCGCGCTTGAGTGCGCATCAGCCGGAGCCGTTCGTCGAGATCCATCCGGTGGATGCCGGGCTGTTCCGGGTCCAGGCCGGCGATCTCGCCGAGGTGACCAGTCGCCACGGACGCCTGCTGGCGCGGGTACAGGTGAGCCGCGAGCAGCGCCCGGGCAGCGTGTTCGTGCCCATGCACTGGAGCCGGCCGATCGCGCGGCTCGCCCGGGTCGATGCGCTGGTGCCCGCGCATGTCGACCCGGTCTCCGGTCAGCCGGCGTTCAAGCACACGGCTGTGGCCGTGTGCCCGGCGGCGCTGGACTGGCACGGCTTCGTGCTGAGCCGCGAGCCGGTCGCTGCGCCCGCAGCCGACTATGCGGTCACCGCCCGTGGTCCCCGGCACCTGCGCATCGAACTGGCCGGGCGGGGCGCACCGCCCACGATGGATGCGTGGCGCGAACGCCTGGACGGGCCGGGGGAATGGCTGGAGTTCGCCGATCCCGCCGGGGGCCGCTACCGCGCCGCGCGGATCCACGAGGGCCGGCTCGCCTGCGTGCTGTTCGCGGGTCCCGACCGGGGCCTGCCCGAGCGCGAGTGGCTGGCGGGCCTGTTCGCGGCCGAGACCATCAGCGATACCGAGCGCATGGCGCTCCTGACCGGGCGACCGCCGAACGGGCAGGTCGCGCGCGGGCGCATGGTGTGTGCCTGCTTCGGCGTGGACGAGACGCGAATCCGAGCCGCGATCCGCGAGCAGGGGCTGGCCACCTGCGAGGCCGTGGGTGCGTCCCTCGAGGCGGGGACCAACTGCGGCTCCTGCCGACCCGAGATCCAGAACCTGTTGAACGAGGAAGCCGAGGCGCCCACGGACCCCGTGGCGCGGGAGGGATAAGCATGGAACACCTGCCGATTTATATGCAGTTGCACGGCCGCGAGGCCCTGGTCGTAGGGGCTGGTCCGGTGGCCACGCGCAAGGCGGCGCTGCTGCTGGAGGCCGGGGCGCGGGTGCGCCTGCGCTCCCCGGCGTACAGCGAGGCCGCCGAGCGCCTGCTGCGCGAACAACCGGGGTCGATCAGCCGCGATTCGGGGGTCTATGACACCGAATGCCTGGCGGGGGTGGCGATCGTGATCGCCGCCACCGACGACGCGGCGGTCAACCGCCAGGTCTCGGAGGACTGCATCGCGCGCTCGATCCCGGTGAACGTCGCCGACCAGCCCGAGCTGTGCAGCTTCATTCTGCCGGCCATCGTGGAGCGCGGGCCGCTGACCATCGCGATCGGCTCCGGTGGCCGCGCCCCGGTGCTGGTGCGCCTGCTGCGCGCGAAGATCGAGAGCCTGATCCCGGCCGGCTATGGCCGGCTGGCCGATCTCGCCGGGCGGCTGCGCGACCGGGTGCGCGCCCGTTTCGACCATGTGAACGCCCGGCGCGCCTTCTGGGAACGGGCCTTTGCCGGGCCGGCCACCGAGCTCGCCCTGGCCGGTCGCATGGACGCGGCCGAGGCGCGCCTGGAACAGGAACTGGCCGACGCGGCGGCTAGTACGCCGGGCGAGGTCTACCTGATCGGCGCCGGGCCGGGCGATCCCGACCTGCTGACCTTTCGCGCGCTGCGCCTGCTGCAGCAGGCGGATGTGGTCGTCTACGACCGGCTGGTGTCGTCCGAGGTGGTGAACCTGGCCCGGCGCGAGGCCGAGCGCTTCTATGTCGGCAAGGAGCGCGACCACCACTGCGTGCCGCAGGAGGAGATCAGCGCGCTGCTCTCCCGGCTGGCGCGCGAAGGCAAGCGCGTGGCGCGGCTGAAGGGCGGCGACCCGTTCGTGTTCGGCCGTGGCGGCGAGGAGCTGGACGTGCTGGCGCGCGACGGCGTGGCCTACCAGGTCGTCCCCGGCATTACCGCGGCCAGCGGCTGCGCCGCCTATGCGGGCATACCGCTGACCCACCGCGACCATGCCCAGTCGGTGCGGTTCATCACCGGCCATACCCGCGAAGGGCGGCTGGATGTGGACTGGTCGCAGTTGACCAGTACCCGCGAGACCCTGGTGTTTTATATGGGCCGCAAGGGGGTGGGCGAGATCTGCCGGGGGCTGAAGGGTGCCGGCCGCGCCGGACAGACCCCGGCGGCGATCATCGAGAACGGCACCACCGCCCGCCAGCGCGTGGTCAGCGGCACGCTGGATACCCTGGCCGCGCGTGCCGAGCGCGAGCAGGTGGGTTCGCCCAGCCTGATCGTGATCGGCGAGGTGGCGGCCTGCCACGCGCGTCTGGCCTGGTTCCAGCCGGATGCCGGGGCCTCCACGGTGTTCCCGCAGCCGATGCCGATGTCGGGGCCGGGGCCGCGGGCCGCGGCGGCGAGCGCGGCGTGACGGCCGCATCCGTCCTGCCGGAGGCGGCGGCCAGTGGCCTTGCGGGTCGCCGCGTGGCCCTGCCGGAGAGCCGGGCGCTGGAGGTCTTCGCCGGTCTGCTGGAGCGGCGCGGGGCCGAGGTCTGGCGCTGCCCACTGATCGCGATCCACGACAGCCCCGACCGCACGGCGATCGAGGCCTGGTTGCACAGGGCGATCGAGGCCCCGTTCGATCGCCTGATCTTCCTGACCGGCGAGGGCTTTACCCGCCTGACCGGTTTTGCCCGGAGTGCCGAACGCGAGGACGCCTGGCTGGCGGCCGTGGCGCGGACGCCGACCCTGGTGCGCGGCCCCAAGCCCGGCCGGGCGATGAAGCCTTTCGGCGTGCGGCCGGATGCGATCGCGGCCGCACCGACGACCGAGGGCATCATCGAAACCCTTTCCGGGCAGCCTCTGGCCGGGCAGCGCATCGGGGTGCAGCTCTACGGCGCGGAACCCAACCGCCGCCTGCTCGGGTTCCTGGAGCAGGCGGGCGCCGAAGTCTTTCCCGTCTGGCCCTATCGCTATGCGGACGCCGCCGAGACCGGGCGCGTGAGCGGGCTGATCGAGGCCCTGATCGCGGGGGAGGTGGATGCGATCGCCTTCACCAGCCAGGCCCAGGTCCGGCGCCTGCTGCACGTCGCCCGCGACGCGGGGCGCGAGGACGCGCTGCTGGCAGCGCTCGGCCGCACCGTCGTCGCCGCGATCGGCCCGGTGGTGGCCGACGAGCTGCGCGCCCACGGGGTGCACCCGACGGTGGTCCCCGAGAGCCGCTACTTCATGAAGCCCCTGGTCTCGGCGCTCACCCGGCATCTGCGGGCGGCTGCGTAGGGAACTTGTGACCCGGGCGAATGGCCCACGAATTGAACCCCCTGCGTTGATCCGGGCCATGAAACCAACGTCCACACGGCGTTCGCGCCGATCCTTCCTGCGCTGGATGGCCGGCTCTGCCCTGGTGGTCGGGGCGGGCTGGCCGGTCGTCGCGGGCGCCTCCGAAGGCCGTGAACCGCAGCGCAAGCCGATCCCGTCGTCCGGGGAACGCATCCCGGTGATCGGCATGGGGACCTGGATTACCTTCAACGTGCCGGAGGACCCGGAGGCGCTGGCGGTGCGCACGCGCATCCTCGACACCTTCATCCGTCGCGGCGGCGGAATGATCGACTCCTCCCCGATGTACGGCCGCGCCGAGGCGGTGGTGGGCCACGGGCTGCGCGAGCTGGGGCATCCGGAAGGTGCCTTCGCGGCCACCAAGGTCTGGACGCGCAGCACCGCTACCGGGCGCGAGCAGCACGCGAAATCCCGGGAGCTGTGGGGCGTCGACACCCTCGACCTGCAGCAGGTGCACAACCTGCAGAACTGGGAGGCCCACCTGGAGACGCTGCGCGAGCGTCGCACGGCGGGGGAGCTGCGCTATATCGGCGTGACCACCTCGCACGGACGCCGCCACGACGAGCTGGAGCGTATCCTGCGGCGCGAGGATCTGGACTTCGTGCAGCTGACCTACAACATCCTCGACCGCGAGGCGGAACAGCGCCTGTTGCCCATGGCACGGGAGCGCGGGGTCGCGGTGATCGCCAACCGGCCGTTTCGGCGCAAGGCGCTGATCAATCAGTTCGAGGGTCATCCTCTGCCGGACTGGGCGGCGGAGATCGAATGCGCGAACTGGCCGCAGTTCCTGCTCAAGTTCATCGTCTCGCACCCGGACGTCACCTGCGCGATCCCGGCGACCTCGGTCGTGGCGCACATGGAGGAGAACATGGGCGCGCTGTACGGCCCGCTTCCGGATGCCGATATGCGCAGCCGCATGGTCGCCTACGTCGGCGACCTGTAGGAGGCCAGCCCTCTGGCCGATGGTTCTTGTCGCACGCCGAATCGGCCAGAGGGCTGGCCTCCTACAGTAATGATTTTCAACCCATGGATACGGGGTAGATAAATGCTGCCGTTTGACGGACCCACCTGGCTGGCGATTCTCGACCAGTACAACCAGGCGATCTGGCCGCTGCATGGGATGGCGGCCTTGTTCGTGCTGGTATCGATTGCGATGGCGTTTTTCAGTGGGCGTTTCGCGGGTCGCGCGATCGGACTGTTGATGGGCGTGCTGTGGGTCTGGATCGGACTGACGTTCTTTGGTGGTTCGCTGGCGCCGTATCACTTCGCCGCCCATTGGCTGGCTGGGGTGTTCGTGGCGCAGGGGGTGATGATGGTGTTCGCCCTGACGGTGATGGGGCGCGGTGCCTTCGCCTGGCCCGGCGGATGGGCGGGTTTATTGGCCGTTGTACTGATGTTTTACGCAGTCGTCGCCTATCCCCTGGTTGGACTCGCGCTGGTGGATACTTCCTGGTCGCAACTGTCGTATGTGGGGGTGGCGCCGGGCCCGACCATGTTGCTGACCCTGGGGTTGTTGCTGCTCGGATACCCGCGACCGCCGCTGATCCTGGCGATCATCCCGTGTCTCTGGGCGCTGGTCACCGGCTACATGGCCTGGGAACTGGGGATGCCCCTCGATTACATATCGGCCGGACTCGGCATTGTGGCTTTCGTGCTGCTGGTTGTGCGCCGTTTCCGGCGCGAGGAGAGGCGGCTGTTTCGATAGCCCGGATTGCCCGGGCTGGCCGATGACGCAGCGAGACGGTAGGGTCTTGCGCGATTCCCAATACGACGCAGCGCAACGCAGGAGGCGCCATGTCCATCGAAGTCATGCATCGACCCGATCACGACCACCTGGAGCGGCTGGGGGTGTTCGACTGGCCGGTGTGGGAGAAGGAGGTCTCGACCTTCCCCTGGCACTACGACGAGCGCGAGGTCTGCTACATCCTGGAGGGTCAGGTGACGGTGACCCCGGACGACGGTGGCGAGCCCGTCACCGTGGGCGAGGGCGATCTGGTGACCTTCCCCGAGGGCATGGGCTGCACCTGGGAGATCCACCGCGACATCCGCAAGCACTACCGCTTCGGCTGAGGCCGCGATCTTCCGACTGAGGTGAGCCGTGTAACATTGCGGGTCCAGTTCAAGTGCTTCAGGAACAGGAGAGCGGGGTCGGGCCTCGTTAAGTTGCGGAAACCTAGAGGAAATGGCCGGGCCGGGTAGGCGGATTAAGGGCTTGAATGCGCGATTTACGCGGCCAGAGTTGCCTTCCGCTTGGCCGGTGTGCGGGCAAAACGCAAGGTCTGCCTCCCCCCTATACCTTCGCGCTGGGACACATCACGCCGGTGGAGACCCTCAAGGCCTGGCAGCATGAATCCCCGATTGTTTTCGAAAACGTGTATATCACAAGGCGAGATCTGCCACATAGGACTTCTTTATGAGCCCATCTGACTTCACCTATGATCGTCCGGCAACACCAAGGCCTCAGGGTGTCCGCGAGGTGGACCTTGAAACTGCATTTATCGACAAACTGGGCGGCCTGAAGTACACGATTCGGTCTGACATTCATGATCGGGCCGCCCTTGAAGCGAACTTTCGCGAGAAGTTCGAGGCGCTCAACCGGGTCAGACTCACCGACGGCGAGTACGAGCGTCTGCTCGACGAGATCGTCACACCCGATGTCTTCACCGCCGCCCGGACGCTGCGCGAGATCAACGGCTTTACCCGGGATGACGGCACGCCGCTCAACTACACCCTGGTCAACATCAAGGACTGGTGCAAGAACACCTTCGAGGTGGTTACCCAGCTCCGGATCAATACGGACTACAGTCACCACCGTTACGACGTGCTGCTCCTGATCAACGGGGTCCCCGCCGTCCAGATCGAGCTGAAATCCCTCGGTATCAGCCCCCGCCGCGCGATGCAGCAGATCGTCGATTACAAAAATGATCCCGGCAACGGTTACACGCGTACGCTGCTGTGCTTTGTGCAGCTGTTTGTCGTGAGCAACCGGACGGATACCTGGTACTTCACGAACAACAACACCCGTCACTTCGCCTTCAACGCCGAAGAGCGGTTCCTTCCGATCTACCAGTTCGCGGCCGAGGACAACACCAAGATCACGCACCTCGATGACTTCGCCGATGCGTTTCTCGCCAAGTGCACGCTTGGCGACATGATCAGCCGCTACACCGTGCTGGTCGCCAGCGAGCAGAAGCTGATGATGATGCGGCCCTACCAGATCTATGCCGTGGATCGCATCGTGAGGTGTATCGAGGAGAACAGCGGCAACGGCTATATCTGGCACACCACCGGCAGCGGCAAGACGCTCACATCCTTCAAGGCGTCTACGCTCCTCAAGGACAATCCCGACATCCACAAATGCCTGTTTGTCGTCGACCGCAAGGACCTGGACCGCCAGACCCGCGAGGAATTCAACCGCTTCCAGGAGGGCTGCGTCGAAGAGAACACCAACACGGCTACGCTCGTGCGCCGGCTACTCTCCGACGACTACAGCGACAAGGTTATCGTCACCACGATCCAGAAACTCGGCCTTGCCCTGGATGAACAGGGCAAGCGCAACCGGAATCGCCAAGAACGGGGCCAGGCCACCTACTCGGACCTTCTCGAACCGCTCCGCGATAAGCGCATGGCCATCATCTTTGACGAATGCCACCGCTCGCAGTTTGGCGATACGCACCAGACCATCAAGGACTTCTTCCCGAGGGGGCAGCTCTTCGGGTTCACCGGCACGCCCATCTTCGAGCAGAACGCCACCGTCAAGCAGATCGACGACGATATTCAGACGCTCAAGACCACCGAGGACGTCTTCCAGCAGGAACTCCACGCCTACACCATCACCCACGCCATCGAAGACCGCAACGTCCTGCGTTTCCACGTGGACTACTTCAAGCCAGACGGCGAAAACCCTCCCAAACCGGGTGATACGCTGACCAAGCGGGCCGTCGTGGATGCCATCCTCTACAAGCACAATGCTGCCACCGCGGGGCGGCGCTTCAATGCACTGCTTGCCACATCGAGCATCAACGACGCGATCGCCTATTACGAAATGTTCAATGAGGTGCAGGCTGAGCGGCAGGCCGAGAATCCCGATTTTGAGCCACTCAAAGTCACTGCCATTTTTTCGCCGCCCGCAGATGGCAACGCCGACGTCCGTCAGCTCCAGGAGGACCTGCCCCAGGAAAAGGCAGACAACGCCACCGAGCCGGACAAGAAGAAGGCCGCGCTCAAACAGATCATCGATGACTACAACACCCGCTATGGCACCAACCACTCGGTGGCTGAGTTCGACGCCTACTACAAGGACGTTCAGCAGCGCATCAAGGACCAGCAGCACCCCAACGCCGATCTGCCGGAAAAAGGCGCGGAGAAGATCGACATCACCATCGTCGTCGACATGCTGCTGACCGGCTTCGACTCGAAGTACCTGAATACCCTCTACGTCGACAAGAACCTGAAGCACCACGGCCTGATCCAGGCCTTCAGTCGCACCAACCGCATTCTCAATGCGAGCAAGCCCTACGGCCACATCCTCGACTTCCGTGGCCAGCAGGCCAATGTCGATGAAGCCATCGCGCTGTTCTCCGGCGCCCAGGCCGATACGGCCCGCGAAATCTGGCTGGTGGACAAGGCGCCGAAGGTCATCGAACAATTCAAGCAGGCCAGGGCCGACCTGGACGAGTTCCTCACCTCCCAGGGCCTCGAGCCCAAACCGGAGGCCATCGCCAACCTCAAGGGCGACGACGCCCGCGCCCAGTTCATCAACCGTTTCAGGGAGGTCCAGCGCTTTCAGACCCAGCTCGACCAGTACACAGACCTCACCGACGAGCAGAAGCAGGCCATCGAGCAGACGCTGCCCAAGGACGAGCTGCGCAGCTACCGCGGGGTCTATCTCGAAACCGCCCAGCGCCTGCGAGAGCAGCGCGAGAAACCGGGGGGCTCGGAGAGCCCTGCGGTCGATCAGCTCGACTTCGAGTTCGTCCTCTTCGCATCGGCAACCATCGACTACGACTACATCACGAACCTGATCGCGCGCTTCACCGATCAGGACCCGAAGAAGCTCAAGATCAGCCGCGAGCAGCTCATCGGTCTGATCGAGTCGGATGCCAAGTTTCTTGATGAACGCGAGGAAATCGCCGATTACGTCCGCTCACTGGAAACCGGCAAGCCACTCGATGAGAACCAGGTCAGGGCTGGCTACAAGAAGTTCAGGGCTGAAAAGCAGGGGCAGGAAATTCGCGACCTCGCCGACAAGCACGGACTGCCCGCGAAGGCGTTGACCGAATTCGTGGACGGCATCCTGCACCGGATGATTTTCGATGGTGAGCAGCTCGTTGACCTGCTCGCGCCGCTGGATTTGGGCTGGCGCGAACGGACCCGCCGCGAACTCGCCCTTATGGAAGACCTTGTGCCGCTGCTGAAGAGACGTGCCGGTGGGCGGGCGATTTCGGGATTGAGTGCTTATGAGCAATGAGGCGACACGTGTGAGCAAGAAGGGCAAAGAACATGCGCTTGTGCCTCGGGTGCGGTTTCCGGAGTTTCGGGATGGTGACGCTTGGCAGTCGCTGCAACTAACTGAACTCTATAGGTTCAAGCGAACAAACACGCTCTCGCGCGACAAGCTCAACTACGAAGGCGGAACGGTCAAGAATATCCATTACGGTGATATTCACACTAAGTTCCAAACGCGTTTTCGTGTAGGTGGCGAGTATGTGCCATACGTGGATCCTGATGTGCCTGTTGATTCGTTCAACGACAATGCTTTTTGCGAAGAGGGCGATATCGTATTAGCGGATGCTTCTGAAGACCTGAATGATGTCGGGAAGGCGATTGAGATCGTGTCTCTGGATGGCCAACAAGTCGTAGCTGGAACCCACACCATTCTCGCTACGCGCCACGGGGCCGAACCAGTTGTCGGTTTCGGCGGATATTTGTTTCAGTCCGCTGTAGTTCGAGCCGGGATTCAAAAGCAAGCTCAGGGTGCGAAGGTCTACGGTGTATCCGCCAATCGCATTTCGACGATTCCGGTTCCACTTCCACCAACACCTGCCGAGCAGCGGAAGATCGCCGACTGTCTGGGTTCGCTGGATGATCTGATTGCGGCGGAGGGGCGGAAGCTGGCGGCGCTCCGGAATCACAAGAAAGGGCTGATGCAACAGCTCTTCCCCCGCGAAGGCGAAAACCGCCCCCGCCTGCGGTTTCCGGAGTTTCGGGATGCGGGGGAGTGGGATCGTTTCCTATTGGCACGACTCGAGGATGAACGGCGCCTCGAACTAGGAAGGGGCAAGGTCATCTCGCACGACGACATGCGTGCGAACCCCGGGCCCCATCCTGTGTACTCCTCCTCCGTCATCGACAGCGGTCTCATGGGTACATACGGCGATTACCTGTTCGATGAAGAGTTGATTTCGTGGTCGGTCGATGGCGGCGGACACTTCTTCTATCGCCCCAAGCACAAGTTCTCGATAACAAACGTTTCTGGATTCATGCGCGTGCTGAGTGACGATATCGTTTGTCAATTTTTGGCCTATCAGTTGCAGCGGCTGCACGCATCAGAGACGTTCAACTACGTGCAGAAGGCGCACCCGAGTGTCATCCGCACCCTGTATGCCGTTGGCCTTCCCAATCCGTCCGAACAACACCGCATCGCCGAATGCCTCTCCACCCTCGACGCGATGATCGCGGGGCAGGTGGAGAAGCTCGATGCCCTGCGCACCCACAAGCGCGGCCTGATGCAGCAGCTCTTCCCCTCGCCGGAGGAAGCCGAGGCATGACTGTTCAGCCCTTCACGGGTTTGCCCGCACTCGCCCAGCACCTGCGCGATGAGCTGGATAACAAGAAGTTCATCCTGCTCTATGCCTACAACGGCGTGGGCAAGACGCGCTTGTCAACGGAGTTCAAGAATCTCGGTAAGGACGCTGACGATGAGGACAAGCGCGATACGCTCTACTTCAACGCTTTCACGGAAGACCTGTTTTCGTGGGACAACGACCTGGATAATGACGCCGAGCGTGTCCTGAAGATCAACGCCGAATCTCGCTTCTTCTCCGGGCTCGACCAAATGGAGATGGACAACCGCATCCGCCCATTGCTCGACCGCTACGCCGATTTCGACTTTCGCATCGACACCGATAAATGGGAGGTGAGCTTCTCGCGCGAGGTTCCGGACGACGATGGCCATCGCACTGAGGACGGCATCAAGGTGTCGCGGGGTGAAGAAAACATCTTCATCTGGTGCTTCTTTCTCGCCATTGTCCAGCTCGTTCTGGATGACGACGGCAGTGGTCCCTATGGCTGGGTCAAGTACATCTACATCGATGATCCGATTTCGTCGCTGGACGACCAGAACGCGGTGGCCGTGGCAACGCACCTGGCCAGACTTCTCAAGGCCCCGGAAAGCCAACTGAAGACAATGATCTCCACGCACCACGCCCTGTTCTTCAACGTGCTGTGCAACGAGATCAAGCGGAAGAAGAACCGGCGCGACCGGTTCTTCCTCGCGCGTGATCGCTCGTCGCCCGGGTACATCCTCCGTGATACCGGCGACACGCCGTTCTTTTATCATGTGGCAGCACTGACCGAGTTGTACGAGGCGGAACGAAGCGGCGAGCTATACACGCACCACTTCAACATGCTTCGGGCAATCCTGGAAAAGACGGCCGGTTTCCACGGTTACGATAACTTTTCCGCTTGTATCAGACAGGGCGACGATGATCTGGACGGCGTGTTGCACGCGCGGTTGGTCAACATCCTCAGCCACGGCAATTATTCGCTCTATGAGCCACGGGAGATGCTGGAAGAGAACAAGGACTACTTCCGCAGGATTCTCCACGACTTCATCGAGCGTTACCCCTTTAACCCGGCGCTGTTCCCCAGCGAAGCGCCTGCGGAAGCGAGCAGCACTTCATGACCAAAAACGACCAACAAAAACTCGGCAAGATACTCTGGAAGATCGCGGACGACCTGCGCGGGTCGATGAATGCCGACGACTTCCGCGATTACATGCTCGCGTTCCTGTTTCTGCGCTACCTTTCGGACAATTACGAGGCCGCGGCGCAGAGGGAGCTCGGTAGGGATTATCCGGACCCCGACACGGTCGAGAACGGCGGGCGCACGCCCCTGTCCGTTTGGTATGAGGGGAACCCGGATGACATTGATGCCTTCGAAAAGCAGATGCGCCGCAAGGCGCACTACGTCATCGATCCGATGTATCTGTGGGCGAACATCGCCTACCTCGCCCGGACGCACAGCAAGGAGCTACTGGACACGCTACAGGCTGGCTTCAAGCACATCGAGAATGAGTCATTCGCCAGCACCTTCGCGGGCCTTTTCTCCGAGATCAACCTCGGCTCCGACAAGCTCGGCAAGACCTACGCCGATCGCAACGCCAAGCTCTGCACGATCATCACGCGGATCGCGGAAGGCCTTGCCGAGTTCTCCACCGATTCCGATACCCTCGGCGACGCCTATGAATACCTGCTGGATCAGTTCGCGGCCGGCTCGGGCAAGAAGGCGGGCGAGTTCTATACGCCGCAGAGGATTTCCGACATTCTCTCCGGCATCGTCACCCTCGATAGCCAGTCGCCGGAGACGGGCCCGCGGCCCAAGCTGGCCAGCGTCTATGATTTCGCCTGCGGCTCGGGATCGCTGTTGCTGAACGTGCGGCGCCGCATGGTCGAAGCCGGCGGCACGATCGGCAAGATCTACGGCCAGGAATACAACATCACCACCTACAACCTCGCGCGGATGAACATGCTGCTGCACGGGGTAAAGGACACCGAGTTCGAGATCTACCACGGCGACACCCTCAAGAACGAATGGGACTGGCTGCGCGAGACCAACCCGGCCAAGAAGCCCAGGTTCGATGCCGTCGTCGCCAATCCGCCCTTCAGCTACCGCTGGACTCCGCGCGACGAAGCCAGCGAGGACATGCGCTTCAAGAATCACGGCGTCGCGCCGAAGTCGGCGGCCGACTTCGCCTTCCTGCTGCATGGGTTCCACTACCTCAAGGATGACGGCGTGATGGCGATCATCCTGCCGCACGGCGTGCTGTTTCGCGGCGGGGCGGAAGCGCGCATCCGCAAAAAGCTGCTTGAAGACGGGCACATCGACACGGTGATCGGCCTGCCGGCGAATCTGTTCTATTCCACGGGCATTCCGGTCTGCATCCTCGTCCTGAAGAAGTGCAAGCAGCCGGATGACGTGCTGTTCATCAACGCCGAGAAGCACTTCGAGAAGGGCAAGCGGCAGAACTATCTCACGCCCGAGTACATCGAAAAGATCATCGACACCTACCAGCACCGCCGAGAGGAGGATCGCTATGCGCGGTGTGTTGGGACGGAGGAGATCGAGGCCAATGACTGGAACCTGAACATTTCCCGCTACGTCAGCACTGCCGAACAGGAGCCGGAGATCAAGTTGGCAGAGGTGCATCGGGACCTGGTATCCATTGAGGATGACATCCAGGTGTCAGCGACAAAACACAACGCGTTTCTCAAAGAACTCGGCCTTCCGCCACTACCAGGCCACTAACAGTGATCAAGTCGACCCTGGCGGGACGCCAGGTTTCATTACCAGAGGGCTTGCTGATGGATTATGAAGACGACTACTGAGCGTCTGGAAAATACGTTGAGGAGGAACCCGCCCCACCCAGGGCGGATCCTGCGCCGCCGTGTGCTGCCCGGGCTGGGGCTTTCGGTGACGGAGTTTGCGCAGCATCTGGGGATGTCCCGCAACGCGGTCTCGCGTGTCCTGAACGAACATGCCGCGATCTCGCCGGACTTTGCCGTGCGCCTCGAGAGCGGCGGCATCGGCGAGGCGCGTCACTGGCTCACGATGCAGACGAACTATGACCTGGCCCGAGCCGCGTCGCGGGACGAGAATCATATCCGGCGCTTTGCAGCGGCTTGATGGGTGCTGTTCCTTTCGTCGAGTAAGCAAGCAGCCCGGTGGGGGCGCGCTTGCGCGCGAATCCGGGGCCTTGGCTGGCGCCTGACGCCGGTTCGCGGCCAAGGCCGCTCCCACACGGCCTTTAGCGGGCGAGCCAGTGGGTGTCGAGGGGGGTGTTGAAGGTCTCCTCGACGCGGCGCAGGTAGTAGAGCATGTCGACCGGCAGGTTGATGCCGTCGTGCATCTGCAGGGGGTAGAGGTCGGCGGCGATCACGCAGTCGGCGATGGACGGGTGGCCGAGGTAGAAGCGACTGGCGGCCAGGTGTTTGGCCAGTTCCGGCAGGTGGCTGAGCTTGGCGAGCTGGTTGTAGCCGTCGTAGCGGTCGTTGGCCAGTTCTTCCAGCGACATGCCGAAGCGGTGCTGTACCTGAGCCTTGAAGTCGGCCAGGGCCTCGGCGCTCTCGCCGATGCCGTGAAAGCCCGGTGCCAGCGGGGCGTAGAGGCGGTCCAGTACGATCTCCACCTTGGCGCGCCAGTCCACCAGGGCCTGCCAGGCGTCCTCGGCGATCACGCCGTCGGACAGCGGTTCGCCGGTCGGGAACAGGCGGTCGATGTCGCGCAGCGCGGCGAGCGTGTCGGTGACCAGGGTGCCGTCATCCATCTGCAGGATCGGCGACTGGCGCGCCACGCCCAGCTCGAAGAAAGTCTCGTCGTCGAACCAGTCCAGCGCGCGGGTTTCGAGCTCCACACCCTTGTAGCCACAGGCCAGGCGAAGGCGGTCGGCCTTGGCGTCGTGCGGGAAGTGGTAGAGCGTGGCCACGGGGCTATTTCCCGCGCTGGGCGTGGCTCAGGATGAAGTCCCACTGGTCCTGGGTGATGGGCATGACCGACAGGCGGTTGCCGCGGCGCACCAGCGGGCAGTCCTCGAGCTGCGGCTGCTGCTTCAGCCAATCGAGGGTGATGATATCGCCGAATTTTTCCTCGAAGGCGACGTCGACGCGCAGCCAGCGCGGGTTGTCCGGGTCGCTCTTGGGGTCGTAGTGCGGGTCTTCGGGGTCGAAGGCGCAGGAGTCCGGGTAGGCCTCTTTCTCGATACGCAGGATACCGACGATGCCCGGTGGCTTGGCGTTGGAGTGGTAGAAGAAGGCGAGATCCCCCTTCTTCATCTCGTCGCGCATCATGTTGCGCACCTGGTAGTTGCGGATGCCGTCCCAGGGCTCCACGCCGACGCGCTCCAGGTCGTCGATGCTGAACTCGTCGGGCTCGGACTTCATCAGCCAGTAGGCCATGCGGGCTCCTCGTGCCAAGTGAGGGGGTGGTCAGGTGTGCGTATTGTGCCGCGCGCGGTCCGGCAGCGCATGCCAGCCCTGCTCGGTGACGACGCCATCCAGCGGGACATCCCAGGGCTGGGCGGGCAGTGCCGCTACGCTCTGCAGCGAGTGGGCTACGCCGATCAGCTTCGGCCGGCCGATGCCGAAGCGGCGCCGGGCGAAGTAGCGGTCGTAGTAGCCCGCCCCCATGCCCATGCGGTTGCCAGCCGTGTCGAAGGCCACCAACGGCATCAGTACCACCTGCATCTCGCGGCGCCAGATGCGCGGGGCATCGGGGCAGGGTTCGGCGATGCCGAAGCCGTTGTGGCACAGCGCATCCCCGGGCCCCCAGGCATGGAAGTGCATGCGGCCGGGGCGTTTGTCGTCCATCACCGGCAGGGCAACGCGGGTGCCGCGTCCGGCCAGGGCGACGGTCAGCGGTGTCAGGTCGACCTCGCCGCGCAGGCCCCGGTAGGCGCCGACGCAGCGCGGCTGCCAGCGCTCGAACCAGCGCAGCAGGTGTTCGCAGATGGCGGCGGAGTGCTGGTCAAGCTGGGCGTCCGACAGCGCGGCGCGGGCGCGGCGCAGGCGCAGGCGCAGGGCGCGCAGATCGTCGGGCGATAGCGAATCGTGAACGGAGTCGGTTTCCGCTGGCATAGAGGGATCGGTATGGAGAGACGGGATCAAAAGGAAGTGGACGCGCCCCGCGGGCGCCGGCGTGACCTTTGACCTTGAACCTGAGGTTCAGGTGGGAGAAGTCTCCGAATCTTTAGGCTTTCCGCTCGAAGACGGACCTGCACAGCGAAACGGAAGTACTCGGTCCCGTGGTGAAGAATTAAGGCTCAAGGGTACCACCGGGCCACAATCGAACGCCGCAGCGACGCGTCCGGCTCCATTATGGACCAATCGCCCCGGGGTGCGCGCAACCCCCGTGACAGTGGGGGATCCACGGGGATATGAGTGCTTCAGCACTGCTCCCAGGGCAGGCCGTGGTAGCGCCAGCCGCCGCGGGTGGAGCGCTGGTGATGTTCGTCCAGCGGGCCCTCGAAGCCTTCCTCTACCGAAAAGACATGTTCGATGCCGGCATCCACCAGGGCCTGGCCGGCATCCAGCGTGCGCTTGCCGCTGCGGCAGATCAGGTACAGGGCCGGGGCTTCGTCGCTGTGGTCGCTGACGCCGCCCAGCAGCAGCTTGCGGACCTGGGGCACGAACTGCGGGTTCACCGTCCAGTCCGGTTCGTCGATCCAGGGGATGTGGACCGAACCGGTCGGATGGCCGACGAACAGGTATTCCATGGTCGAGCGGATGTCGATCAGCAGGTCCCGTGGGCGTGCCTGCAGCCGCTCGTAGGTCTCCACCGGCGAGATGCGAATGGGGGTTCGGGACGAGTTATCTGGGGGCATGGTCTCGATCCGGCTATCGGGGTGGGCGCCGTCCCTGGCGCCCGAGTGGACTACATCACGAAGTCGAGACGTTCCTGGACCCGGTCGATCCCGGCTTGCGCGCATTCCTCGTCGAGGTCGCCGCCCGGCGCCCCGGAGACGCCCACCGCACCCAGCATGCTGCCGGCCGCTTCGACGGGTAAGCCACCGGCCAGCATGATGATGCCGTCCACGTGGTTCATCTCCATGCGGATGTCTTCGCGGTTGTCGCGGAAGTTGGCGGAGGTAGTGCCGGACATGGTGACGGCGCGGGCCTTGTCGCCGGCGATCTGGATGGTCTGCACGCCCGCCATGCGATCGCGCAGGACCACCTGGTCGTTGCCGGCCCGGTCGACCACAACGACCGAGGTCTGGTACCCCATGTCGCGGCAGGCCTCGACGGCGCCCATGGCGATGTCATTGGCCAGCTCCAGGGTCATGAAGCGCTGGGTGTAGACGTCATCGGCCTGGGCGCTGCTGGCCAGGCCCAGGCAGAGGGCGGCAACGGCGCCGGTGGCGAGTCGGGTCAGGGATTTCGGCATGGTGTCCTCCTTTTGTGGTCTTGGATGCTGCACACCGATCATGGCAGATAGGGGACGGGGTTGCCGAGGGCTGCATTCCACAGGCTGCCGACCGGCCGCCGGGTGGGGGAACAGGCGACAGCCGCGCCGCCCGCGGCTACACTACGCGCATGTCGGGAAACAGCTTTGGGCGACTGTTCGTCGTCAGTACCTTTGGTGAGAGTCACGGGCCGGCCCTGGGCGCGGTGGTGGACGGTTGTCCGCCCGGTCTGGAGCTGTGCGAGGCGGATCTGCAGTTCGACCTTGATCGCCGCCGGCCGGGGCAGTCGCGCCACACTACCCAGCGGCGCGAGCCGGATCAGGTGCGCATCCTCTCGGGTGTGTTCGAGGGCCGCACCACCGGCACGCCGATCGGGCTGCTGATCGAGAACGTCGATCAGCGTTCCAAGGACTACAGCGAGATCATGGATCGCTTCCGTCCCGGGCATGCGGACTACACCTACCATCAGAAATACGGCGTGCGCGACTATCGCGGTGGCGGGCGCAGCTCCGCGCGCGAGACGGCGCTGCGGGTTGCGGCCGGCGGCATCGCCCGGCGCTACCTTGAACAGCGCTACGGCATCACCATCCGCGGCTGGCTGTCCCAGCTGGGCCCGATCGCGCTGGAGGCGAAGCAGCCGGAGATCGCCAACGACAACCCGTTCTTCTCCCCGGACCCGGACAAGGTGCCGGAGCTGGAGGAGTACATGGACGCCCTGCGCAAGTCGGGCGACTCCATCGGCGCGCGGGTCACCGTCGAGGCCACCGGCGTGCCGGCCGGCTGGGGCGAGCCGGTATTCGACCGCCTGGATGCCGAGCTGGCGCATGCGCTGATGAGTATCAATGCGGTGAAGGGCGTGGAGATCGGCGCGGGCTTTGAGTCCGTGACCCAGCGCGGCACCGAGCACCGTGACGAGATCACCCCCGAGGGTTTCCTCTCCAACCACGCCGGCGGCGTGCTGGGCGGGATCAGCACCGGCCAGGCGGTGCGCGCCAGCATCGCGATGAAGCCGACCTCCAGCATCCGTCTGCCCGGGCGCAGCATCAACACCGCGGGCGAGCCGGTGGAGGTGGTGACCAAGGGGCGGCACGACCCCTGCGTGGGCATCCGCGCGACCCCGATCGCCGAGGCGATGATGGCCCTGGTGCTGATGGATCACGCTCTGCGCCATCGCGGGCAGAACGCCGACGTGGCGGATACGGGCCTCGCACTGCGCGATCATTCCGGCGAATGACGCGGCCGTCCGGCCGTAGTCTCCTGAACCGCTAGGGCCCCTGCAATGGCCGTGACGCAGAACGCGCGCCTGTCCGGGGTCTATTTCTTCTACTTCGCCAGCCTCGGTGCGTTCATGCCGTTCTGGGGGCCGTATCTCTCCGAGGAGGGGTTCAGCGGCGCCCAGATCGGCGAGCTGATGGCGATCGTGCTGGCGACCAAGATCATCGCCCCGAACGTCTGGGGCTGGCTGGCCGACCGTGCTGGCGCGCACATGCCGATCGCGCGCTGGGGCGCGCTGGGCGGGGCGGTGGCCTTCACCGGCGTGCTGCTGTACACCGGCTACTGGTGGCTGGCGGTGGTGATGGCCGCCTACAGCTTCTTCTGGAACGCGATCCTGCCGCAGTTCGAGGCCACCACCATGCGCTCGCTGGGGCAGGATGCGCATCGTTACGCCCTGGTCCGGCTGTGGGGCTCGGTCGGCTTTATCGTCGCGGTTGCGGTGCTGGGCTGGGCCTTCGACCGGATTGCCGTGGCCTGGCTGCCGTGGATCGTGCTGGCGGTGCTGATCGCGGTGGTGGCGGCTTCGCAGTTCGTGCGCGAGCCGGTGCGCAACCATGAGGAAGACAACAACGCCCCGCCGCTGCTGACCGTGCTCCGCCGTCCGGAGGTGATCGCGCTGTTCGTGGCCTGCTTCTTCATGCAGGCCAGCCACGGGCCGTACTACGCCTTCTTCACCCTGTACCTGGAAGAGGCCGGGTTCTCGCGCTCGGTGGCCGGGCAGCTGTGGGCGCTGGGGGTGGCGGCCGAGGTGGTGCTGTTCCTGCTGATGCCGCGCCTGATCCTGCGCTTCGGTGCGTGGATGCTGGTCTCCGCGGCGCTGGTGCTGACCACCCTGCGCTGGGGGCTGCTGGCGGCGGTCCCGGATTCCTTGGTGATGCTGCTGTTCATTCAGATCCTGCATGCGGCCAGCTACGGGGTGTACCACGCGGCGGCGATCTCGCTGATCCACTATTTCTTCCCGGGCCGGCTGCAGGGGCGCGGGCAGGCGCTGTACTCGTCGCTGGCCTTCGGGCTCGGCGGGGCGATGGGCTCGCTGGTGGCCGGCTACCTGTGGGACGGCATCAGCCCGGCCTCGGTGTACGTGTTCGCCGCGTTCCTGGCCGCCGCTGGCGTGATCGCCTCGGTGTACGGGGAATGGCGCTTCCGCACGCCGGTGCGCACCCTCTGAATCGACCGAGTGAGGGTGGCCCCACTGGCGCGCACGGTCGAAGCTTCGTAGGGTGCGCGTAACCCGATGGATCGATAGCACTGGATGGAACAAAGATGATTCGAATTGCGATTGCGGGCGCCGGCGGGCGCATGGGCCAGAACCTGGTGCAGGCGGTGGACGAGCACCCCGATGCCCGGCTGGGCGCGGCCAGTGAACGCCCCGGCAGCGAGGCGATCGGCGGGACCGTCGGTCAGGAGGGGCAGGTGCGCCTGGTCGAGGACCTGGCGACTGTTACCGATGACTTCGACGTCCTGATCGACTTCACCGCGCCGCAGGCGACCATGCAGCACCTCGATCTGTGCGCGCGCGCCGGCAAGGCGTTGGTGATCGGAACCACCGGTCTCGACGCGGAGCAGGAACAGCGCCTGCGTAGTGCAGCGGAATCCCTGCCGATCGTCTATGCCCCGAACATGAGCGTCGGGGTCAACCTGACCTTCAAGCTCGTGGAGCTGGCCGCGCGGGCGCTGGGTGACAGTGTGGACGTGGAGATCCTGGAGGCCCACCACCGGCACAAGGTCGATGCGCCCTCCGGTACCGCGCTGAAGCTGGGGCGTGTGGTCGCGGAGACGCTGGGACGGGACCTGGAGCACGATGCCGTGTATGGCCGCGAGGGCCAGACCGGGGCGCGTGACCGTCGTACCATTGGCTTCGCCACGGTACGTGGTGGCGACATCGTGGGGGAACACACGACGCTGTTCGCGGGCGATGGCGAGCGCGTGGAGATCACCCACAAGGCCTCCAGCCGGACCGTGTTTGCCTCCGGAGCGGTGCGGGCGGCGGTCTGGCTGGCGGGCGCCGGCAACGGGCTGTTCGATATGCAGGATGTGTTGGGGTTGCGGGACCTCTAGCCGGCGCGGCGCCGCCTGGCTGTTTTACGGGCGCAGCATTCTTTGTCGTCCGGGTTTCAGGGGCTTCGTCCGGCCGCCTGCCGGGTGATGGCTGGTCCTGGTTCGGCATTCGGTGTTTACGGGGGCTCCGGTCCACGTACTGCCCGGCGCTGACTCGCCAGCGCGCCGCGAGGTACTTTCTTGCTTGCCCAAGAAAGTACCCAAAGAAGGGCACCCGGATTTCGCCCGGGAACCTCGCTCCGGACGTGCTGGGCCGGCGGCGCTGAACTCGCTGCGCCTGCGGCTCCGCTCAGACATCCAGCGCCTTCTCCCGGCCCATCACGCCCTCCGCGAGGGGCTCCATACGGGAGGTGAAAGTCAAAACCGACCGTATCCCCACGCTTCTGCCTAACCATAGGCATCGCCGCCCGCAGGCCCCCGGCGCCCGCTCTGCGGGCGCGGCACGCAACGGCCGAAGGCCGAGCGTGCCGAAGATCCTCGAAGACCTAGCCATCATCCATTAGCAATATCGTCGGAACGGCCGTTGTTTGGACCTTCCTCCCCGTTGTCGTCGCGCCGAGTGGAGAGGGTTTTCGCGGGATTCAAGGCGCTGGATGTCTGAGCGGAGCCGCAGGCGCAGCGAGTTCAGCGCCGCCCGCGAAAACCCTCGGAGCGAGGGAAACCCCGGCCCGCGCAGCGGGCCGGGGTCGCGGCAGTCGGGCGTGTTTCTTGGTGACTTCTTTGCACGAGCAAAGAAGTCACTCGGGGCGCGCTGGCGAGTCAGCGCATGGCAGGCGGCCGGCCGAAGGCACGTAAACACCAGAGGACGAACCAGGCCTAGCCAAAAATCGGCAGGTTGCGGACCGAAGGCACCCTAAACACCGGAGGACGAACCAGGACCAGCCACCACCAGGCAGGCGGCAGACCAAAGCCACCGAAAACACCGGATGACGAATATGGGGTAGCGGGTGGAGGGCTGTCCTTGGGCCGGGCATGCCCGGGAGAAAGGGAGGGCGGCGGGGCGCCGCCGATGGCGCTAGCGCGACGAGCCCAGGGTTTGTTCGATGCGGTCGGCGAGGGCGACCAGCCGCGCCGAACTGCCGGCGGAGTCGCCACCGGCCTTCTGCTGCTGGCATTCCAGCAGCTCGTGCGCCAGATTCAGCGCCACCATCACCGCGATCCGCTCGGCGCCGACCACGCGCCCGCCATCACGCAGTTCCCGCATGCGCTCGTCAATCAGCGACGCGGAGGCAAACAGATCGGCGCGCTCGTCGGGCGGGCAGGCGATCTGGTACTCCTTGCCCATGATGGAGACGCGGACGGGTTCGGATTGGCTCATTCGCTGTGCTCCATCGAGCGCAGGCGCGCGATCATGTTCTCGACCCGGTGGCGCGCCTGCTCATTGCGCTCCTTGAAGGCCGCGCGCTCGCCCTTGAGCTGGCGGACCTGCTCCTGCAGGAGGTGGTTTTCCTCGCGCAGGGCCGCGTGCTCCTCCAGCAGGCGCGTGATTGCGGCCTCCAGGCGTTCGGTCGGGTCGATCGCGGAATCGTCGTTCGGCTGCATGGCCTCGGTCCCGGTTGGCAGGCGGCCTTCGCCGCAGGGCGTGTGATCCATGGAGTCTAGGAGGGCTTCGCGCGAAGCGTCAACTTGGGTCATCTTCTTGCTGGAACACCTTCACTTTTTGCGGGTCGCATACTTGCCGTTCCGGGGTTTGTTGCGGCGTGGTGCCCGCGCTGGCCACAATACGGCGAATCCCGTTCCCAGAAAGTGTTGCTGCCCATGACCCAGCCCCCCGAACCCGGCCCCGAAGCCACCGTGATCGAGGGCACGGCCCATAACGGAAAGCCGTGCCGGATCGTCGATAACACGGGGAGCGTGCCGCACGCGGAGCTGGAACAGCTGTTGAACGCCTTGATCGAAGAGAAACGCTTCGGTCTCAATATGCTGTCTTCCACCGGTTCCAGCGCGATCAAGCTGGGCGAGCCGCAGTTTACGCACCTGCAGGTGGGTGACGATCTCTATCGCTTTCTGCTCTTCCCTTACGAAGCGCGGCTGGAGAGCTTCTGATGGTCGGCGACCCAGGCACCGGCAACGCGAAGGCGCAGGACGGGCTGGAGCGCGATCCCGTCGCCCTGCGCGAACAGCTGGAGCACGGGCTGCGCAGCATGGGCTTCGCGCAGACGCCGGCCTCCGCCCACGGGCTGTTCACCGGCTGCCTGGTGGCGGACCCGGGCGCCGACGTCGATGCCCTGGAGCGCAGCCTGGGCGAGGCCCTGCCGCTGACCGAGGGCGCGGGCGAGGGCTTCGGCAAGACCGTGGAGGCGATCCGGCGTGCGCTGCTGGCCCAGCTGTATGACGTGGAACTGGGCTTCGGCCCGCTGCTGCCGGAGGACGACGCCATCGAGGCGCAGACCCAGGCCTTGTCGGAATGGGTGGACGGCTTCATCGCCGGGCTCGGGCAGACACCGCGCCTTGGCAAGCTCAAGCCCTCGGCCGAGGCCAGCGAGATCCTGCGCGATTTCGCCGAGATCGCGCGCATCGAACTCGAGCCGGAGGACGACGAGGAGAACGCCGCCGCCTTCGAGGAGCTGAATGAATACGTGCGCGTGGGCGTGCTGCTGATCGCCGACGAGCTGGCCCCGGACGACCCGAAACGGATCCCGATGCAATGACGCGAACGCGACAAGCCCCCCGGCCGGGCCGGATGCCCGAGATCCCCCAGGGCGAGTTTGCCCGGCGCCGCCAGCGGCTGATGCGGGCGATCGGGCCGGACTCGATCATCGTCGTCCCGGCCGCCCACGAGCGTACGCGCAACCGGGACGTGGAATATCCCTTCCGTCAGGACAGCGACTTCCTCTACCTGACCGGCTTCCCCGAGGCGGATGCGGTGGCGGTGCTGGTGCCGGGCCGCCCGGCCGGCGAATACATCCTGTTCTGCCGCGACCGCGATCCGACCCAGGAGACCTGGCAGGGACGCCGGGCCGGGCCGGACGGCGCGATGGAATCCTATGGGGCCGAGTGCGCCTTCCCGATCGAGGATATCGACGAGATCCTGCCGGGGCTGATGGAGAACCGCGCGGTGCTGGCCGCGCCGTTCGGACGCGACGAGCCCCTGGACCAGCGTCTGTTCGGCTGGGTCAACCAGGTCCGGGCCAAGGCCCGCAACGGCGTGCGCGCGCCGCACGAGTTCGTTGCCGTGGAGCACCACCTGCACGAGCAGCGGCTGTTCAAGAAGGCACCGGAGCTGAAGCTCATGCGCCACGCCGCGGCCATCTCTACCCAGGCGCATGTGCGCGCGATGCAGGCCTGCCGTCCAGGCCTGACGGAGTTCGCGGTGGAGGCGGAGCTGCTGCACGAGTTCCACCGCTATGGCACCGAGACCGCGTACCCGTCCATCGTCGGTGGCGGCGAGAACGGCTGCATCCTGCATTACATCGAGAACCGCGGCGAGCTGAATGACGGCGACCTGCTCCTGATCGACGCCGGCTGCGAGGTGCAGGGCTACGCGTCCGACATTACCCGTACCTTCCCGGTGTCCGGTCGCTTCGGCGAGCGCCAGCGGGAGGTCTACGAGTGCGTGCTTGCCGCGCAGCTCGCCGCGATCGAGCAGGTGCGCCCCGGCAACGACTGGGACACTCCGCACGCCACCGCCGTACGCGAACTGACCCGCGGGCTCAAGGAGCTGGGCGTGCTCAAGGGCCGGCTGGACAAGCTGATCCGCGACCAGGCCTACCGCCCGTTCTATATGCACCGCACCGGCCACTGGCTGGGGCTGGACGTGCACGACGTCGGCGACTATCGCGTCGGCGACGCCTGGCGCCAGCTGGAACCGGGCATGGTGATGACCGTGGAGCCCGGTCTCTACTTCGGGCCCTACAGCGAGGCACCGAAGGAGCTGCGCGGCATCGGCGTCCGCATCGAGGACGACGTGGCCGTCACCCGCGACGGCCACGAGGTCCTGACCGCCCATTGCCCCAAGACCGTCGCCGACATCGAGGCCTGCATGGCCGGCGACCTCCCGGGCTGGGACTGACCATGTCCACGCGCCGCACCGTCCATTTCAATGGCAGACCGGGAATCAGCCCCGGCGCGATTCGCCTGCGAGCAGGCTCCTACAGGGGTTCACGAGCCCCCGTAGGAGCCTGCTCGCAGGCGAACGGGCACCCGATAATCCCCCTCCGCCCGCAACCAACCGTAGCGCGCGTCGCGTCCCGCGAAACGCCCCGCCCAAAACGGAGCCACGCGCCCCGTGATGCGATCCGCTCCGCTCATCCGCATCCTGCGCAGCGGTATGTTCCCAACCGTCTATCAAGCGCCTGCATGTTTTTGGGCTGGCACGGCCACGGCTACAAATGGACGGGACTCCACCACTCCCGTCATCGCGAGGCGCGCAGCGCCGCGGCGATTGCCCTCCGTTGCCACCGGAACCAACCAGCGACACGGGGCGCGCACCGCGTGCCGCGATTCGCTGCGCTCCTCCGTACCCTTCGCCTGCAAGAAGGCTCCTACAGGGGGTGGGGCGCACGAGCCCCCGTAGGAGCCTGCTTGCAGGCGAAAACGGCGTCGGGTCTGCCCGCGAGGGATGGGGCATGACACCGAACACCTGCGATATCGCCATCGTCGGTGGCGGGCCGGTGGGCGGTCTCGCTGCCTGCACCCTGGCGCGGGCGGGCTACGCGGTCACCTTGTTCGAACGCGGTGCGCCGCCCGCACCGGATGCGCACGCGCACGACACCCGTGGCTATGCCCTGGCGGCCGGCTCCGTGCAGTTCCTCGACGATCTCGGCTACTGGGCGCCGCTGGCCGAACGGGCGACCGCAATCCGTTCCATCGTCGTCAGCCGTCGCGGGGGCCTGGGGCGCGTCCACCTGAACGCGGCCGATCAGGGCCGCCACGCCCTCGGCCAGGTGGTGCCGGCCGTCGCGCTGGAACCGATGCTGGATGCGGCCTGCCGCGACGCCGGCGTGGATGTGCGCTACCAGTCGACGCTCGCCGGTGTGGGCGATGTAATCGATAGCTACCGTGAACTGCGCATCGCCGGCGCCGAAGGCGAGGAGGCTTGGGCGGCCCGCCTGATCCTGGCGGCTGATGGCATCCAGTCCCCCACCCGCAAGGCTCTGGGCCTGCCGGTCAACCGCCTGCGCTATGCGGCCGATGCCCTGGTCTTTGACGTGCAGCCTGCGCGGCCACACAACGGCCAGGCCTTCGAGCGCTTCACCGACGAGGGCCCGCTGGCGCTGCTGCCGCAGGCGGATGGCCGAATGAACGTCGTCTGGGTGGCCCCGCCGGAAGCCTGCGAACGCCGCCTGGAGCTGGACGAGGCCGAGCGCCTGCGCGAGCTGCAGGCCCGCTTCGGCTGGACCCTGGGCCGCCTGCGGCCGGCGGGCCGGGTGGTGCGCTTCCCGCTGGAGCGGGTGCATGCCCCGGAACCGGTCGCGGAACGCGCGCTGTTACTGGGCAATGCCGCGCACGCGGTGCATCCCGTGGCGGGGCAGGGGCTGAATCTGTCTCTGCGCGATGTCGCCACGCTGCTGGGCGCACTGCGCGACGGGCGCGAGCCGGATGGCAGCCCGCGTTTCGTGACCGACCCCGGCGCGGCGGCCACGCTCGAAGCCTATGCGCGGGCCCGCCGTCGCGACGTGAGCGGCGTGGTCGCCACCACCGACTTTCTTGCCCGCGGCATGCTGCACGCGGCCGGCCTGCGCGGGCATGCGCTGGGCAGTGGCATGATGGCCGTGGACCGACTGCGCCCGGCGCGCGACCGGCTGGCCCGCGCCGCGATGGGGTTGGGCCCGCTGCCGCGCCATACCGCCCGCCACCTCGCGCGGTCGGATGCTGGAGGTGGGGCATGAGCGCGGCGGGTTCCCGCGACGTGCTCGACCTGCTGGTGGTGGGCGCCGGGTCGGTTGGTGGCGCTATCGCGCTGGGTGCGGCCCGCCAGGGCCTGCGCGTCGGGCTGCTGGAGCGCGCGGCCGCGCCCACCTTCAGCGACGCGACCCCGGTGACGCGCGTCGCCACGCTCAACATCGCCTCCATGGACTTCCTCGCCTCGCTGGGTGTGCAGGGCGCCCTTCAAGCGCGTCGGGCCCATGCCTTCTCTGGTATGGCGGTGTGGGACGCGCAGGGGCCCGGGCATATCCGCTTCGACGCCGACGAGCTGGGCGTGCCGGCGCTGGGCTGGACCGTGGAGCACGCCGCCCTGGAGGCCGTGCTGTGGACCGAGCTGGAGGCCGCCGGCGTGGCCCTGTGGCCGGAAACGGAATGGAAGAGCCTCGATGTTCGGCCGGATCGGGTGGATCTCTACGGCCCGCAACATGTGCCCCTGGCCTCCGCCCGTCTGGTGGTCGCGGCCGATGGCGCGCAATCGCCCCTGCGTACCCGCATGGGCATCCCGGTGCGCGAGCAGGATTATCACGCCCGCGGCGTGGTCGCGACCGTGACCACCGAGCGCCCGCACGAGGACACCGCCTGGCAGCGGTTCGTCGACGACCAGATCATCGCCTTCCTGCCGCTGGCGGACGGGCGCAGCTCCATCGTCTGGTCCCAGCCCGAACACCAGGCCGACGACACGCTGGCGCTGGACGACACCGGCTTCTGCCGGGCGCTGGAGGCGGTGATCGACCACCGCCTGGGGGCGATCACCGCCACATCGAAGCGCGCCAGCTTCCCGCTGGTGGCCCGCCATGCCTGCGACTACCACTCCGGCCGCGTCGCCCTGGCCGGGGATGCCGCCCACACCATCCACCCGCTGGCCGGGCAGGGCCTGAATCTCGGGCTGGCCGACGCCCGCGCCCTGGTCGAACGCCTGCACGGCCCCGCCCGCCGCGACCCGGGCGCCGAGACCGTCCTGCGCGCCTACACCCGCTACCGCCGCGCCGAGAACGCCTTCATGCAACGTGCCATGGACGGCTTCCGCCTCGTCTTCGGCACTCACGCTGCAGGCCTCCCCGAAATCCGCGGCCTCGGCATCCGCCTGGTCGACCAGACCACCCCCCTCAAGCGCCGCTTTGCCCTGCGCGCCTTCGGCCTCGACTAGCTGCAAGCACGCAGCGATCCAACCGCCGTATCTCCTGCGTCCGTTTTCGCCCCGTGGGAGCCGCCTTGGCGGCGAAGCTCCTGCCAAAGGTCGGCGCGGGCAGGAGCTTCGCCTGCAAGCAGGCTCCCACTGATGCCGCCGGCCATGGCCGCGTAGGGGCTGCCTCGGCAGCGAAGCCCCTGCCAAAGCCCGGAAGCCCCTGCGGCATCACCTGCGCGCAGGATACGCCGCGCGCCACAAACCGCATCGTGCCTGTATCGCTCCGTCCCAACCGCACGCTCAACCGCCGCACCGTCATCCCGGCCGTCGCGAAGCGAAGAGCCGGGATGTCCGGTTGAACCCCCGCGCTTCAACCGGCCACCAGCCCCCCCCTGTAGGAGCCGCCTCGGCGGCGAAGCCCCCGCCAAAGCGGGCAAGCCACAAACCGATCTACCGGGCCGCTACCTCCGCTTCGCCACCTGTCGGTTTTTTGCAACACTCTTCGCCGAAGGCGGCCCGAATCCCCGTTCGTTGCAAAAATGCAACGCGCCCCGATCCCTCGGCGGACGTACCCCCAACCCGAAAAACCGCCCAATCGGCACAACGCGCAGAAAAATAAGAAAAACATGATAGAGATCTCGCCTTCAGCGGGATTCAGTGCATAAGCCGAACATGATGAGCCCGTCATTTCAGCACGTTGCGATCCATTTCCGAGATTCCTGCAGACTGTGCGCCCAAGTGGTTGATCTGCCAAAAAGCGCCGGGCGCTACAGATCCCGCCCCACTGTGGCAATTTTTTCTCTCCGAGGGGTTGAAACGAGACACCGTGGTGTATATAAAACACCTGTCATTCGCGGCATCGACCGTGGATGCAGGCGTAGAAACGAACACATACCTCTCCTGGGAGATACGCAACATGAAAAAACAGATTCTCGCAGTCGCCGTTGCCGGCGCCTTCGCAGTCCCGGCCTTCGCCGCCGCCGACACCAACGTCACCCTGTTCGGCCAGCTGCAGACGCAGATCGTCCATCACTCGGGTGGTTCGTCTGTGTTTGATAGTGGCTTCCGCATGCAAGATGCTGGTGGCGCCGGTTGGGTCTCGGACGGTAACGGCCCGAACCGTCTGGGTGTGATGGTCAATCACGATCTGGGTAACGGCATGACCGCCCTGGCCAAGATGGAAATGGATGCCCGTACGACTGAAGGCTTCTCCAACATTGGTACCGACCAGCGTGCCCGTGACATGTATGTCGGCCTCGATGGCAACTTCGGTCGTGTGACCATCGGTCGCCAGAACCTGCCCTACGCCACCGCCGGCAAGGATCCGCTGAACGGCACCTTCATGCAGGCCCGTGGTAACGGTGCTCGCCTGGGTACCGGCGGCGGTATCGGCGGCTTGGGTAATGGGTCGTATGAAGACCGTGTCATCAAGTACGCGAATAGCTTCGGCATGGTTGGCCTGCAGGCTGCCATCGCTCACAACAACGGCAATGCGGGTCAAGGCGTGAGCAGCGAGCAGGCCTATTCCGTGCGCCTGAACTTTGACTTGGATCCGGTCGACCTCTATGTCGCGCATACCAATGCGGATGACTATCGCATGAATAACACCGATTTCCGCGCCAGCAAGATTGGCGCCGATTGGAAGTCTGGTCCGTTCCGCGTGGTTGCCGAAATCGAAGACTACAAGTGGGAAACTTCTGCTGGAGCGACCATGCGTGATGCGACGGGTGGCTTCGTGTCCGGTGTTTACACCATGGGGCGCAACGACTTTGTGCTGAGCCTGGGCCACACCCGCAACAGCGGCAGCAACAACAACGTTGACTTCGCCGCCCTGGGTATCAAGCACAACTTCAGCAACCGCGTGATGGCCTTTGCGGGTGTTTCCTACACCAGCTTTGACGACAACATCGTGTTTGCCCGTCCGTCGGATGATGGTGGTGTCGGTGGCAACTCCTACACCGGCGTTGGTGGCGGCATGCGGGTGTCCTTCTAAGGGCAGCCACTGCTTCCAAGCGGTATAACAACAAGTTCGTAGCTTGTTTTGCGGGGCCCCCAGGGGCCCCGTTTTTTATGCGCGACCGGGCCCCATTGGGGCCTTTTTTGCGTTTGGGGGTAGGGCGCTCGGCGCCGGGGACAGTCGAAGGTCAGGGGGGGGCGGATCCGGACGGTTTACCGGGCGTGATCGACGCGGATTTCGAGGGTGAGGGTGTCGCGGTCGCGGGTGGTGCGGTGGGAGGCGAGGCCACGTTGCTCTGTGGCGCTCTCGCTGTGGACGCCGCCGAGGGTGTGCCAGGTGCCCGGCTCCAGCGTGAGTTGCGTGTCGATGGCGTCGCGGTCCACGGCGCCGCGGGGGAGGGGGCGTTCGTGGAGCTGGGAGATGGCGATGGGCCAACCCTAGGGGTCAAACCTTGCGTTTTGCCCGGCTTGGGCCAACCCTAGGGGTCAAACCTTGCGTTTTGCCCGGCTGGCTG
This sequence comes from Thioalkalivibrio sp. ALE16, assembly GCF_000381305.1. Lineage (NCBI taxonomy): Bacteria > Pseudomonadati > Pseudomonadota > Gammaproteobacteria > Chromatiales > Ectothiorhodospiraceae > Thioalkalivibrio > Thioalkalivibrio sp. ALE16. The sequence continues at coordinate 77,904 of NZ_KB906355.1, forward strand.
GTGGGCGGTGCTCGGCTTGTCGGAGCGGTCGGCTTTAGGGTGTACTAGCGGGGGGCAGGAGAGCCCAGGGGTCAAACCTTGCCGTTTGCCCCTCGGGGTTTCCGCGCGCCCGATTCGACTTTGGGACGCGAGGGGAACCCACGAGGGGAACCCACGAGGGGAACCCACGGGGTCAAACCTTGCCTTTTGCCCCTCGCGGCAACCTTGGGGTCAAACCTTGCCTTTTGCACCTCGGGGTTTCGGCGCGCCCGATTCGACGTCTGGACGGGCGGTAGGCCGGTCGGAAGCGGGTTGTTGGTACGGTCTGATTTAGGTTGTACTAGCGATTGTCAGGGACAAGCTGGAGAGAGCAGGGATGGCTCGATCGGTGCGATTGGAGTATCCGTGGGCGTTGTATCACGTGACGGCGCGCGGCAATCGGCGGGACTGGATCTATCTGGATGACGTTGACCATCGGCGCTTCGAAGAAACGCTGGCGCGATCAGTCGAGCGCTTCAACTGGGTGGTCTTTGCGTACTGCCTGATGGGCAACCACTATCACCTTCTGGTAGAGACGCCGGATGCGAACCTGGGCCGGGGGATGCAGTGGCTGAATGGCGTTTACACGCAGCGGTTCAACCGCCGTCACCGGCGTGTGGGTCATGTGCTTCAAGGCCGGTACAAGGCGATCCTAGTCGAGCGCGAGACGTATCTTCTGGAATTGGCGCGCTACATCGTCCTCAATCCGGTGCGTGCGCATCTGATCGACGATCCTGCGGACTGGGAGTGGAGCAGCTACCGGCCCACCGCGGGCCTTTCGGACGCCGTCTCGTGGCTATCGACGGATCGCGTGCTGGACGAATTCGGCCCGGCCGCCTCCCGACAGCAGGCCTATCGGCGGTTTGTCCATGAGGGAATCGGACGTACCTCCCCCTGGAATGATCTGCATGCGCAGCTATTTCTTGGCTCCGAGGCCTTTGTCGAGGCGCGGCTGGCAGGTCAGTCCGGCCGGCTGGACTTGGACCCGGAATACCCCAAGGCCCAGCAGCGGCCTGTGCCGCCGAAGCTCGAATCCCTGGAGGCAAGCTTCCCGAGGAATGAAGCCATTCGGCGCGCGTATGCGTCCGGTGGCTACACGCTGAAAGCTATCGGTGACTATTTCGGTCTGCATTTTTCGCGAGTGAGTCGAATCGTGTCCGCGGGGGCAAAAGGCAAGGTCTGACCCCGTCGGTTCTGTCCGAGTGAGTCGAATTGTGTCCGCGGGGGCAAAAGGCAAGGTTTGACCCCGTCGGTTCCAGTGAGTCGAATTGTGTCCGCGGGGGCAAAAGGCAAGGTTTGACCCCGTCGGTTCCAGGTTTGACCCCGTCGGTTCCCCGCTAGGCGGGATCGGGGCAGAGTTCGAGGATCTGGTTGAGGACCGCGCAGGCTTCCCGGTAGGTCCCCTGCGGCACTTGTCCGGCTGGATGGGGTGTCGCGTTGCGTTGGCGCCAGTCGAAGGACTTTACCTGGTGGCAGAGGATGTAGCTGGTTCTTGCATCCGGCGTCGTGCCCGCCACCACGGCGAAGGGGTTGGTCGCATTGTAATCGGCAGTGGTCATGGGGAGCCCCAGAACCAGCGAGGTGCGGGCGTTGAATTGGGTCGGCGACAGGACGAGAAAGGGGTGAATATCTCGCATTTCCCGCCCGGCCTGAGGGTTGCAGTCTATCCAGATGACGTCACGGCGCCGGGGTACCCAGTCCTTGGGTGCTGCACGCTTTACCATCGTTCATTTCCAATCACGTCCGTGCACATGGCCTCGCCGCCATGCTTGTCCGGGTCGAATCCTTTCAGGCGTTCCTCCAGGCTCATGGATGGAGTGGTTTCCGGACGGATTACGATCTGGTTGCCTTCGACGGAGACGATCACAGATTGGTCCGCCTCCAGTTGCGCTGCGCGCGCGATGGCCGCAGGAAGCCGGACGCCCAGATTGTTGCCCCAGCGCTTGATGTTCAGTCGTGTCTCGGCCATTGCTGCTCCACCCGCAAGATGTATAGACATTGTTTAAACGACTGTATCACCACGGTGTGGGGGCGTGCCAGAGGGGTATGTTCGGGCGGGCGGGGGACATCCCGGATAACCGCGTTGCGGTTTCCGGGACGATGATCGGGTGTGTCGGCGTGCCATTTGGCGGGTTTGGTCGAAGGGGTGACTTCCGCCGTTGCGGGTGCGTTTCGCGGGGTCAACGCACCCTACGGGCAGTGCTATTCCGTAGGATGCCGATGAGCGAAGCGAATCGCATCATGGGAGCGGGCTAGCGGGCGGGATCGACGCGAATTTCGAGGGTGAGGGTGTCGCGGTCGCGGGTGGTGCGGCGGGAGGCGAGGCCGCGTTCCGTGACGTCGGTTTCGGTGTGGACGCCGCCGAGGGTGTGCCAGGTGCCCGGCTCCAGCGTGAGTTGCGTGTCGATGGCGTCGCGGTCCACGGCGCCGCGCGGGAGGGGGCCTTCGTGGAGCTGGGAGATGGCGATGCGGATGCGGCCGTCGGGCTGGACCTGGGGGCGCGCGCGGAAGCCACGGGCGGTGTCCTGCAGCAGGGGTTCGATGCCGACGCCGGCGCGACTGTGGAGGATGCGGAAGCCGGCGGCACGGGTCTCGCCGACCAGGATGATGGCCTCGGTGCCTTCGCGCAGGCGCAGGTGCTGGGTCTGGTCGTCGCGGCGGGTGGTGCGCAGCCGCTGGGTGGTGATACGGCCCTCGGTGCCCTCCGGGCCGCTCTCGAACTCGAGGCTGGTGCCGCGTTCGGCGCGCGGGGCGTCGCGGTGGCGGCGCACGGAGAGGACGAGGTCCTGGGCCGGCGTGTCGAGTTCGGTGACGACTTCGCGGATCTGTTGCAGGGTGCGGGCGTCGGCGCGTACCAGCAGCCGGAAGCCGTCGCCGCGCAGGGTGGCGGTGTCGCCGAACAGGGCCTGGAGTTCGGGCAGCAGGCTGTTCGCCGGACGGTTCTGCAGCGGCAGCACGGCGACCTCCGCGTGGGTGTCGCGTGCACCGGCGAGGCCGGGGAGCAGGGTGCCCGTGGCCAGGGCGAGGGCGGTCCGCAGGAGCTGGCGGCGGTTTGTCATGAGATGCGGGTCAGACGAGGAGGCGGCGGAGTTCGACGGCTTCATCGCTGAGGCTCCAGTTGGCCTCGAAGTCCTGGACGGCGCGCTGGGTTCCGGGGCGGTCCTCGACGTCGCCGCGCAGGATGCGCCGCCCGCCGGCCTGGGTGAGCTGCATCCAGCCGCTGTGGTCGGCAATCGCGGTGACGGTCAGCGGGCTTTCCTCGGCGGCCTCCAGGCGGCGCACCGATACGGCGCTGGGCAGGCGCTTGATGCTTTCCACCAGACTCGGAAGCTGTTCCTTGAGCGCCAGGTCGTCGTCGACCAGCAGGCGGATGTCGGTATGCCGATGGCGGCGTGCGATCCCGGCCAGTTCCGCGCCCAGGTCGGGCCCGGCGATCTCCGCCAGCAGGGCAACGCGGGCATGCAGCCAGAGGCGTCGGCGGGTGGCGGCCAGGAGTTCGGCCAGCAGGGCCTCGGCGTCAATCAGGGTCGGGTCGCGTTCGGGGGCGGTCATCGGGGTCTCGCTCGGGTTGACGGTCTTTCCCTCAGCATAGGGGAGTGGGGGTGGGTTCGCATCATTGCGCGGGGTCGGTTCCCCCCGGGGGTTAGGGGAGCGTTTCGGGCGCGAATCAGAGATATGAGTACGGTGGCAGAGGCGGATAGGCAAGATCTGTGAGATCCGTGCATATCCCCTGTAGGAGCCGGCTCGCCGGCGAAGCTCCTGCCAAAGTCGGGCGCGGGCAGGGGCTTCGCCGGCAAGCCGGCTCCTACGGGGCGCCAGCGGAGTTACAGTGACTGGGCCGCGTGGGTGTGGGTGGCATGGGAATAGGGTGCCGCCGGGCGCGGGATTGGGGTGTGGATGCGGTGGAGCATGCGGCGGTGGGGGATGCCGGCGTCCTCGAAGGTGTCGCTGATGACGAAGAAGTCGTGGCGGGCGTAGAAGCCGATACGGCTGTTCTGGGCGTTCAGCCAGACCTCGCGCCAGCCGTGGCGGGCGGCGGCCTGGATGGCGCAGTCCAGCAGGCGCGAGCCGATGCCGTGCCCGCGCCAGGGTTCGCGCACGGCCATGCGGCCGATCTGGCCGGAGGGCAGCAGGCGCAGGGTGCCGACCGGTTCGTTGTTCGCCCCGATGGCCAGCCAGTGCAGGGCGGCGGGGTCCAGGCCATCGAATTCCAGGGCCTCGGGTACGCCCTGCTCCTCGACGAAGACCTCGCGGCGGATCAGGGACAGTGCGTCGGCGTCGGCAGGCCAGGTGGCCTCCCGCAAGGTGATGCGATGTTGCATGGGTATCCTCCTCCGGCATGCCGTAAAGGAGAGCCGCGCCCGCGTGTGCGAGCGATCCGATTGCGTGGCTGGCTCCCCGGCCGTCCTGACCCTGGCCCCGGACGGAAGAGTCTAGTTCAGGTTGCGGGAATCTTCCTGTGAAGGGTTTCTCGGAACGGTGGGTGTTCGATGCCGGGCTTGGCCGGCAGGAGGGTGGGGTACTGCGGGCCCTGCGTGGTGACCGGTATTTTGTCGTGAGGCACCGCGAGGCGATCGCCACGGCGCTTCGCGCCTCGCGATGATGGGTGGGGCCTGGGCACGGTGCCAGAGGCCGGGGGATTGCCGCGGCGCACCGCGCCTCGCAATGACTGGTCGTTGCTGTTCGGCGATCAGCGTGCGCCGATCAGGGTGTCGCGGAAGCGGCGCGACAGGGGTTCTTCCGGGTGCAGCCAGATGCCGAAATAGGCCTCGGCGAAGTCGTGGCCGGGGACCTCGACCAGCGGGGTACCGTTTTGCAGCAGGCGGGTGCCGTGGCCCGGGCGGTATTCCAGTGCGTAGCGGTCGCCGGCCTCCATGTCGCGGTAGGCGGCGTTGAAGGTGTCGAGCCGGTCGGCCAGCGCCGCTAGTGTTTCCGAGTCCTGCTGGTCTTCGAGCAGGCGGTTGCCACTGCGGCGGAAGTCGTCGGCGCTGATCGCGCGCAGGTATTCCAGCTCGAGGCGCTTGGGCACGTCGGCGGTCAGGACATCCTCCGGAGCGACTTCTTCGGGTACGTAGAGCGCCCCGACGTAGACGCGGAACACCGTGTAGCGATAGAGCCGGCCCGCACGCAGGGGCACTGTGGTGTTGTCGATGGTGACCGATTCGGCGAAGCGCACGCCGTCGATCTCGGTGGCGGCCGCGGCCGGGGCGGCGAGCGACAGGGTCAGCAACAGGGTGGCCAGAAGCGAGGCCACGAAACGGGAGGGTCGGATACGGTGGATCATGGGTGGGTGCCTCCGGGCTGGGCGGGGATGGTGGCTTGTTCGCGCGCGTGGATGCGTTCGCGCAGGGTGTGTTGGGCGTCGGCGTCGATGGGGAAGCGCCAGATCAGGGCCATTGCCGCGAGCTTGAACAGGACCGGCAGGCCGGCGTAGGCCAGGGCCAGGACGAGCAGGGCGGTGGGGCTGTTGTCGCCATCGGCCGAGAATCCGGCCGCGCCCAGTAGCGGGAAGCTGAGGCCGACGGCCAGCGCGAGGGCCAGCTTGGTCGCCATGCCCCACAGGCCGAAGAACAGCCCGGCGCGCTCGCCGCCGCCGTCGGCGGTGTCCTGGTCGATCACATCGGCCTGCATCGCGGCCGGCAGGGCGAGATCGACCCCGAGGCTGAGCCCGGTCAGTACGGTGATCGCGTAGAACGCCAGCACGTCACCGGCGCCGAGGAACGGCACCCAGATGAAGAAGCTGGAGGCCAGCAGCATCGAGAGTGTCCAGACCCGGTGCTTGGGCAGGCGCCGCGCCAGGCGCAGCCACAGCGGAAGGGCGAGGATGCCGGTGACGAAGTAAACCAGCAGCAGCGGCCCGGCATGGCCCGGCGCCTCCAGCACGTGGGTGATGAACAGCAGGAAGAGCGTGGCGGGGATCGCGTTGGCGGTGCCGTTCAGGATCCACGCCAGGATCAGTCGGCGGAAGGGGTGGTTGCCCAGCAGCAGGCCCCAGCCAGCGCGCCACGGCACGGGCGCGAGCCTTCCGGGGCGTTCCGGCACGCGCCACAGCAGGATCAGGAAGGCGACCGGCAGCAGTACCCACAGCAGCACCGCGAGGGCCGCGAGCGCGGCCCCGGCATCGTCCTGCAGGCCGAGGACCGCCGGCAGTGCGGCGGCCGTGACCGTACCCAGTACGACGAAGCCCTCGCGCGCGGCGGTGATGCGCGAGCGTTCGTGGTAGTCGCCGGAGAGCTCCGCGCCCCAGGCCGCATAGGGCAGGGCGACCAGCGTCCAGCCCAGATAGACCAGGGTGCTGAACAGCAGCAGGTATCCCGCGCCGGCCTCGGCCGGCGGGCGGAACAGGAACGGCGCGGCGAGCAACAGCAGCGGCACGCCGGCCAGCATCACCGCCCGCCGGCGCCAGGCCCCGGGGATACGATCGGACAGATGGCCGACCAGCGGGTCGGTCACGACATCCAGCAGCCGCGCCAGCAGCAGGAGCAGACCGACCAGGGTGACGCCCAGGCCGGTGTGCTCGGCGTAATGCGCGGGCAGGAAGACGTACAGCGGCAGGCCGAGGACGGCAAGGGGCATGCCCAGACCGCCGTAGGCGAACAGCCGCGGCCAGCGCAGGGTGTTCACTTCATCGAGTCGCGGGGGCGCTGCTGCCCGGCGGGGTGGCATCGACGGGGCTTTGCAGCACGGCCTGCATCAGGTTCACGCGGGCGGTGTCGAAGCCGACCTCGCAGTACGCGAGGTAGTAGCGCCACATGCGCAGGAAGGATTGTGAATAGCCGAGCGCCTCGATCACCGGCTCCGCCTGGCGCACCTCCTGGTGCCAGTGGCGCAGGGTGCGCGCGTAGTCCGCGCCAAAGAAGGCCTGGTCCGTCACGGCGAGTCCGGCCCGTTCGGCCTCTGCGTTGAAGCGCGGGACCGAGGGCAGCATGCCGCCGGGGAAGATGTAGAGCTGGATGAAGTCGGCATTGCGGCGGTAGTACTCGAAGGCGTGCTCGGCAATGGTGATCACCTGCAGCGCCGCGCGGCCGCCGGGGCGCAGGCAGGCGCGCACCTTGTCGAAGTAGGTCGCCCACCACTGCTCGCCCACCGCCTCGAACATCTCGATGGAGACCACGTGGTCGAAGGTCCCGTCGAGGTCGCGGTAGTCCTGCAGGCGCAGTTCCACGCGATCGCTCAGGCCGGCGCGTTCGATCCGCTCGCGGGCGTAGTCGAGCTGCTCCTGCGACAGGGTGACGCCGGTCACGCGATAGCCGCGCCGGGCCGCCATCTCGGCGAAGCCACCCCAGCCGCAGCCGATCTCCAGGATATGCGCGCCCGGTTCGGCGTCCAGTTGATCCAGCAGACGGGCGTATTTCTGCGTCTGGGCCTGTTCCAGGGCCTCGTCGCCGCGGGTGAACAGGGCCGACGAATAGCTCATCGTGCGGTCCAGCCACAGGTCGTAGAAGTCGTTGCCGAGATCGTAATGGAAGCGGATGTTGGCGCGGCTGCCGCGCCGGCTGTTGCGGTGCCGCCAGTGACGCAGGCGGTCGAGGCCGCGCTGCCAGGCCGGACGATCGGCCAGGGCCGCGAGGGCGGGCTCGTTGTCGGTGGCGAAGCGCAGCAGGCTTGGCAGGTCCGGGGTGATCCAGTCGCCGCTGATGAAGCCCTCGGCAAAGCCGATGTCGCCGTGGCGCAGCAGGCGCAGGATCGCGCGCCAGGGGCGGCGGAAGTGCCAGACAGCCTCGACCCCGGCCTTGCGTCCGCGCAGGGTCACGCGGTCGCCCGACGGGCCGATCAGGGTGATCTGCCCGGTGTCGATGTCCTTGAGTGCGCGCGCGATCAGGCGCAGGGCCCAGTCCGGCCGGGTGGTGTCGTCCTGCGGGGTGTCGAGGTGGTCGAGGGCCATTAGTCGATCTCCTGTGCGGGGGGTGCGGGCCGCGGGTGGTAGCGCCCGCCACGCCACCAGATCTTCAGCGCCTGCCAGTGAATCAGCGGCAGGACCTTGAGGGTCATCCAGGGTTGTTTCAGGAAGGCGCCCAGCAGGGTGCGGTCGCTGAACGGGCGCAGGCGGCCATGCTGTGTGGCCGTCAGCATCAGGTCCTGATCCTGGTATTCGTTGATCGCGATCCGCAGGGATGCCCCGACCTGCGCACGCGGCGGCGTCAGGCTGAAGGCGTAGCGCGCGTGCATGTCGATGAAGGGCGATACGTGAAAGGCCTTCTGCTTCTCCTGGCGCACGGGACCGGCCATGGGCGCGCCGTGCTCGTGCAGCAGGTAGTGGTGGTGCTCGCCAAAGGTGTTGCGCACCTCCAGCAGGATCGCGCGCAGGTCACCGTCGGCGTGCCAGGCATACCAGATGCTCAGCGGATTGAAGGCATGCCCGAGGACGCGCGGCATGGCCAGCAGATAGATCGGACCGCCGGCCAGGTCGATGCCGTAATCGGCCAGGTGCGCCTCGATCCAGGGCCGCCAGGGGCGGCCGTCGCGCGGCCCGTGGTCGCGGGTGCACAGGCTGAACAGGTTGAATGCGTCCCGCGAGAACAGGCGGCAGCGCCGGGCGGTTTCGGCCAGGCGGTCGATGTCGAACAGCGCGCTGATGACCGGGTAGCGAAAGCGGTACTGCTGCGGGAAGAACCGCTGATGCATCACCGTGCCGTATACGAGGGCGGCGTCCATTCAGGTGTTCCGCGATTGCGCCGCCGGCGCCCCGAGCGGGGCCGGCCCGCCGCCGTGTGCGGTGGCCACCGGCGTGTGACCGGGACGGGCGGGGGCATCCGGCGCGTGCGACCAGGGCGGTTCGATGCCCATGGTCTGACCGACACGGACGGCCGAGCGCAGGCCGTCTTCGTGGAAGCCGTAGCCCATCCAGGCCCCGGCGAAATACAGGCCATCCTCGCCCTGGATCGCCGCCAGACGCTGGCGGGCCGCCTCCGCCGCGGTATCCATGACCGGGTGTTCCCAGTGCTGCTCGCCGAGGACCAGGCTGGGGTGCGGGTCTCGCCAGGGGTTCAGGCTGATGATGTAGTCCTGACGGCGTTCCAGGCGATGCAGACGGTTCATCCAGTACGACACCGAGACGCGGTCGCGGGCCTGCGTGGTCCGCCCGGACAGGTAGTTCCAGGAGGACCAGACCCGGCGCGAGCGGGGCATCAGGGCCGGGTCCGTATGCAGGATGGCGTGGTTGGCCTGGAAGCGGCAGGCGGACAAGAGCCGGTCGCGCGCGGGGGCGGCGCCGTTCAACAGCCAGCGCGCGGTGTCGGCGTGGCAGGCGAACACCACCGCGTCGAACCCCATGCCCTGGGCCTCGGTCAGGACGCGCCACTGGCCGGACTCCGGCATCACCGCGCGCACCGGCTGGTGGACGATGCAACCGGGTTCCAGGCGTTGCGCCAGGCGCTGTACGTATTCGCGGCTGCCGCCGACCACGGTGCGCCACTGCGGGCGGTCGCGCAGGTCCAGCAGGCCATGATTGTGGAAGAACTGCAGGAAGCTGGCGGCCGGGAATTCGCGGATCGCCTCCGGCGGGCAGGACCAGATCGCGGCGGCCATCGGCAGCAGGTAGTCCTCGGTGAAACCGCGGCCCAGGCGGTGCCGGTCGAGGAAGGCCCCCAGTGTGCCTTCCGGGCTCTCGTGACGTTCGAACAGCCCCTTGCCCAGGCGGTTGAACCGCAGGATGTCGCCCGCCATGCGCAGAAAACGCGGGCGCACCAGATTGCGGCGCTGGGCGAACAGGGTGTTCAGATCGGAGCCGGCATATTCGACCCCGGCGGGCTGGCGCGAGTAGCCGAAGGACATGTCGGTGTCCTGCGTGGCGACGCCCAGATGCGTAAACAGCCGGGTCAGCAGCGGGTAGTTGCGCTCGTTGTAGACGACGAACCCGGTGTCGATGGGTGTGGGCCCCTGCGGGTCGGGCACGTCCACGGTGTGGGCGTGACCACCGAGTTCCGGTTCCGACTCGAACAGTTGCACGTGGTGGCGGGTCTGCAGGATCCAGGCGGCGGACAGGCCGGCGATGCCTCCACCGATGACGGCGATGCGCGAGCGTTGCATGGTGGTGGTTCTCCGGACCCGAAAGGTGATGGACAACTTATACAATAGCTGTACAATCTTTGTAAATGGTCGCCGACGAAAGTTCCCGGGTTTCCTGTGCCGGGGGCGCTTCGCGAGACCCCGCGTACCAACGGAGACATGGACCGTGAAGACAGACGAGCAAACGCAGGCCGGCGCCCCCGAATGGCCGCCGGAGGTGCGCGAGGCCCTGGCCACGCACGAGATTGTGGGCATTACGTCCGGCCTGTCGGACTTTCGCGATGCCGAGGCGCTGCTGGAAGCAACGGCTCCGGGCCGCTGGCAGCGGCTGGAGTGGGGCATGGGGTCGGCGCACAACCGCGAGCAGTTCCACGCGCTGCAGCAGGCCACCGGCGCGGCCGTGCTGCCGCTGTTCATCGCGCGCGAGGGCGTGATCGGCGGGCTGCCCGAGTTGCGCGAGTATCTGGGGCAGCGGGCGTTGCAGGCGCGCGGCGACGGGCCGCGCCCGGACGCAGCCGCGCCCGCCCTGCACGTCCTGGGGTTCGGCGGCCTGCTACCCTTCGCATTCTTCGGGCTGGGCGCGTGGATGGCCCAGCCCGAATGGCAGGCTTTCGCGCTGGAGGCCCTGGCGCTCTATGGTGCGGTGATCCTGTCGTTCCTGGGGGCGATCCACTGGGGGATCTTCCTGGTGGATCGGCAGCACCGGGTGGGCCCGCTCGCGGCCCCGGTGTGGGCGGTGGTGCCATCCATCCTGGCCTGGCTGGCGGTGCTGCAGCCGCTGCCGGAGGCGCTGATGACCCTGACGGTGCTGTTTCTCGGGGTGCTGTGGGTGGATCGGCTGAGCCTGTATCGCCGCGCATTGCCGCGGGGCTACCTGGGCCTGCGCCTGGTGCTGACCGCCGGGGCGATGCTGGCGCTGGCTTCGGGCTTCGCGGTCACCCTGGTCGCCTGACCGGGCCCGGAAAGAGGAAAACGCAAGAATGAGCGAACACAAGGACTCGATGATGGATGCAGACGCCCGGACGGCCGACGAGCCGACGGCCACCAATGCCTCGGGCCAGCCACTGGCGGCCCCGGAACAGCTCGCCGAGCGCTACCGCGACATCCTCGCCGGTCTGGGCGAGAACCCGCAGCGCGAGGGCCTGCTGGATACCCCGATGCGCGCCGCGAAGGCGATGCAGTATCTCACCCGTGGCTATCACCAGGACCTGGACAGTATCGTCAACGGGGCCCTGTTCTCGTCGGACAACGACGAGATGGTGCTGCTGCGCGATATCGAACTGTACTCCCTGTGCGAGCATCACCTGCTGCCGATCATCGGCAAGGTGCATGTGGCCTACCTGCCCAATGGCAAGGTGATCGGTTTGTCCAAGATCGCCCGGATTGTCGACATGTTCGCGGCGCGCCTGCAGATCCAGGAGAGCCTGACGCGCCAGATCGCCGAGGCCCTGATGCAGGTGACGAACGCCAAGGGAGTCGGCGTGGTGGTGGACGCCAAGCACATGTGCATGACCATGCGCGGGGTGGAGAAGCAGCATTCGTCGATGGCGACCTCGGTGATGCTGGGCGCCTTCCGCGAGGACGGCCGCACCCGGCGCGAGTTCCTCAACCTGATCGGTCGCACGGGCAGCTGACCGTTCCCGGGGCTGCCGGGCGGGGTCACCCCACAAAAAAATGGCCCGACGCGAAGGTCGGGCCAAAGATCGTCCGGACACCCGTGTGATGGAGGGTTCTGGTCCGAACGGCGGAAAACCGGCTGCCGTTGCCACGAGCCGATCATTTCCGCAACTTGTATAAGTGGACAGGGACTGTGGAAACAGGTTCCTGACAGTCGCCGAAAGAATGTGCTGGGCGTCACATTTTCCTGTCCCCGGGAGTCTCGATGCGCGGTCTGGAACAGATCCCCTGGTTGTACGACGGCCTGATGGCCGGTGCCGAGCTGCTGGGTCTGCGACGCTGGCGCCGGCGCCTGGTGGCGGGCGCGAACGGCCGGGTGCTGGAGATCGGCTGCGGGACCGGGCGTGACCTGCCGCTGTTCGCGGACCCGGGGCGGGTCATCGGCATCGACCCGGACCTGGCGGCCCTGCGCCGGGCCCGCCGGCGGGCGCCTGCCGTGCCGCTGGTGGTGGCGCGGGCCGAGGCCCTGCCGTTTGCCGATGGCACGTTCGATACCGTGGTCTCCGGCCTGGTGTTCTGCAGCGTGCAGGACCCGCCACGGGCCCTCGGCGAGGTGCGTCGGGTGCTGGCGGAGGCGGGCGAGCTGCGCATGCTGGAGCATGTACGTCACACGCGGCCGCTGCTGGCCCGCGCCCAGGACCGGGTGCAGCCGGCCTGGACCTGCATCACCGGCGGCTGTCACCCGAACCGTGATACCGAGGCCGCGGTGGAACAGGCCGGCTTCTGCATCGACCCGGAAGACCGTCTGGCGCGGGGCGTCATGCGGCGCTTCGCCGCGCGGGTCTGCCGTGCGCCCGCGGATGCGTCCAGGCGTAATGCCGGCGATGGGGGCTGAAGGGCAAGGGCCTTTGTTCACCACGAAGGGCACGAAGATACGAAGGAAGGGCAAGGGCGTGTGACCACAGAGGTCACGGAGGACACGGAGAAAGTCGATCGTTGCCGGAACGGGGCGGGGGATGGTCCAGTAATGAGAAGGCCCCGGGCATGGGTGCGCCGGGGCCTTTCTGGACGGACAGTTGGTAACGTCTCAGGCGGTCGTGTTGATGTTGGTGCCGACGTTGTCCGGCAGACCCTGAGTGGCGGCCTGCATCTCGCCGATGTCGGGCATGGCCTGCAGCATCGACTGAGCCGCCATCTCCTGCGACTCCATCGTCTTCTTCTGCACGGCCACATCCTTCTGCATGGCCACCTGCTGCTGGCTGTTCTGCGTGGCCATCGCGGCAATCGCGCTTGCGTCCATCTCGTACTCCCGGTTCTGAATGTGCAGGCCCGTTGCACTCGATAGGGGGAACGGGCCTGTCCCCGGTGACGGCTGAATCCCCGCAGACTTGAGCCCCCGAACCGGATTTTTTTCAGAAGGTTCCTGTTCTACGGCACCATCGCCGTGCGACCGGGCTCCCCGCCCTTCTCCATACCCTGGCTGGTTCGATCTGCCCTGGCCCTTCCTTCGTATCTTCGTGCCCTTCGTGGTGAACAGCATCCTTGACCTTCAATGGGCGTTTCGCTCGCCTCGTCCGCATCCTGCCCATTTCGGGGCGATCGCGACCTGCGCCTTCGGGGTGCGCGGTGACATGGGTGCCAGGGTCCGGAGATCCCGGCTCTTCGCTTCACTGCGGCCGGGGTGACGGGGGAGTGTTGCCCCGTGCCCCGCGATCACCCGTCAGCAACGTCGGCTCCAGCGCGTCGCCCTGTAGTCAGTCCTTCTCCGTGTCCTCTGTGCCCTCCGTGGTGCAATCCGCCCTGGCCCTTCTTCGTGCCTTCGTGTGCTTCGTGGTGAATACATTCAGTCGGCGGGGCGTTACTGGCGCTGGGCCTCGAACTCGATGATCAGTTCGACTTCGTCGCCGACGATGTCGCGGGTCAGGCCGTAGGTCATGCCGAAGTCGGAGCGGTTGAAGCTGCCGCGCATCGACGCACCGAGAACGTACGGTCGGCCGAACAGGCCGCCGAGCGGGAACGGGTAGCGCCCGACCTTGTTGATCGTCACGTCGAGGTGGATGGTGCGGGTCTCGCCCAGCAGCTCGAGCCCGCCGCTGAGGCGCCCGGTGTTCTCGCCGGTCGGCTCGTAGCGCGTGGCGGTAAAGCGCATCTCCGGGTATTCCTCGACGTTCAGGAAGTCCTCGTTGCGCAGGTGGTCGTCGCGCTCGGCGTGGTTGGTGAACACGCTGTCGGTCTGGATGACGAAGTAGCCGTCACCCAGCTCGCCCGTGTCGGGGTCGAAGACGAACTCGCCCTCGGCCTCCAGGAACATGCCCAGGACCTTGGCATAGCCGGCATGATCGACCAGGAAGCCGACCGCGAAGTGGTCGGGGTCGATGACCCAGCGGTCGGCATCGGCCAGGGCCTGCGCGGGCAGCGCGAGGGCCGTGGCCAGCAGGCCACCCAGCAGCAGGCGGCGCAGGCGGGCGGGGCGGCGGTTGTTGCGGGCGTCAGTCATGACACACCTCCGGTCGGTGGCGGTACAGCCAGTGGATATCCACGGCAAAGGACAGGCCCAGAGCCAGCAGGCCGGCCAGGGCGATGGTGATGGCGGCGGGTGCGGGCAGGCCGGGGATCAGGACCAGTAGCAGGACCACGGTCTGCAACACGCAGACGGCCTGGCGGCGCCGGCTGGGCGGCAGCGGTGCGGCCAGCCAGGGCAGGGGGCGGGCGGCCAGCACGAAGGCGTAGCGCATCAGGCCGATCAGGATCACCCAAGGGCCGACCGCCGTCATCTGCCAGGCGAGGATCGACAGGGCGAGGATCATGGCGGCGTCCAGCTCCATGTCGAAGCGGGCGCCGAACGCGGTGGCGCTGTCCGTGCGGCGCGCGACGGCCCCGTCCACCCCGTCCAGCACCAGTGCCAGGCCCGCGAGGGCGATCACCCACAGCGCCAGCACCGGCTCGTCCGGGGTAGGGGCGGCCAGGACCAGGCCGCCGAGCGGGGCGGTCAGGGCGGCGCGCAGGAGCGTGACCCGGTTGGCCGGGCCAGGGCCGCGCCCGGCGGGCGCCACTCCGGTCGCCGGGGTGCGGCTGGCGAGGATGGCACCCAGCACCAGCCAGAGCGTGACGAAACCGGCGACGGTTGGCAGGCTCGTGGGCGCGTGCCAAACCAGTGCACCGGTTACGGCGAGGCCGGCCAGGCCCGCGAGCAGCCAGTCGGTCGCCCAGACCCGCAGGCCGGCCTGCAGGCGCAACGGGAAAGGCTTGGCGGGGGAAGACTCCATGCGGGGATTGTAGCGCTCCGTTGGCGATCGTCCTGGGGGCGCGCGGGTGGCACGCCCTGGTCTTGCGACCATGCGGGGCACCGGGAGTTGCCGGTCGCTGCGCCCTTCGCCCAAACTGCACGGATGATCACGTGGCAGCGCACCCCGTTTCCGGGCCCCTCCCGGTGAGCACGGCCGACTCCGAACAGGCGTTCTGGGTCACCGGTCCGGGCACGGGCGCGTTGCGCCCGGAGGCGCTGGCGGAGCCAGGCCCGGACGTGGTGCGGGTGCGCACGCAGTTCTCGGCGATCAGCCGCGGGACCGAGTCGCTGGTGTTCCACGGTCGGGTGCCGGAGAGCCAGTATCAGGCGATGCGCGCGCCGTTCCAGGCGGGCGAATTCCCGTGGCCGGTGAAGTACGGCTACATCAGTGTCGGCACGGTCGAGGCGGGCGGCGCGGCGCACGGGCTGGGCGGGCAACGGGTGTTCTGCCTGTATCCGCATCAAAGCGCCTACACGGTGCCGGCCGCCGCGGTGGTGCCGATACCGGATGCCGTGCCTTCGGGGCGCGCGGTGCTGGCGGCCAACATGGAAACGGCCATCAACGCGGTCTGGGATCTGCAACCGGGTCCGGGGGATCGCCTCGCGGTGATCGGCGCCGGCGTGGTGGGCCTGCTGGTGGCCGGGCTGCTGCGGGCGATCCCGGGCACTGAGGTCACGCTGATCGACCCCAATCCCGCCCGTGAACCCGTGGCGGCGGCGCTGGGATTGTCGCTCTGCACGCCGGAGGCGGCGCGGGGGAACCCGGAGCTGCAGGGGCTGGACGGGGTGGTTCATGCCAGCGGCAACCCGGCCGGGCTGGCGCAGGCCCTGGCGCTGGCCGGGGTCGAGGCGCGGGTGGTGGAGATGAGCTGGTACGGCGACCAGCCGGTGCCGGCACCACTGGGCGAGGCGTTCCATTCGCGGCGGCTCACACTGCGCAGCTCGCAGGTGGGGCGTATCCCGCCGGAGCGCGCGGCGCGCTGGGATTACCGTCGCCGCCTGGCGCTTGCATTGTCCCTGCTGGCCGATCCGGCACTCGATGCGCTGATTACCGGCGAGGATGCCTTCGCCGACCTGCCCGCGGCGATGGCCCGCGTCACGGGGCCCGAGGCCGCCCGCACCCTTTGCCACCGCATCCGCTACTGATCCTTTACTTCCAGACGGGGAACCACCCGATGTACAGCCTGAACGTGCGTGACCACTTCATGATTGCTCACAGCTTCGCCGGCGAGACCTTTGGCCCGGCGCAGAAGCTGCACGGCGCGACCTATGTGGTCGATGTCACCTTCCGCCGCCGGGCGCTGGACGCGGACGGACTGGTGGTGGATATCGGCCGCGCCAGCGAGGTCGTGAAGGCCCTTCTGGCGGATCTCAATTACCAGAACCTGGACGAGCGCGAGGAGTTTCGCGGCCAGAACACGACCACCGAGTTTCTGGCCCACGCGCTGCACCAGCGCGTGGCAAGCGCCATCCATGCCGGCGAGCTGGGCGAGTCCGCGCGCGAGCTGGATGCGGTGTGCGTAACGCTGAACGAGTCGCATATTGCCTGGGCCAGCTACGAGGCCGCGCCCTGAGCGGAATGCGCGAACAAGGGAAACACTGATTAATGTGCACGCCCGCGTTGGTACCCCAGGTTTTCCGAGACAAGGCGCGGTGCGCAGCCGGTAGTGGTTCTACCGGCAAGCGTCGCAACGCAGGATCGGGGAATCTGGGGTACCAACCCCAAGGGGCTCGGCCGCCCGTTGCTATCAAAAACGGGCGCGCGCACAGCGTTGCGGTTCCCTTGTGCAGAATGACTGCACGGCGGTCACCGCGCATTAAACGCACGCAAAAGCGACTCGAGCGCGAGCGGGCACATTGATCAGTGTTTCCCTAGCGTTCGTGGTTCCGGGCGCGCTGGATCAGCGTACCGGGGGCTATCGCTACGACGCGCGCATGGTCGCGGGTCTGCGGGCGCGCGGCTGGCGGGTCGCGGTCCACGAACTGGACGGTTGCTTCCCGGGGCCGGATCCCGAGGCCGCGGCGGCGCTGGATACCGCGCTTGCGGGCATTCCCGATGCCGGGGGTGTGCTGCTGGACGGACTGGCGGCGGGGGCCTTCCCCGAGGTGCTGGCCCGACATGCTGTGCGCTTGCGCCTGATCTACCTGCTGCATCATCCGCTGGGGCTGGAGACCGGCCTGGCGCCGGCGCGGTCGGAGGACCTGCTCGCGCGGGAGCGCGCTGCCCTCGGGCACGTGCGGGGTGTGGTCGCGACCAGTGCCTTTACGGCGGGGCAGGTGGCCGCCTGGGGCATGCCCCCGGAGCGACTGCAGGCGATCCCGCCCGGCGTCGAGGCGCGCCCGCCTGCGACCG
Organism: Thioalkalivibrio sp. ALE16; assembly: GCF_000381305.1. Lineage (NCBI taxonomy): Bacteria > Pseudomonadati > Pseudomonadota > Gammaproteobacteria > Chromatiales > Ectothiorhodospiraceae > Thioalkalivibrio > Thioalkalivibrio sp. ALE16. The sequence goes on from NZ_KB906355.1 coordinate 95,186, forward strand.
GTCCGGCGCCCGGCGCGCCGCGGCTGTTGCTCTGCGTGGGGACGGTGGTCCCGCGCAAGGGGCAGCTGGAACTGGTGCAGGCCCTGGCCCGGCTTGAGGCCGAGAACTGGCGGGCGGTGCTGGTGGGCGCGCGCGATCGGGATGCGGCGTATGCCCGGCGGGTGGAGACGGCGATCGCGGCGGCCGGGCTGGAGGGTCGCATCGAATGGGCCGGCGAGTGCGACGATGCGATGCTGGAGGGCTGGTACGCGCAGGCGTCGGTGTTCGTCCTGCCCAGTGTCTACGAGGGTTTTGGCATGGCCTACACCGAGGCCATGGCCCGAGGGCTTCCGGTGATCGGGACCACTGGTGGTGCGATCCCGGGGACCGTCCCCGAGGCCGCCGGGCGTCTGGTGCCGCCGGGTGATATCGGGGCGCTGGCTGGGGCCATCGAGGGATTGTTGCGCGACCCGCGGGGGCGCGAACGGATGGGCCGGGCGGCCCGCGCGGCCATGACGGAACGACCGGACTGGGACGGTGCGGTGGCCGCGCTGGAGCGAACGCTGGAGGACTGGCTGCGATGACCGAGACCTTCGACGCCGACTGGCTCGCCCTGCGCGAACCCGCGGATCACGCGGCGCGCTCGGACGCGCTGGTTGCGATGCTGGGCGCGGCGCTGGCCGGCCGGGTGACGGGGGATGCCCTGAGGGTCACCGATCTTGGCAGCGGGACCGGCTCCAACCTGCGCTATCTCGCGCCCCGGCTGCCGACCCCGCAACACTGGCGGCTGGTGGATCACGATAAGGGGTTGCTGCAGCGCGCGGCGGCCCCGGGCCCCGGGGTCGCGCTCGAGCGGCGGGTGACCGATCTGGCGGCAGACCCGGCGGCGGCGCTCGCGGGGGACGAGCCGCTGGTGACGGCGGCGGCGTTGCTGGATCTGGTGTCCGAAGCCTGGCTTGCCCGGCTGCTGGAGGGCTGTGCCCGCCAGGGGACGGCGGTCCTGTTCGCGCTGAGCTATGACGGGCGGATCCGCTGGTCGGATCCGCAGCCCCTGGATGCCGAGCTGGAGGATGCGGTGAATCGGCATCAGCGTTCGGACAAGGGCCTGGGGCCGGCGCTGGGCCCGACCGCCGCGTCGGTCTGCGCGGCCCGGCTCGAGGCGCACGGGCATCGCGTGGAAACGCGCGCGAGCGACTGGCGCCTGGATGCCGGGCAGGCGAAGCTGGGGGCGGCCCTGATCGACGGTTGGGTGGATGCGGCCTGCGAGGTCGTGCCAGATCGCGCGGCCGCGTTGCAGGCCTGGGGCGAGTCGCGGGCACGCGCCCTTGCCCGGGGCGAGGTCGAGCTGGTGGTCGGTCACCAGGACGTGCTGGGATTGCCGCCGGCTTGGGCGCGCGGGTGAATCGCGGGGTTCGGCAGGAAATCCCGGTACCCGTTTCGCTGGACGTTGAACCCGTGCAGGATAGAATCGGACGGGGATAACCGGAAAAGGTGAGGCATGGAACAGGCAGATAACAAGCAGAGAAGTTTCCTGAGTCGCTGGTGGATCCTGATCGTGATCGTGCTGTGGCTGATCGCCTGGTCGGCGCGGGACGTGCTGGCGCCCAGCGTGGAGGCGGTGCCGGAGGACGAAGACGTCGAGGCCGTGGCCGTGGCGGAGGATGATCCGGCGGCCGAGTCGCGCACGCCCGCGAGCCCGCCGCGCGAGGGCCGCCTGTCGGAGGGCGATATGGACCCGATGACCGGCGAGGCCTACGAGCGCGACGACGACACCGGCATGCATCGGCCGATTCCGGACCCGCGGGAGCAGCCGCGCACCACGGCCGACGGCGAGCCGGTGAGCGAGGAGCAGGTCGCGCGCCAGGTGCAGGAGGCGCTGGAGAACGGTCGCGCCGCGTACTGGAGTGACGGGCCGGAGGCTGCGGCTGCTGTCCTGCGGACCGCGCTGGCGGACATTCCGGCGACGGCCGCTCAGCGTGCCGACCTCTACGGCGAGCTGGGCAACGCCCTCTATGCTGCGGGGGATGCCCGCGGGGCCATGCGGGCATGGGACAGCGCCCTGGACCTGCTGCCCGCCGGCGAGCGACGCGTGATGGTCGAGCGCCTGGCGCCGGTGTATGACCGTCACCACCGGGACGGGGCGCGTCACCTGCGCCAGTTCCGGTAGTAGCGATCCCGGGCCGCCGTGCCCGGGCGATCAGAAAGGCCCCGGAGATGCACATCTCCGGGGCCTTTTGTCGTGTGGAGGCGCCGCGTCCGGCTAGTGCTCCTCAAACCAACTGGTAGCGGTGCAGCTTGCGCCACAGGGTACTGCGATCCATGCCGAGGGCGCGTGCGGTCTGCGAGCGGTTGCCGGCATGGGCCACCAGCGCCTCGCGCAGGCGCCGCGCCTCGGGATGTTCGCTGGCCTGGGTGCCATTGGCGCCAAGACTATTCGGCTCGGCACTGGCGGTGCGGCCGTGGTCATGCCCGTTGGTACGCGGGGCATGGATCGTGTCGCCCATGTCTGCATCCACCCGGATCGGCTGGGGCAGGGGGAAGTCGTCGACCTGGCCATCCCGGGCGTGCAGGGTCAGGCACTCGAAGACGTTCTCCAGTTCGCGGAAGTTGCCCGGCCAGGGGTGTTCCTGCAGCTTTTCCTTCAGATGGGGCGCGATGCGGATGCCGTGATGCACCTCGTAGGCCTGCAGCGTGGCCGCGAGATCGCGGGGACGATCGCGTAGCGGCGGGATGTCCACTGTTGCGACGGCCAGTCGGTAGAAGAGGTCGGTGCGGAATTCGCCGGCCTCCACCTGGCTGCGCAGATCCTGGTTCGACGCGGCGAGAATGCGCACGTCCACCTGCCGGGTGGTGTTCTCCCCCACGCGTTCGAAGGCGCCGTCCTGCACGGCGCGCAGCAGCTTGGCCTGCAGCCGCTGACTCATCTCCCCGATCTCGTCGAGAAACAGCGTGCCGCCATCGGCGGACTCGAAGCGCCCGATGCGGTCACTGACCGCCCCGGAGAAGGCACCCCGGGTATGACCGAAGAGCTCGGATTCGAGCAGTTCCTCGGGGATCGCCGCGCAGTTGATCTCGACAAACGGCGCCTCGGCGCGGCGGCTGGCCTGGTGGATCGCACGCGCCAGGCGGGTCTTGCCGGTGCCGGATTCGCCCAGCAGCATCACGCGCACATCGCTGGCGGCGACGCGCCGCGCGAACTGGAGGGTGGGGCGGCAATGGGCGTCATGGGAATGGAAGTGGCTGTCATCGAGTCCGTCCCGACCATCCTCGCTAACGGTCTCCACCGAGGTGGTGCGCCGGCGCTGCGGCTGCAGGGTGATCAGGCGCAGCGCGCGGGCGTCGTCGTTCAGGCGCAGGGGCTGGCTGATGACCTCCAGTGGCAGGGTCTCGTCCTCCAGTTCGGCCATCAGCGAGAAGTGCAGGGCGTGCGGGGTGCGGTTGGCGTCGGCGTCGTCGTCGCCGGCGGCGACGGCGGCCTCTTTCAGATGTGCCTCGAGATTCAGCGACCCGAGCTGGTCCAGGGTCAGGGGGGTATCCGGGGGGATTTGCAGGGTCTGGTGAAAGGCCGGGTTGGCGAACAGGACCCGGCCCCGGGTATCGCTGATGAGGTGTGGATCCCGACTGTGTCGGATGCAGATCTCGGCCAGTTCGGTTGTGGTCATCCCGCCTCCTTTTTCTTGTTGGAGGGGCCGGCGGCAGCGGGACGGTGTTGCAACACCCGGGGCCTCCTGCAACACCCGGGAATCCCCCGTTTCGCCAATCCCTGTCTCGGTTATAGCGCGAAACGGGGGTGTTGCAACAGGTGTGCCCTGAATATCAGCAAATCAGAATCAAGTGATTGATTTATAAGAATGTCACAATACTGGCATATACGTTGCTTGTAGTTCGGCATGAGTTCTTCTACATACTGGGATATGGATACCCGCTTCGGTGGTCATCCGGCTGACACCGGTCGCCGGACCAGGCTCGTTGCCGTTTCCCCCGGCAGTCGGTCGGCTGCGGCCCATCGTTTGCCCAGGCCCCGGCGCGTGCAGGCGCGCAGGCCCGGCACCCCCTCTCTCATCGCGGCATTCGGCGCGAGGTAGGACGATCATGATTGCTCGAGTCTCCCGACGCCTTCTGGCCCGGACCCTGCTGGGTGCGGCACTGGCACTGCCTCTGTGGGGCCTGTCGCTGGTGCATGCCTCCGGCCCCGTCCTCACGGTGGAGCCGGATCAGGCGGCCACCCAGACGGTCAGTGGCACGGTGATTCCCTTCCGCGAGGTCACGCTGACGGCGCAGTCCTCGGGGCGCGTGGTCGACGTAGCCGGTGCCGAGGGCGACCGTTTCGAACAGGGGACCGTGCTGGTAGCGATCAGCGATGACCGGCTGCGCGCCCAGCGCCAGGCGGCCGAGGCCGAGATGCGTACCGCCGAGGCTGCGATCCGCGAGGCCCAGATGCAGTACGGCCGCGAGATGATTTCGCCGCAGTCGCGCAACATCGGGCAGATGCCCGGCATGGGCGTGCCATCGATGTTCGACCAGATGTTTACCCAGCCGATGGGCCAGTTCATGGGCATGGGCGACCCCGCGCTGGACCGACGCACCGATCTCTACTCCCGCTACATCGGCGTGGACCAGGCCCAGGCGCGCTGGGAACAGGCCCGGGCCCGCGTGGCCGAGCTGGACGCCGCCATTCGCGACACCCGCTCCGAGGCCCCCTTTGACGGCCTGGTGATGCACAAGCACGTCGAAGAAGGCGACACCGTGCAGCCCGGGCAGCCTCTGGTCAGCTTTGGCCACGTCGAGTTCCTGCGCATCGAGGCCCAGGTGCCGGTGCGGCTGGTGAGCAGCCTGCAGGAAGACGACTACGTGCAGGTGCGGCTGGATACCGGCGACGAGGTGGAGGCCCGGGTCGCCCGGATCTTCCCCCTGGCCGATCCCCAGCGCCATACCGTGACCGTCAAATTCGATCTGCCCCAGGGCGTGCGCGGCGGGCCGGGCATGCATGCGGCGGTATATCTGCCGCAGGCCGGTACGCCGGGCAACCGCGTGGTGATCCCGCGTTCCGCCCTGATCCCGGGGGGCGCCTTGCCGCGGGTGGCCGTGCTGGACGGCGAGGGCCATGTGCGGGTGCGCATGGTGCGTCTTGGGGGTTCGCGCGGGGACCAGGTGGTGGTGACCTCCGGGCTGGAGCCGGGCATGCAGATCCTCGCGCGGCCGGGTGCCGGCGTGCGTTCCGGCCAGCCGGTCGGTGGACGCTCTCCGGATGCGGGCGCCGGGCGCCGCGGGGGTGACGCCGATCCCTGGAGCCGCATGTAGGGACGCCTCTCCGGCCCAAAACCGGATTCACAGCACCGGCAGGCGCCCCTGGCAGGCGCACCGGTGGCAAGGCGCCGCCCCTGGCGGTGCCCGGGACGCCAGACCGACAACAGGACCGTTCAAGCTCGATGGCCGAAGACGACAGACAATCCGAGACCGGTTTCCGGCAGAAGCACGGCGACCCCGGCATTGCCGGGCGCATGGCGGCGGCGTTTATCCATTCGCCGCTGTCGCCGCTGCTGCTGCTGGCCAGTATCGCGATCGGCATCCTCGGCCTGATGGTGACGCCGCGCCAGGAGGATCCGCAGATCTCCGTGCCGATGGTGGACATCATGGTGTCCTACCCGGGTGTGCCTTCGGAGCAGGTGGCGAGCCTGGCGGCGCGGCCGCTGGAGCGGCTGATGAGCGAGCTTTCCGGGGTCGACAACGTCTACTCCGTATCGCATCGCGGCGAGGCGATGGTGACCGTGCAGTTCGATGTCGGCGAGGACATGGAGTCCTCGATCGTCAAGGTGCACGACAAGCTGTTTGCCAATCGTGACCTGATGCCGCCGGGTGTGAGCGAGCCGATGGTCAAGGCCAAGGGCGCGGATGATGTGCCGGTGGTGAACCTGACTTTCTGGTCGCACGAGGTGGATGATGCCCTGCTGCGCCAAATCGCGCTGGATGCGCAGCAGCAGCTGAACGAGGTCCCCGATACCAGTCAGAGCTTCGTGGTCAGCGGGCGCGAGGAGCGCCTGCGCATCGAGGTGCAGCCGGAGCGCCTGGCCGGGTTCGATGTCAGTCTGGACCAGATCGCACAGGCCGTGCAGTCGGCGAATGTCGAGGGCGCCGCCGGACGCATCGAGAGCGACGGCCTGAGCACCGCGGTGTACACCGGGCGGTTCTTTACCGGGGCGGCGGATCTGGAGCAGCTGCTGGTGGCGGTCAGTGACGGTCAGCCGGTGTATCTGCGTGACGTGGCGGAGGTGACCTACGGACCGGGCGAGGTGGACCGCTTCGTGCGGCACTACTCCGGGCCGGCCGCCGTGGATCCGGACGCGGCGCCGGAGGGCGCGGCGGCGGTGACCCTGGCGATCGCCAAGAAGCCCGGCAGCAACGGCGTGACCGTGGCCAACAATGTCCTCGAACGTCTCGAACGCCTGAAGGGCAGTGTGATCCCGGACAACGTCGAGGTCGCGGTCTCGCGCGACTACGGCAAGACCGCCAACGAGAAGGTCAACGAACTGATCTTCAAGCTGTTCATCGCGACCTTCGCGGTGACCATCCTGGTCGGGCTGTTCCTCGGGATCCGCGCCGCGCTGGTGGTGCTGATCGTGATTCCGGTGGTGATCCTGTTCACCGTGTTCAGCGCCTGGGTCCTGGGCTATACCATCGATCGCGTCAGCCTGTTCGCGCTGATCTTCTCCATCGGCATCCTGGTGGACGATGCCATCGTGGTGGTGGAGAACATCTACCGACGCTGGCTGATGAAGCGCGGCATCGATACCGAGACCTCGGTAGATGCGGTGCGCGAGGTCGGCAATCCGACCATCCTGGCCACCTTCACCGTGATCGCGGCGCTGCTGCCGATGGGCTTCGTCTCCGGGATGATGGGCCCGTACATGCAGCCGATCCCGGTGCTGGGTTCCGTGGCCATGCTGTTCTCGCTGGTCGCGGCCTTTGTCTTTACCCCGTGGCTGACCCAGCGCCTGCGCCCCAGCATGGCCTACCTCGAAAAGGCCACCGACAAGGAACACCGCCAGGCCGAGAAGCTGGGTCGGTTCTATCGCACGGCGATCCCGGGACTGGCCGACAACCCCGTGCGTGGCTATACCTTCCTGATCGGCGTGATCGTGATCTTCTTCCTGATGGTCAGCCTGTTCATGACCACCGATGTGCGCGTGAAGATGCTGCCGCTGGACAACAAGCCCGAGTTTCAGGTGGTGGTGAACTTCCCCGAGGGCACCGCCCTGACCGAGACCGCCACCCTGAGCCACGACATGGCACAGGTGCTGCGCGAGATGGACGAGGTGGTGGGCCTGCAGTCGTATGTTGGCACCGCGTCGCCGTTCAATTTCAACGGCCTGGTGCGCCACTACTACCTGCGTGACGAACCCTGGCAGGGGGATATCCAGGTGCAGCTGGTGGACAAGGGCGATCGCGGCCGCACCTCGCACGAGATCGCCACCGAGGCGCGCGAACGCCTGACCCCGATGGCCCGTGCCGCCGGTGCGCGCATCCAGGTGGTCGAGATGCCGCCGGGCCCGCCGGTGCTGCAGTCGGTAGTGGCCGAGGTCTACGGCCCCGACGCGGCAACCCGCCGCGCGGTCGCCCGTGATCTGGAAGGCATGTTCGCGAATGCCGAGCACGTAGCGGACGTGGACAGCTTCCTGCAGGCGCCGCACGACGTCTGGCACTTCGACGTGGATCGCGACAAGGCCCTGCGCCGCGGCGTGACCGTGGAGACCATCAACCGCACCCTGGAGACCGCAATCGGCGGGCAGATCCTGGGCGACGTGAAGGCGCAGTCGCTGGTTGAGCCGCATCTGATCGAGATGCGCCTGCCGATGGCCACGCGCAACGACATCCGGCAGCTGGAAATGCTGCCCGTGTTTACCCGGCAGGGCGGGTCCATCCCGCTGGCCGAGCTCGGCGAGTTTGTCCAGCGCCCGCAGGACGAGCCGATCTACCACAAGAACCTGCGTCCGGTGGAGTACGTGACCGGCGAGGTGGTCGGCCGCCTGGCCGCGCCGGTGTACGGGATGCTGGAGGTCCAGGAACAGCTGGAGGACTACCGGCTTCCGGATGGCAGCCAGGTGCAGCCGCACTGGCTCGGCCCGCCGCCAAATGACGATTCCACCGCGTTCGAGTGGGCCGGCGAGTGGACGGTGACCTACGAGACCTTCCGCGACATGGGCATCGCCTTCGCGATCGCGCTGATCCTGATCTACATGCTGGTGGTCTGGGAGTTCGGCAACTTCGTGCTGCCGGGCATCATCATGGCCCCGATCCCGCTGACCCTGATCGGGATCATCCCCGGCCACTGGCTGATGAACGCCGAGTTCACCGCGACCTCGATGATCGGCTTCATCGCACTCGCGGGCATCATCGTCCGAAACTCGATACTGCTGGTGGACTTCGGCCGCCAGGCGGTGGACGAGGGCCACGACGTGCGCGACGCGATGATCCTGGCCTGTCAGGCGCGTACCCGCCCGATCATTATCACCGCGCTGGCCCTGCTGGCCGGTTCCAGCGTGATCCTGTTCGATCCGATCTTCCAGGGCATGGCGATCTCGCTGATGTTCGGCACCGTGGTGGCCACCCTGCTGACCCTGCTGGTAATCCCGCTGGGCTGCATCTCCGGGCGCCGCGCCTTCTGCCCGACCAGCCTGGACGAAAACGGCGAGGCGGCTGCGGTGTGCGCGAACGGTAATGGCAACGGCAACGGCAATGGCCATGGCGGTGGGACTACCCCGGCTCCGGGCGCGACCGCCGGCGCCGCCGCGGGCAACGACCTCTTCGGCCCGCGCGAGGGCGGGCCGGTCACCCAGGCGGTGCAGTACGCCGGCCTGTACCTCAAGTGCCTGGCCCTGGCCTTCCTCGAGGGCCTGCGCGATCTCGCGTTCGCCCTGTGGCGCCTGATCCGGTCCTTGCTGGAGCGCCGTCGCGACGGTGGCGGCGGGCCGGGCGGCCCGTCGGGCGGCGGCTCCACCCCGGGCTTCGGTAGCGGTCCGGCGAGTGGCGGGCCGTCGGGTATGGGCTCCGGCCCGGCCGCCGGCAAGGCGCAGGATCGCCAATCGACCGGTGCCCCGGATTCGGATCCGGTTGCGCAGGCGCCCGAACCGGCGAGTCGTCCCGAAGAGCCGGAGCCCGCCGCCGAGCCCCGGAGCCCGGCGGCCCCGGCCACCGGCAACGCGGATGCGAAGGCCGACGCCGCCGAGAGCCCGAAGAAATCCACCTCCCGCGCCGGCGGGGCATCCCGCGCGGCGTCGGCGAAGGCGACGTCCGCGTCCGGGGCCACCGGCTCGCGGTCCGCGAAGGGCGGCTCCAGCCGTGCGACCGGCACGACCGGGGGCGGTGCAGCGGGTACGAAGACCGCGAAGAAGGCGTCCAGTGGCACGACGAAGACTCAGGCCAAGACGCAGACCAAGGCCAGGACGACCAGCGGCGGCGCGGGTAGCCCGGGCAAAGGGCGTGCGAGCACGTCCGGCCAGGCCACCAGCGGCCCCAAATCAAGTGGTGGCGCGGCGAACAAGCGCGCGGCGCCGGCGTCCAACAAGAAGACCGGCGGAACCACCAAATCCGCCTCGACCAGCAGCAAGACCGGCCGCAAGGACAGCGGCAGTGCCCCCAAGGGGGGTGGCAAGTCGGGTACGCCCGGCAAGGGCCGCGCCCGGCGCGGGATTCGACTCAAATGATCACGCAAGCAAGACCTCAAGGAGGTTCCCGATGAAGAAGCGATTCAACACCCGAACGATCGGTACCACGCTGGCCAGCGCCGCTGTGGCATCCGTGCTGGCCCTGGGCGTGGCCCAGGCCGACGAACAGCAGGAACAGGGCTACGGCCAGGGTCCGGCGATGGGCCAGCAGGGTCCGGTGCCCGGCCCCTACGGTCACGCCCCCTATGGCCAGGGCATGGGCATGCATCCCGGCGCCGGGATGATGCAGCAGCGCGAAGGCTCCGGTGACTTCAGCTTCGGCATGTCCGGGCGAGGCCATGGCCAGGGCTACGGCCGCGGGTATGGCGACGGCTATGGCCAGGGTCAGGGCTATGGTCGGGGCTATCCGGGCTACGGTCCGGGCTATGGCTATGGTCCCGGGTACGGGCCGGGGCATGACCAGGGCTACGGGCCCGGCCCGCAGCAGGGCGGCTTCGGCCATCCGGGGATGATGCAGCCGGGCTACGGCATGCAGCAGCGCCCGGGCTACGGCCAGATGCCGGAGTTCGATCCGGACAACCTGCCGGAGGACATGCCGGAAGAGATGCGCGAGCGCATTCAGGCGCAGCACGCCGAGCGCCAGGAGCGCATGGAAGAGATGCAGGCCATGCGCGAGGCACGCCAGAAGGCGATGGAGGCCGGCCGTGCCGCGTATGAAGAAGAGATGGAGCGCCAGCGCGAGCGCCGCATGGAGATGATGCGCGAGCGTCGTGAAGCCATGGAAGAAGGTGGCGGCTACTGATCCGCGGATCAGTGATTGCAAGGCGACGGGCGGGGGTGCCTGTCGCGGTGGAAGCGAGACGGAGGCGGTTCGCCATGCAGGGCAGGCAGTCCGGTCAATCGAAACGCACGCGAGTCAGCACGATCCCGATGCTCGGGGTTGTGCTGGCTGCGGGGTTCCTGTTGCCGGTCGCCGACCTGGCGGCGAGTGATCGCCACAACCCCTGGGCCTCCGGTTCGCCGGAGGTACAGCGCTCGGCCCCGGAACGCCCGCGCGGGCGCTTTCCGGACCGCGACTACGACCCGTCCCGACGGGCCGAATCGCGGCCCGCGCCCGGCGTGCCACCGCAGGGCCCCGCATACCCGGGCTATGGCCACGGGCCACAAGGGCCGTACGGAACCCCGGGTTCTCCGTCGTTCCACCCCCCTGGCGGGATGCCAGGAGGGTATCCATACGGATATCCGGGTTCGCCCGGATATCCGGGAATGGGCGGGCCGTTTTCGGCCTTCCCCTGGGGGATGGGCGGTTTTCCGTTCCCCTGACCGGTAAGGCGCGCATTCGGGAAGCCCTCCCCGCGTGCGCGCATTCAAATTGAGGGCATGACTCCTTCAGGAGGTAGCACCATGAACAAGTTCGTCAAGGCAGCAGTTCTCGCCGTTTCCCTGGGTGGCCTGGCCGCCCCGATGATGGCCTCCGCCCAGTGGGGCGGCCCCGGCTACGGGTATGGCCCCGGTCCGTATGGACCCGGCTATGGCTATGGTCCCAGCATGCCGTTCTTCGGTGGCCCGGGGTATGGCTCCGGCCGTAACTGGGGCATGGGCGACATGATGAGCGACATGATGGGCGACGGCTCCTTTGACTTCTCCGCCAGCGGTCGCGGTCGGGGTCACGGGTATGGCCATGGCTATGGTGACGGCTATGGCCGCGGCTATGGTTACGGCCATCCGGGTTACGGGTATGGTCCGGGCTATGGCTACGGCCCTGGCTACGGCTACGGCCCGCAGGGTTACGGCCCGCAGGGCTGGGGTCCGCAGGGTCAGATGCCCCAGCAACAGCAGCAGGGTCAGGGCAACTAAGTCCATCCCGCTGTTCGGGCCTGCCCGTTTCGGGCAGGCCCTTTTCCGGAGTGTTGCGGATTGACGGGTTGCACGCAGCCGTCAATCCGCAATGTTCCAAGGAGACGCCATGCAGACCGTCGTCGCCAATCTCAAGGGTGGTACCGGCAAGAGTACCGTGGCCTTCAATCTGGCCTTGTGGCTGCTGGAAGGACGCCGCCGGCCCCTGACCGTGGACCTGGATCCCCAGCGCACCCTCAGCGACGTGCTGGAGGTGCGTCGGGAGGAGGGCTATGAACCGGCGCTGGACGCGGTGGAGGGCCTCGACGCGGCGCGTGCCCGCGCCGGCGAGTACGACGAGGTGCTGATCGATGTCGGCGCGTCGGACATGGCCTCGCTGATGGCGGCGGTGCAAGGCGCGGACCGCGTGCTGATCCCGGTGCCCCCCAGCCAGGCGGATGTCTGGTCGACGTATCGTTTTGTACAGCGGATTCAGGAGCAGCGTGGATCCGGCGAACGTCCGGAGATCCTGGCGTTCATCAACCGCGCGGACACGCATCAGGCTGTGCGCGAGACCGACGAGACCTTCGAGGCGCTGCAGCAGATCGAGGGCGTGCGCCTGCTGAAGCCGCGACTGAAACAGCGCATGGCGTTCCGGCGCTCGTTCAGCGAGGGGCTGTCGGTGCGCGAACTGGAGCCGCGCGGCAAGGCCGCCGCCGAGCTGGATGCCCTGGCGGTGGCGCTGTTCGGACGGCGCCGCCGGAAAAAACAATAACGATTCGCAGCCGGGGCTGCCGGGCTGCGTACGCGATGGAAGGAGGAGAGCTTCATGCGTTTCATCCGCAATGCACTGGTCGTGATCGGGCTCCTGGCGCTGATCGGCGTGGGGTATGCCATCTTCGCCTTCGAGCCCTACCTGAGCCAGGCACGCTCCCTGGACGCCCAGGCGCCCAAGGTCTATTCGCAGATGGCCCGGACGGTACTGGAGACGGGCGATGCCGCGGAGGCCATGGTCTACAAGCGCCAGGTGGACGAGGGGCTTGAAGTCGAGGACGTGGAGGATGTGCTGCGCCTGGTGGCCAACGAGCTGAATATTCGGAACGTCGGCGAGTTGCCGATGGGCGAGGAGGTCCGCAGCGTGACCGGCGAGGACTTCCCGTTCCTGAAGATCTACATGTTCTGCGATGTGGCCATCGCCGCGCAGATGGTCCGACACAGCCCGGCGATGGCGGCCTATATGCCCTGCCGGATCGTGCTGCAGGAGGATGCCGAGGGCAATCTGTGGCTGATGACCCTGGACCTGAACCCGATGATCCACGGGGGGCGGCCGTTGCCCGAAGATCTGCACGAGCAGGCGGTGTTTGTGAAGGAATCCCTGGAGGAAATTATCGATCGCGCTGCCGTTGGCGCCTTCTGACGGGGATGGCTCCCGTTTCCATGAAACAGCAAAGGGCGTTCAATGAGTGAAGAAAGTAGCAGCGAGTTTGCAGAGGTCCGTGACGAGGCCGACAAGGCGGATGCCCGTTCCCGGCGTCTGGAACTGATCGTCTATACCGCACTGGTGGCCTTCATCGTGCTGGCCATCTACGGCTTCTGGCTGATCACCAGCCTGACCCGGGATGTGGGCCAGCTTACCCAGGAGATCACCCAGATGACTCAGGTGATGGACCGCGACATGTCCACCATCGCGGGGCATATGGCGTCGATGGACCGGCAGATGACCGACATCAACAACACCATGCGGGTGATGAACGACGAGGTCGCGGTGATCGCCGGCAATACGCAGTCGATGGATGCCAACATCGGCTCCATGACAAGCGATACTCGCGTGATGGCGGGCTCGATCACGGGCATGCAGCAGGATATGTGGAGCCTGAATCGCAATGTGGGCGGCCCCATGGGTATGATGAACATGTTCAACCCATTCACCGATCAGGGCGGTCCGGTCCGGGGTTCCCCAGGGCCGTATTACCCGCGCTGATCGCGCGTTTTGACTGACGGAGTCCGCATGTTCAATCGTCCTGGCCCTCGCGTGCGCAAGCAGCTCAAGCTGCTGAGCGACCGCCTTGCCGAAGAGAATCCGGTCCTGAAAGGCGTGGTCGATCCGTTCCGGGATCTGGACCGGGTCGGCTATGCGGCCGGCCTCCTGGATCCCACGGAGGATTCCTACGCCTTTGGCATCTCCTGGTGGCCGATGATCGCCACGCTGGGCACCTTCTCCGCCGGCAAGTCCACGTTCATCAACGAGTACGTGGGCACGACCGTACAGCGCAGCGGTTCGCAGGCAGTCGACGACAAGTTCACCGTGATCAGCTACGGCGGTAGCGAGCATGTGCAGGAACTCCCGGGGCTGGCTCTGGACGGCGATCCGCGCTTCCCGTTCTATCGGGTGTCTGACGAGATCGAGCGGATTACCGACGGCGGCGGGCGCACGGTAGACCACTTCCTGGCGATGAAGACCGCGCGCTCGGAGCGTCTGCGGGGCCGCATCATCATCGACTCCCCCGGCTTCGATGCCGACGAGCAGCGCGCGACCATCCTGCAGCTGACCGATCACATCATCGATCTGTCCGATCTGGTGCTGGTGTTCTTCGACGCCCGCCACCCGGAACCGGGCGCGATGCGCGACACCCTGGAGCACCTGGTCAACCGCGTCGCCGAGCGCAACGACTTCACCAAGCTGGTGTTCATCCTCAACCAGATCGACACCACCTGGCGCGAGGACAACCTGGAGGAGGTCGTCTCCGCCTGGCAGCGGGCCGTGGTACGCCAGGGCAACGCGACCGGGCGCTTCTACTGCCTGTACAACGAGAGCGCGGCGGTGGAGATCGGCGATCCGCAGGTGCGCGAGCGCTACGAGGAGAAGTCCCGCCGCGATCGCGAGGAGATCCACGCCAAGATCCAGGAGATCAGCTCCTCGCGCTCCTACCGCATCCTGGGCTCGCTGCAGGCCATCGCCGAATCCATCGAGATGGACGCCCTGCCGGCCCTGAAGAAGGCGCTGGAGAAGTGGCGCCGCCGGGTGGTGCAGTTTGATGCCGGGATGTTCGCCGTGGTCGCGGTGCTTTTGGGCCTGATCGGGTACCAGTCGGCAGGGGGCATCGCGCCCTGGACCGACGGGAGCGTCTGGCAGGCCATGGGCGAGCGTCCGATGATGACGGGCTTCGGGCTCGTCGTGCTGGCGATCGTGCTGGGCGGCATCCACTTCTTCAACCGCCGCTGGCTGGCACGGCGCATCGCGCGGACCCTGCCGACCGAGACCGCCGCCGGGAACTGGCGCGCGGCGTTCGAGAAGAACACGCGCCCCTGGCAGCCGATGATGGGACGGGCGCCACTGGGCCTGGGGCGCCGCATGATCAGCCGCCTGCATCAGCTGCGCGACCGCGCCGAGGCCTATATCCAGCGCCTGAACAATCAGTTCGTGGATGCCAGCCCGGTCTCGCGGCAGGGCGGGCGTGCCTCGGCCACCGATGTTTACCATCCCAGGGAGCCGGAAGCCCCGGCCCCGGAACCGACGCCGGGCACGGATGCGCCCCGCGATTACGCCGAGCCGGAGGTGCCGGAGAAGCGCCAGGGGTAGGAGGTCGAGTGCCTCCTCCTCGCGTGATGGCTCGCAACCACAAGCAAGGCGACCAACCGATGCGGCTTCTGGCCGCAAACGTTGTGCAGGAGGAGAACGATGACCATACTGGCGTGGCTCATGTTTGCGCTGGCCATGATTCTGGTGCCCATCTCGGTATGGGCCAGCATGGCGGCGCTGGGGGTTTGTGCCGGATGTGCACTGATTCGCGACTGGCGCAGGGGGCGTCAGGCGTCGGGGCAGTGAGCCGGATAGACCAAGGGCTTTAACCAACTGGGGACGGATCGCGCAGGGGGCTGTGGCGGGTCCGGTTCCTGTTACCAATGGAGGAGAGAGTAAAGATGAGTGATCAGAAGAAAATGGCCATTATTGCCACCAAGGGCAGCCTGGACTGGGGCTATCCCCCGTTCATCCTGGCCTCCACCGCGGCTGCACTGGGCTATGACTGCGAGGTGTTTTTCACCTTCTATGGTCTGCAACTGCTGCGCAAGAAGCTGGATCTGCAGGTGACTTCGCTGGGCAACCCGGGCATGCCCATGCCGATGCCCATGCCGGTGATGCTGCAGGCCCTGCCGGGCATGCAGAAGATGATGACCGTGATGATGAAGAAGAAGATGGCGGCCAAGGGCGTCTCCGATCTGGGCGACCTGCGCGAGCTGTGCCTGGAGGCCGAGGTGCGCATGATTGCCTGCCAGATGACGGTGGACCTGTTCGACATGGACACCAGCGAATTCATCGACGGCGTGGAATACGCCGGGGCCGCGGCGTTCTTCGAGTTCGCCGGCGAGTCCGACATCTGCCTGTTCATCTGAACCGGCGGCGCGCCCGGCGCGCCCTCAAGGCCCCGCGGCCCCGGCTGCGGGGCCTTTTTCGTTTTCGGGCTTCATGCCGCAGCTGAAAGGACATTTTCACCACGAAGCGCACGAAGGCACGAAGAAGGGCCAGGGCGATTGAACCACGGAGAGCACGGAGTGCACTGAGAACACTGTAGTTGTTCGGGTGCTCAGGGTGCGTTGATCACAGCGAACCGCATCGCGGCCGGTTCGCTCCATAGGATGGACGCGCTGGGATGCTGGTCATCGGCGTCCTGCCCACCCAGGAAGGGATTTCTCCGTGCCCTCTGTGTCCTCCGTGGTAGAAACGCTTTCGACCTTGACCGTGACCTTCTTCGTGCCTTCGTGCGCTTCGTGGTGAATATAGAAAGGGATCCTAGTCGTGGCCGGCGTACATGGCCTCGATGGCGTCGGCGTAGTGCTGGGAGATGACCGGGCGCTTGAGCTTCATGGTCGGGGTGAGCATGCCGTTGTCCACCGACCAGGGTTCATGCACTACGTGCACGTGGCGGATCTTGGCGTAGCCGGGGAAGTCGCGCAGCTGGTATTGAATCCGCTGGAGCAGGGCGCGCTCGGCGGAGCGCGGCAGGCGGCCGGCGGTGCCGGGGTCGAGGTCGTGGTCCTCGGCGAAGGTGGCCCAGGCCTCGGGCTCGGGGACAACCAGGGCGGTCAGGAAGGCGTGGCTGTCCCCCACGACCATGACCTGGTCGAACAGGGCGTCCAGGGCGATGGCCATTTCCATGTCCGCCGGCGGGACCTTCTCGCCGTTGGTGAGCACGAGGATGTCCTTCAGTCGCCCGGTTATAAAAATGTGCCCATCGTCGTCGATCCGGGCTTGGTCGCCGCTGTGCAGCCAGCGATCCTCGTCGATCGTGCTGGCGGTAGCCTCCTCGTTCTTCCAGTAGCCGAGCATCACGCAGCTGGAACGGGTGAGCAGTTCGTCCATCTCGCCGATCTTGACCTCAATGCCGGGCAGCGGCTTGCCGATGGAGGCGGGCAGGTTGTCGTCCGGGGTATTCACGCTGACCACCGGGCTGGATTCGGTCATGCCATAGCCGTGCAGCACCGGCAGGCCGAGACCGATGAAGAACCGGGCGATCGGCGGCGGCAGGGGCGCGCCGCCGCAGACCGCGAAGCGCAGTTTGCCGCCCAGGCGGTCCAGGACCTTGTGCGCGACGAGGCGCTCCAGCAGCGGCCACATCAGGAAGCCGGGTGACCAGGACGCGCGCCCTTGCTGATATTCGAAGCGGCGCCAGCCGATGGCCACGGTGGCCTTGAACAGCCCGCGACCCAGCGCGGATTTCTGTTTCAGGCCGGCCTGGATGCGGCCATGTACGCGTTCGTAGATGCGCGGAACCGAGATCAGCACGGTCGGCTGGACCGACATCAGGTCTTCGCCCAGCCCCTGGATGGAGCGGGCGAACGCGACCTCGGCACCGATCAGCATCGGCATGTAGTAGCCGCCGGTGCGCTCCAGCATGTGCGACAGCGGCAGGAAGGACAGGAAGCGGTCGGCATCCGACAGCGGGCCGGCAGTGGCGGAGGCGCAGGCGTTGTCGAGGATGTTGCGGTGCGACAGCATCACGCCCTTGGGCCGGCCGGTGGTGCCGGAGGTGAACACAATGGTGGCCAGGGCCAGCGGGTCGAGGTCCGGGCGGTGTACACGCTCGGGGTCGCCGCGCTCCAGCCAGCTCTCGAGGTCCATCACCCGCTCGTCTTCGGGTTGGCCGTCGGTGTGGCCCAGGCAGACGATGCGCTTGAGCGAGGGCATGTTCGCGAAGTGTTCGGACAGGCGGCGACTGTGCGCGCTCTCGCCCAGCAGGAGCAGGCGTGCCTGGGTCTGGCCGATGATGTAGGCGACGTTGTCCGGGCGGTCATCGGTGTACAGCGGGACGGTGATCAGCCCCAGTTCGGTGGCGGCCTGGTCGAAGGCGACCCACTCGCGCGAGTTGCCGAGCATCAGCGCGACGCGTTCGCCGGGCTTGAAGCCCTCGCGCGCCAGCGCTGCCTGCCAGCGATCGACCATCGCGGCCATCTCGCTCCAGGTCGTCTGCTTCCAGGTCTCGTCGGCGGCGCTGAAGTGACGATAGGCCGGCGCATCCGGGCTCATGGACACGCGGGTGCGGAACAGCGCGGGCAGGGTCGGGGCCTGTTCCGGGGTGATGGTGGTCGACGGCATGGCGTCCTCGCAAGCGGGGTTCGGTTGTCCCGGACGTTAGAGGACGCACGCGGGCGGGGCAAGCCCGGTGACTTCAGCGAATCCCTAAGGGATGGGCCACGGGCTGGTAGGCGACGGCGCCCAGTACCAGGCTGAGACCGATCAGGGCGATCACGCCGCCACCGGCCAGGCCCAGGGCCGGGCCGATGTAGGTCAGCCGGCCCATGCGGGTCGGGCCCAGCCAGCGCCGGGTCCAGTCGCGTGCCGAAACGGCGAGGGTCGCCAGCACGGAGACGGTGGCGGCGGTCCCCAGGGACATCGCGAGCACGGCCGCCACGCCGGCCCAGGCCAGTCCCAGCGCGGCGGAGACCGCCATGATCAGCACGGCCCCGGAACAGGGACGGATGCCGACGGCCAGTACGGTGCCCCACCAGGTCCCGCGGTGGTTGGGGTCCACGTGGTGCGGGGTGCCGCAGCCGCAGTCGGCGTCGTGTTCATGTCCATGTGTGTCGCCATGGTCGTGGTCGTGGTCGTGGTCGTGTCCATGGACGGACGCGGCCCGATGCGCGCGATGCAGCCGCCAGGCGTGGCGCAGGGCGCGGGCCATCAGCCACAGCCCGAGCAGCGCGACCAGGGCGAAGCTGGCGATCTCCAGGGTGCGCACCTGCCCCAGGGTGTCCCGCGCCAGCCAGCCGAACAGGCCGATCAGTACACCGACCAGGACAATGGCGGTCACACCCTGCGCCAGTGCCGAGACGGTGGACAGCAGGATGCCGCGGCGGAGGTTCTGCGGCTGGGTCAGCAGGTAGGCACTGATGACCGCCTTGCCGTGGCCAGGGCCGGCGGCATGGAAGATCCCGTAGAGCAGGCTGACCAGGATCAGGGCGCCGGCGGTGTGTGCGGTGGGGCCGTCGCGCAGGGCGTGCAGGCCCTCGGTCAGGCTGCGGTGGAGCTGGCGCTGGGTCTGGAGCATCCAGCCGGTCAGGCGTTCCAGGGGGCCGGGCGGGTCGGCCAGTGGGGCCGGGGTATCGAGGTGGTCCGGGGCAGCGGGGCTCCCGCGCTCGGCGGGCGCCTCGGTCGGGGCGCCAAGCGGATGACCGGTCTCGGCCTGCGCAAGGCCCGGACCGCCCCACAGCACCAGCAACGCGAGCAGCACCAGCAGCCCCGGAGGGGCGAGGTGTAGCGGTGGCCGGACTCGGGGAATCACGTGGTGCATGGCGTTACTGTATAACACGCGGCGGGTCGGGTGGTGTGTGCGACGTCCGGTTGCGAAGCGGCGCCGGGCTCAGTCGCATTCCAGCGCGGCGGTCTCCGCGAAGTGGCGCCCGAGATTGTCGACCGGGCTGCGGTCCTGGCGTTCCAGGGTCGCGGCGTAGCGGATCAGCTGCGGGTCCGGCCGGGGCTTGGCGATGGCCACTTCGCAGCCGGACTGGTTCTGGACGAAGACGATGTCGTCCGGGTCGTGCAGGATCTCGATCCAGTACTCGGGATCGAACACGCGGTAGGTGAAGGCGTCTCCGGCCACGATGTCGAGATCGGCCAGCGGCAGCTCGAAGCGCAGGTGCAGGCGGCGGTCTTCCAGGGTCAGGCGGGCCTCCCGAGCGGGCGGGACGTCCAGGCGCTGGTCGCCCAGGCTCAGCTCGGTGAAGTAGTCGTGCCCGGCCAGGTTCTCGCGCATGCGCTCGGCGGCGTGTTCCAGTGCGGCGTCGATGTCGGTGCCGCCGTCCAGTTCGCCGGTCAGGTCCTGCAGCAGCATGTGGCTGTAGGTCGGGTCGATCCGCCAGGACTGTTCCATGCGCACCAGCTCGCCGGCGTCGTTGAAGACGAGGCCCACGCGCAGGTCGATCCAGGCGTGCGGATGGGCGAGTGCCGTGGCCGGCAGGAGCAGGCCCAGGGTCAGCATGAGCCAGGTGCGGATGCGCATCGGCTTCAGGTCGTGCGCTGCCAGCGCGTGCCGTCCGGAGTGTCCTCGAGTTCGATGCCGTTGGACGTCAGTTCGTCGCGGATGGCATCGGCGGTCGCGAAGTCGCGGTTCTTGCGCGCGGCCTGGCGTGCGGCGATACGTTCCTCCACCCAGGCGCCCAGGTCGTCATCGCCGGCAGCGCCCTGGAACCAGACGCCCGGGTCCTGCTGCAGCAGGCCCAGCAGGCCGGCACCGGCCAGCAGCTCGCCCTTGCGCCGGGCGCGTTCGGCGTCGTCGCCGGCCGCGGCGAGGGCATCGCTCATGCGGTGCAGCGCGGTGATCGCGGCGGGGGTGTTCAGGTCGTCCAGCAGCGCCGCGAACACCGGGGTGTCGGCGGCGGCGACCGGGGCGGGTTCGATGCCGGCGGCGTCGCGCAGCACGCGGTACAGGCCGTTCAGGCTGTTGCGCGACTGGGTCAGGGTCTCTTCCGAGAAGTTCAGCGGGGCGCGGTAGTGGCGCGACAGCAGCGCCAGGCGCAGGACCTCGCCGGGGTAGTGCTGCAGCAGGTCATGCAGCAGCTGGAAGTTGCCCAGCGACTTCGACATCTTCTCGCCGTCGATGGTCAGGTGGCCGTTGTGCACCCAGTAGCGGGCGTAGTGTGTGCCGTGTTCGTGGCAGCCCTCGGCCGCGCAGCCCTGGGCGATCTCGTTTTCGTGGTGCGGGAACACCAGGTCGTGGCCGCCGCCGTGGATGTCGATCATCGGTCCCAGGTGGCTGCGGATCATCGCCGTGCACTCCAGGTGCCAGCCGGGCCGGCCGTTGCCCCAGGGGCTGTCCCAGCCGGGCTCGCCCGCGGCGGCCGGCTTCCACAGCACGAAGTCGCCGGGGTGGCGCTTGTAGTCGGCCACCTCGACCCGGGCGCCGGCCTGCATGTCGTCCAGCGAGCGTCCGGACAGCGCCCCGTACTCCGGGTAGGAGGTCACGTCGAACAGTACGTGATCATCGGCGACGTAGGCATGGCCGCGGTCGATCAGGCGCTCGATCAGCTCGATCATCGGCCGGATGTGCTCGGTCGCGCGCGGCTCCAGGGTGGGCTCCAGCGTGCCCAGTTCGGCGATGTCCTCGTGGAAGGCGCGGGTGAAGCGCTTGGTCAGCGCTGCGATGGGTTCGCCATTGTCGGCGGCGGCCTTGTTGATCTTGTCGTCGACGTCGGTGATGTTGCGGGCGTAGATCACGTGGTCCGGGCCGTAGAGCTCGCGCAGCACGCGGAACAGCACGTCGAAGACCACCACGGGCCGGCCGTTGCCGATGTGCACGCGGTTGTACACGGTGGGGCCGCAGACGTAGAGGGTCACCCGTTCCGGGTCCTGCGGCACGAAGGGTTCGTCGCGCCCGCCCAGGGTGTTGTGCAGGGTGAGGGTCCGGGGCTCGCTCATTGGCCGCGATCCTTGCCGTACAGCGTTTCGGGCGCGATCTCGGGGTCGCTGGTGACGACGACGCTGTCGTTCTCGACCTGCAGGTAGAAGCAGCTGCGCCGCCCGGTATGGCAGGCCGGCCCGGTCTGGTCGACCTTCAGCAGGAGCGTGTCGCCGTCGCAGTCCAGGTGCAGGGAGTGCAGTTGCTGGACCTGGCCCGACTGCTCGCCCTTGCGCCACAGCGCCTGGCGCGAGCGCGAGTAGTAGCACACGCGCCCCGTGGCCAGGGTCTCGTCCAGCGCCTCGCGGTTCATCCACGCCAGCATCAGGATCTCGCCGGTGTCGTGCTGCTGGGCAATCGCGGGGATCAGGCCGTCGGCGTTCAGCTTCAGGCGTTCCAGGACTTCCGGGGTCGGGTGGCGCTCGCCACGGGGCTCGCTTTCGAGTTGCTTGAACATCGCTGCGTCCGCTTGCGGGAGCGGCGAAGAATAGCATTTTCGGAGGGTGCCCCGAAGCCCTCGCCGGACCCCGGGCAGCCGGGCGCGGCCGTATGTATGCGGGCGGGCGTCCGTTGCCCCCTTGCGCCCTGACGCCGGGTGGTCGATGCTCGAGTCAGGACGGGTGCTCGCAGGGAAGGCCGGGCGCGTCTCCACGGCAGCCTGGAGGGTTGATGGAGAAAGACGGGAAGAGGGTCGGGAAGCCCAGCGCCGGACGCACCGCGGCGATCATCGCCGTGGTGTATCTGGTCTTCGGACTGGCATGGATCGCCCTGTCCGACCGTGCCCTTCTGCTGATGGTCGACGATGTGACCTTGCTGGGTCAGTTGCAGACCCTCAAAGGCTGGGGCTACGTGATTCTCACCGCCATCGTCCTGTTCCTGCTGATCTACTACCCCCTGCGGGCGCGGGATCGCGCCTCGCGCGAGGCGCGCCGGCTCACCGGGATCGTCGAGCGCTCGCCGGTGGTCGCGATCGAATGGGCGACCACGCCCGGCTGGCCCGTCACCTTTGTCTCCCCGAATATCGCGCGCTGGGGGATCGACCGCCATGCCCTCCTGAGTGGCGAGACCAACTACGCCGACCTGATCCATCCCGAGGACATCGACCGGATCGTGACCGATGTCGCCGCGCATATCGACCGCGGCCCGGATCGATACACGCAGCTTTATCGGCTGCGAAGCCGCGAGGGCCGCTGGATCTGGCTGGAGGACCGGACCTGGCTTACCCGTAACGAGGCCGGTCGGGTGACCCGCATCCACGGCCTGCTGCTGGACGTGACCGAACGCCTGCGGGCCGAGCAGGACCTGCGCGACTCGGAAACGCGTTTCCGCGCGATCTTCGACAACGTGCAGGAGGCGATCCTGCTGCAGGACCTGGATACCGAGGCCCTGATTGGAGTAAACGCCGCCGCCGAGCAGATGTACGGGTACAGCCGGGCTGAACTGCTGGCCTGTAGCGTGGACGAGCTGAGCGCGGACGAGAGCGGCTTTGATGTGCAGCGTCAGAAGGCGCTGATGGAACGGGCGCGACGCGGCGAACAGCTGGTCTTCGAGTGGCGGGCGCGCCACCGCGACGGGCATGGGTTCTGGGTCGAGGCCAATCTGCAGGCCACCGAGATCGCCGGCGAGCGGCTGCTGCTGGTGACCCTGCGCAACATCGAGGCGCGCAAGCAGGCCGAGGCCGCACTGGCGCGCCAGGTGGACCGTCTGAGCCAGGCGGAACGCCACGCGGGGCTGGGAAGCTGGGAGTACCTGCTGGAGACTCGCGAGATGTGGTGGTCGGACCGGCTGTATGGCCTGCTGGGCTGTGATGCCCGGTCTGGCACGCCGACACTGGAATCCTTCGCCCGGGACTTCTTCGACCTCGACTCCGAGGACGGGGCGAGTTTCGCCGATGCGATGGAGGCCCTGCTTAAGGGCGGACGGCCCGGGCCGCGCCGGCTGTTGCTGAAGGCGCGTCCGGAGGTCCGTGGCGAGGCCTGGTTCAGCATCACCATGGAGGCGCCGATCGAACGCCCCGATGGCATGCATTACGTACAGGGCACGGTGCTCGAGGTGACCGAGCTCAAGCGCAACGAGCTGGAGCTGCGCGACCTGAACGCCACACTGGAGCAGCGGGTCGCCGAGCGTACGGCGGCGCTGCAGGCGCTGAACCAGGAACTGGAATCGTTTTCCTACGCCGTGTCCCACGATCTGAAGGCACCGCTGCGCGGAATCGAGGGCTACAGCCAGCTGCTGGAGGCGGACTACGGCGAGCAGCTGGAGGGCGAGGGGCGCACCTTTGTGCGCAATATTCGTCAGGGTGTGGCGCAGATGAACGAGCTGATCTCCGATCTGCTCGCCTACTCGCGCATGGAGCGCCGGCCGCTGGAGGAGCGGGAGGTCCGGGTGCGGGCGCTGGTGGAGGAGGTGCTGGAGTCGGTGGACCCGGCCCTGCGCGAACGTGCCGAGGTCACGCTGGAGGTCGATCCCGGCCTGGTGTTCCAGAGCGACCCCGACGGGGTCGCCCTGATCCTGCGCAATCTGCTGGAGAATGCCTTCAAGTTCAGTGCCGAACGCGAGACACCGCAGGTGACGGTGCAGGCACAATCCCGCAGTGCTACGCTCGGGATCTCGATACGGGACAATGGAATCGGCTTCGACATGGCGTTTCAGGATCGCATCTTCGATATCTTCCAGCGCCTGAATCGCGCCGAGGCCTACCCGGGGACCGGCGTCGGCCTGGCCCTGGTGCGGCGTGCGGTCAATCGCCTGGGCGGCGAGATCCGCGCCGAGGGCACGCCGGGCGAGGGTGCCAGCTTCCACGTGGAATTCCCCCGATGAGCAACGCCGCGCGCCAGCCTTCCATCCTGGTGGTCGAGGACAACCCGGTGGATATCGACCTGATGCGCCGCGCCTTCGAACGGCGCAATCTCACCAACCCGCTGGAGGTCGCGCGTGACGGGGTGGAGGCCCTGGATTTTCTCGAACGCTGGGAGCGGGGCGAACTGGCGCCGCCTGCGGTGATCCTGCTGGACATCAAGCTGCCCAAGGTGGACGGGCTGGAGGTGCTGCGGCGTATCCGCGAGCATGAGCGCTTCCGGCGCATCCCGGTGGTGATGCTGACCTCTTCCAGCGAGGATCGAGACATCACGACCGCCTATGACTGCGGGGCCAACTCCTACATCGTCAAGCCAGTGGACTTTGCCAAGTTTGTCGAAGTCGCCGAACAGGTGGAATTGTACTGGTGCCTGCTCAACCACCCGCCGACCTGAATATGCGGCGCCCCCTGCAAGCGACCTGATGCGAATCCTGCTCGTAGAAGACAACCCGGCGGATGCCGACCTGCAGCGCCGAATACTCGAGCGCGAGGTGCCCGGTGCCGAGGTCTATCTGGCGGCATCGCTGGCCGAGGCGCGGACTGCACTGGCCGAGGGCGAGGCCTTTGACTGCGTGGTAGAGGATCTGCGCCTGCCGGATGGCAGCGGTCTCGACTTGATCGGAGAGCTGCACGCCGCCGGGCGCGGCGAGGCGGTGCTGGTGCTGACCGGTCACGGCGAACAGGAGACGGTGGTCGCGGCCTTCCGGGCGGGGGCTGACGACTACCTGACCAAGGCGGATGATTACCTCGAGCGGCTGCCGGCGCGGGTGGTGGATGCCCGCGCCCGCCGCGAACTGCGCGCGGCCGGCACCCATGGACCGTTGCGGGTGCTGTATGCCGAGCACAACGAATTCGATGTCGGCCTGACCCGCCGCGAACTGGCGCATACCGCGCCGCATATCCGGCTGGAGACCGTTCACACCGCCGAGGAGGCCCTGGCGGCACTGCCGCAGCAGGCCTCCGCCGAGCCCGGCTTTGACCTGCTGCTGGTGGATTACCGGCTGCCCGGTATCGACGGCCTCGAGCTGGCGCGGCTGGTGCGCGAGGAGCGGGGTCTGGACCTGCCCACCATCCTGGTGACCGGGCAGGGCACGGAAGACCTGGCCGCACGCGCCCTGCGCATGGGTGTGGAGGATTACGCGGTCAAGCGCGACGGCTACCTGAAGACGCTCCCGGTGCTGCTGGATCAGGTCCATGCCCGGGCCCGGTTGCGCCACGAGCGGGCGGCGCTGGCGGCCTCCGAGCGGCGCTACCGCGAGGTGATCGAGCGCGCTGGCGATATCGTGTTCGAGACCGACGCCGCCGGTTGCTGGCGCTTTCTCAATCCCGCCTGGACGGCCATTACCGGACATGCGGTCGAAGCCGCGATCGGCGAGGAGATGATCGCCTTTATGTCGCTGGAGGATCGGGGTGCGGCGGCGAAACTGCTGGCCCGGGCCGCGGACGCCGACGACGGGCGACTGGAGACCGAGATCCGCCTGCGCGCGGCGGATGGTTCACTTTGCTGGCTGGAACTGCGTGGCCAGGTGAAGCTGGATGACGCAGGGGAGCCGGCGGGGCTGTCCGGCAGCCTCGTGGACGTGACCCGGCGCGTGCTGGACCAGCGGGTCCAGGAGGTGCGCGCGAACGTGCTCGCCCGCCTGGCGACCGGCGAGCGCGATCCGCGTCTGCTGGAGGACGTCGTCAAGGGGCTGGAATCGCTGGCCCCCGACCTGCACGCCTACATCATGCTGCTGGATGCCGACAGTCAGGAGCTGCAGGCGGCGACCGCGCCTCGCGTGCCGGACCCGTTGCGCAGCGCCATGCGTCGCACGCGTGCGGATCAGGGCATGGGCTCCTGCGGCGAGGCTGCCTGGAGCGGCGAGCCCGTGATTGTCGAGGATTGTGGAACGCACCCCAACTGGAGCGGGTTCTGCGACCTTGCGCGCGGGGCGGGTTTCCGAGCCTGCTGGTCGTTCCCTTTCCGCGATGCCGACGGCGGGGTTCTGGGAACCCTGGGCATTTATCTGGGGGAGCCGCGCGGGCCGCTCCCCGGCGAGCGTGTGCTCATCGACGAGTTCACCCAGATCGCGGGGCTGGCGGCGCAGAAGCTGCGCGTGTCGCAGGCCCTGGGAGCACGCGAGCGCGCGTTGCGTACCGCGGCGGAGCTGACCGTGGAGCTGTTGCGCGAGGACAACCCCGCGAGCGTGATCCACCGCCTGCTGGCCGAGCTGGGACAGGAGGCGCATGCGGATCGCGCCTATGTACTGGTGGCCGAGCTCGATCACGCGGTACGCGAAGCCCTGGATGTGCACCGCTACTACTGGGTGCGCACGGACACGGATCAAGCGATTCGCCCGCCCCCGCTGAGCAACCTGAGCCTGGAATCGGTCCTGCCACGCTGGCACGCCATCCTGGAGGGCGGCGGCGCGGTGGAGGTGCTGACCCGCGAGCTGCCGGACGATGAACGCGAGGTGATGGAGGCTGGACAAAGTCAGGCGGTTCTTGTGGTACCCCTGTATGTGGAAGGCGAGTACCGCGGCTTCCTGGCCCTGGACCGGGTGCAGCGTGCGCAGCGCTGGACCGAGGCGGACCAGAGCCTGGCGCGTATTGTCGCCTCCAGTCTGGGGGCAGCCCTGGAGCGGCGCCAGGCGCTGCTGGGCCTGCGGCGCATGGCGGCGGTGTTCGAGAGCACCCGCGACGGGATCATGATTACCGACCTGACGCCCCGGATCGTCGCGGTCAATCCGGCCTTCGTCGACATTACCGGCTTTTCCGAGGGCGAGGCGATGGGGCGCAACCCGAGTTTTCTGCAGTCGGGGCGCCACGATGCGGAGTTCTTCAGACGCATGTGGGACAGCCTGCAGCACGAGGGACACTGGCAGGGCGAGATCTGGAACCGTCGTCGCAACGGCGAGATCGCTCCGCAGTGGCTGAGCCTCAATACCGTCTACGACGAGCAGGGCCAGGCCCTGCACTACGCCGCCGTTCTGACCGACATGTCGGAGTTGCGGCGTTCGGAGGACGAGCTGCGGTATCTGGCCCAGCATGATGCGCTGACCGATCTGCCCAACCGCAGTCAGCTGCAGGTGATGCTGGGACAGGCGCTGGAACGCGCCCGGACGAACGGCTACCGCATCGCGGTGCTGAATCTGGACCTCGACCGGTTCAAGAACGTGAATGACTCCATGGGCCATCCGGTGGGGGATCAGGTGCTGGTGGAGGTGGCCCGGCGCTTGCGCGGGGCGGTCGGCCCGGCCCACACGCTCGGGCGGCTGGGCGGGGACGAGTTCCTGGTGGTGGCGGAGAACCCGGCCAGTGACGAGGCCGTGGTGCACTGCGCCAGTGACCTTCTGGCGAGCCTGGAGCACCCGCTGATCCTGGGCGACGGACGCTCGGTGTACCTGAACGGCAGTATCGGCATCAGCCTGTATCCGGAGCATGGCGATTCGGTCACCGAGCTGATTCAGCACGCGGACGCGGCGATGTATCAGGCGAAGGCCTCCGGGCGCCAGACCTGGAGTGTCTATACCCAGGCCCTGACGCGCGCGGCCGACGAGCGCCTGGAACTCGAGAACCGCCTGCGCCATGCGGTGGAGACGGAGAGTGGCGAACTGCGCCTGCACTTCCAGCCGCAGGTGCGACTGGAGGACGGACAACCCTTCGGCATGGAGGCGTTGCTGCGCTGGCAGACCGAAGACGGCGAGATGATTCCTCCGGATCGCTTTATCCCGATTGCCGAGGATACCGGGCTGATCGTCGCTCTGGGCGAGTGGGTCCTGCGCGAGGCCTGTGACGCCGGCCGGCGGTTGCTGGATCGTGGTGCCGAGGACTTCAGCATGGCGGTGAATCTGTCGCCGGTGCAGCTACAGCGCGGCGACTTCGTGAATCGGGTGGCGGAGATCCTGGCGCTGACCGGCTTCCCCGCTGCACAGCTCGAACTGGAGATCACCGAGACGGCGATCATGCAGCAGGGCGAACAGGCCATCGCGCGCCTGGCCGCCCTGAAAGAACTGGGTGTGCAATTGGCGATCGACGACTTCGGCACCGGGTATTCCTCGCTGGCGGCCCTGCGGACCTATCCGCTGGACGTGCTGAAGATCGACCGCAGCTTTGTCGATGGAGTGGCCAGTGAAAGCGCCGATCGCGAGATCGCCGCCACCATCATCGCCATGGGGCGCAACCTCAACATGCAGGTGATCGCCGAGGGCGTGGAGACCGCCGAGCAGGCGGCCTTCCTGCGCGAACGCGGTTGCGCCCTGGGGCAGGGATACTTCTACAGCCGACCGCTGGAGCTCGCAGCGCTACAGGACTGGATGGTGGAGACCGGGGCACTGACAGCGGTCTGAGTGTTTCCCGTGGCGTTGCCCGGGAGGCTCCGGTAGCCTTTGATCCCCGTTTTTGAATCCCCAGCCTGGAGCTGCCCCGATGTCCGATTCGTCCCGTCCCACTGCATTGCGTACGATCACCTTTCACGGCCTGGAGCCGGGCCCGCGGCTGATCGTGCTGGGGGCCGTGCATGGCAACGAGACCTGCGGGACCCAGGCCGCCGAGCGGGTCCATGCCGAACTCGAGGCCCGCGAGCGCGACCTGCTGCGGGGCAGCCTGACCCTGGTGCCGCGGACCAACCCGCTGGCCTATGACCTCGGGCAGCGCATGGGCGAGCGCAACCTGAACCGCAATCTGCGCGTGACCGAAGACCCGCAGGATTTCGAGGACCGCATTGCCAACGTGCTGTGCCCGCTGCTGGCGGCGCACGACGTGCTGCTGGACCTGCACTCGTTCCACACCGGGGGCCAGCCGTTCATCATGCTCGGCCCGCGCAACAATGACGGCGAGCTGGAAGGCTTCGCGCAGGCGCGCGAGGAAGAGGCGCTGGCGGCCTGCCTGGGCCCGCGGCGCATGGTCGAGGGCTGGCTGGATACCTATGCCCGGGGTGTTGCGGCGCGGATGAAGAACCCGAACGCCAGCCACCGCGCGCAGATCCTCAGCACCGACCCCAGCTACGGGATCGGAACCACCGAGTACATGCGCAGCCAGGGCGGCTATGGCGTGACCCTGGAATGCGGGCAGCACGATGACCCGCAGGCCCCGGTGGTGGCCTACAACGCCATCATCAACACGCTGGCTCACCTCGGCATGCTGCCGGAGCCAGCCGCTGCGGGACAGGACGACCCGGAGGTGCTGCGTCTGGTGGAGGTGATCGACCGGGATCATCCCGACGACCGTTTCGCGCAGGAATGGAAGAGTTTCGACCCGCTGCAGGCGGGCGACCTGATCGGCATCCGCGCGGACGGGACCGAGGTGCGCGCGCCGGAGCCCGGGTTCATCGTCTTCCCCAACCCCAATTCGCTGCCCGGCAACGAGTGGTTCTACCGGGCCGAGTTCAGCGACCGGAAGGTCACCTGAGCGGCGCTCCCCGGTCGGCTGACCGGTGATGGACTTCGATTTTTCCGGGGTCGCCATCCTGTTGGTGGTGGCCGGCTTTCTGGCCGGGCTGCTGAATGCGGTGGCCGGGGGCGGCAGCTTCCTGACCCTGCCGGCCCTGATGAGTGTGGGCGTCCCCCCGGTGGCCGCAAATGCCACCGGGACCGCGGCGCTGTTGCCCGGATACCTCGCCAGCGTCCTCGCGGACGGGAGGCGGCTGCGCGGGGCCTGGCAGGAGCTGGGGCCGCGGCTGGCCTGGGGGCTCCTGCTGGCGGGCGTGCTTGGCGGGGCCGTTGGCGCGGTCGCCTTGCTGCTGACCGGAGACGCCGCTTTCCGTGTCCTGATCCCCTGGCTGCTGCTGGTCGCCACGGTGCTGTTCGCGCTGGGGCCCTGGCTGCAGCGCCAGGCGGCGCGGCCGCATCCGGGGCCGTTGCGCGCCCTGGGCGCGGGGCTGGGCTGCGCCTACGGCGGCTATTTCAACGGCGGCGTCGGGATCCTGCTGATGGCGATCCTGCGCGGCCAGGGTGTGACGGACCTGCCCCGGGCCAACGCGCTCAAGAACCTGCTGTCCTCGGTGCTGACACTAATGGCCGTCGTGGTCTATATCGCGGGTGGCCAGGTGGTGGCCACCGGCCTGCTGGCGGTCGGGGCCGGGGCGATCCTCGGGGCGCGTGTCGGGATGGCGATCGTGCGCCGCCTGCCAGAGGCGGGGTATCGCCACGTCGTCACCGGGATCGGTGCGGCGATCACCGTCCTGTTTTTCCTCGACCCCGCCTGGCTTGCATCGCCCACTTCGTAGGGTGCGTTGAGCGCCGCGAAACGCATCACCATCGAATACCCGGAAGGTTGCCGCCTTTCGACCGATGTGATTCGCTTCGCTCATCACATCCTACGAGTCTTTCCCGCGAGTCTTTCGAGGTGGCGAGGTGTGGGTGCCTAACGACGACCGATCAGCGGTTCGGCGCGTGGGCGGCCTCGAGGGTGCGGGCGAGATCATCCAGGGTGGCGGTTTCGGATTCCGGCAGGATGGCTTCGATGCGCGGGCGCAGCGGGGTGTCCGGGGCATCCATCGGCTCCAGCCCGCCGTGTCCGTCCACCCGGTTGAGGCGGTGCCAGCCCTGTTCGGTTTCGACCAGGCCCTTCAGGCGGTCACCAGCAAAGCCGTCGACCAGACGCGCGAGGACGCCATGGTCGATGACCTGACCCTCGGGTAATAGCCAGCTGCGGCCGATGTAGCCGTCACCGCGGGTGTCGATGGTGACCCACTCGTCGGCTGCATGAGTCGCGTCATCATGCTGGTGGTCGTGGTCGTGGTCGTGGTCGTGGTCGTGGTCGTGGTCGTGGTCGTGGTCGGCGTGCGCATCCGCGCTCGTGGACGCGAGAAAGTCGCGGGCCTCCGGGAACAGGGCGCCGCCCCGATCCAGTCGCGGGCGGTCCAGCCAGTCGCGCTCGATGCGGCCCTGGGTGGTCTCCACGACCAGCGGGCGTGGTGGCGGCATCGCCGCGACGAAGGCCTGCAACGCCTCGCGGTCCGCCTCGCTGTAGAGGTCGGCCTTGTTGGCCAGCAGCACGTCAGCCAGGGCGATCTGGTCGCGCCAGTTCGCGTGCTCCCGGTGGCGCGGCGAGGCCAGGTGGCGGGCATCCATCAGGGTGACGGTGGCGCGCAGGTCCAGTACGCCGGCGTAGGGCGGCTCGGTCAGGGTGCGGATGATCTGGGCCGGGTGACCGAGGCCCGTGGGTTCGATCAGGATGCGGTCGGGGCGCTGGCTGCGGATCAGCCGATTGAGCCCGACGGTGAACATCTGCGCGGAGACGCAGCACAGGCAGCCGCCGGGGATCTCCTCCAGCGCGACGCCGGTATCGGCGAGCAGGCCGCCGTCCACGCCGATCTCGCCGAACTCGTTGACCAGCACGGCCCAGTGCTCGCCTTCCGGGCGCTGCGCGAGCAGGTGGCGGATGGCGGTGGTCTTGCCGACGCCGAGAAAGCCAGTGATCAGGTTGAGCGGGATATCGCGGTGTTGTGCCAACTCAGCTCTCCTCGCCCGGTGGTGTGTCCGGCGCCCCGGTGTCTTCCTCGGGCGGCCCCAGCGTGTCGGCGCGTACACCCTCGCTCTCGAGGCTGTCGCGCATCGCCTCCTCGGCCTCCTTGTTGAGGACGATGATGGAGATGCGGCGGTTGATCGCGGCCTCGGGGTTCTCGCGGTTGAACGGCACACTGGCCGCCAGGCCGACCACCCGGGCGATCTGGTCGGGCTCGGTGCCGCCGGCGATCAGGGCGCGGCGGGCGGCATTGGCGCGGTCGGCGGAGAGCTCCCAGTTGGTGTAGTCCGGGCGTAGCAGCGGGCGGGCGTCGGTGTGGCCGGTGATCGAGACGCGGTTGGGGACCTGATTGATCAGGCCGGCCAGCTCGCGCAGGATCGCGTCGGCGTGCTCCAGCGGACGCGCGCTGGCGCTGTCGAACATCGGTCGGTTCTCGCGATCGATGATCTGGATGCGCAGGCCATCGGGCGTGATGTCCAGCAGGAGCTGGTCCTTGAAGGGCTCCAGCGCCTGGCTTCGGTCCAGGGCTTCTTCCAGCGCCTCCTGCAGGGTCTCCAGGGCCTCGCGGTCGCGCGCCTCGGCCAGCTCGTCGAGGGTTTCTTCATCGATCCCTGTCGGGGCCTCCATGGCCTCCGGGTCCTGGATGAGCTCCGGCATACCCTCGAAGTCGATGATTGATGGGTCCACGCCGGTTCCGTCGCCGGGCGCCTGGCCCGGCGCAGCGGCTTCGCCCACGAAGGCGGAGGGGTTCTGGAAGTACTCGGAGATCCCGGCGCGCTGGTCGTCGTCCAGCGCAACGAGCAGCCACATCACCAGGAAGAAGCCCATCATCGCGAGCGTGAAGTCGGCAAAGGCGATCTTCCACGCGCCGCCGTGGTGGCCGCCCTGGACCACCTTCTTCTTGACGATGATCGGCTGGGTCTTGTCTTCGACTCCCATGGTAGTGATCCGGTGGCCTTCAGGCCCCCTTCACGTACTCTTCCAGTTCGGAGAAGCTCGGGCGCATCGCGCTTTCCATGGTCTTGCGGCCGAACTCCACCGCGACCTGGGGGCTGTAGCCCTGGACATTGGCGAGAATGCAGGCCTTGATGCACTGCAGGAACTTGGCCTCCTCCTGGGCACGGGACTCGAGGGCGGTCGAGGTCGGCCCGGCAAAGCCGTAGGCCAGCAGAATCCCGAGGAACGAGCCGACCAGGGCAGCCGCCACGCTTGAGCCGATTTCCGCGATGGACCCGTCGAGTTTGCCCATTGTCATTACGATGCCCAGGACCGCCGCCACGATACCGAAGCCGGGGAGGGCCTCCGCCACACGGTGAACCGCGTGGGCCGGTTGGTGCGATTCCTCGTGGTGGGTCTCGAGGTCCAGGTCCATCAGGGCATCGAGCTCATGCGGGTTCATGCTGCCGGAGATGATCAGGCGCATGTAGTCGGTGATGAACTCCATCGCGTGGTGATCCTGCAGGATCCGCGGATGGGCCTTGAAGACCTCGCTTTCTTCCGGCTCCTCGATGTCGGCTTCCACCGCCATCAGGCCCTCTTTGCGGGCCTTGGTGAACAGCTTGTACATCATGGCCAGCAGGTCGAGATAGTCGTCCGACTTGTACTTGCTGCCCTTCATCAGGCTGGGGATGGACTTGAAGACGGTGAAGACGACGCGGGGCGGGTTGGCGATCAGAAATGCCCCGAGCGCCGCGCCCCCGATGATCCAGTACTCGTAGGGTTGCCACATGACCCGGAGGTCGCCGCCATGAAAGTAGTATCCACCGAAGACCGAAGAAAAAACGATGACGATACCCAGAAAATACTTCACGGACCGCGACCCCACATTGCTGAAGCGCCATGCCGGACAGGGTATCCGCCCGCATGCGTTGCTATAGTTGACGGGCTTTACGATAACGACTCCCCTGCGCGAGGTACAGCATGTCCCTGGACAAGGACGCGCCCTACATGGAAGAGGCCGCGCGCCTGGCGGCGCTGGAATGGCCGATTCTCGAAGCCAGCGATGCGGTGTTTGCGGACCCGGATGCCCTGGTGAATCGTTCCCTGCGCGAACTGGCGCGCTACGCCGAGCGCGATCCCGGCCTGAGCCTGCGCCTGGTGCGGCGGGCCAACGCCTCGCGTCGCGGTCTGCGCCAGGAGGTGCACTCGGTGGGCGACGCGATTTCCATGCTGGGCCTGGAGAACGTGCACCGGGAGGCGGCCGAGGCCCCGCGCGTCGCGGATGTGGTCACAAGACCCCAGGCCTATCGCGAGCTGGCGGCGCAGTCGCGGCTGGCGGCAATGATCGCAGGCGAGATTGCGCACAAGCGCCACGACACCGAGCCGGGCGAGGTGGCGCTGGCGGCCCTGCTGAACCAGCTGGGCCTTCTGGCGTTGCTGGCCGAGGGCGAGCCGCGCCTGGATCGGCTGCTGGAGATGCTGGAGCTCAGCGCCCTGCCGGACGAGGCCAGTTACGCCGCGCTGGGGTATGCGACGGACGACCTGTCGCGCGCCATGGCGGAGCAGATGGCCCTGCCGGAACTGGTACAGGGCACGCTGCGCGCGGTCAACGCGGCCCATCACCGGGCCTATGAGGTCATGGTCGCGAGCGCCGTGGCCTGGCAGGTCTTCCGCGGCATGGACACCGCGCGCGGCGATCGCGACCTTGGACTGCTGGCCGGTCTGATGGGGCTGACGGACAAGGAGGCCGCGGACCGCGTGGGCGCGGTCATCGAGCGTTTCAACGAGGATGTCGCCGTCTATCAGCGGCCGCCGCTGGACCCGCAGACCCCCGGTCGCGTCTGGCTGGGCGAGCGCTATCGTCCGCGCCTGGCCCTGATGCCGCGGGCCGACCTGCTGGAGACCGGGCTCCACGCCCTCGAACAGGAAACGAATCGCGAGGCCCGGATACGCCGGATGCTGCGAGTGATGCAGTTCGGCGTGGGGTTGAACCGGGTGGTATTCGCCCGTCTGTCCCGCGATGGGGAGAGCCTCCGCGCCGAGCACCTGGTCGGGACCCTGCACGAACCGGAGTTCAGCCACTTCGTGATCAACCGGTCCGCGCTCGGACCGCTGGGTCGGGTCCTGGAGGAGGACGCCGCCCAGTGGTGGGATCGCCGACGCATCCATGACGAGATGCCGGCGGCTGTCCGCCGCCTGACCGGCGGGGTGGACTGTCTCGTCGCCCGGTT
This sequence comes from Thioalkalivibrio sp. ALE16, assembly GCF_000381305.1. Taxonomy (NCBI): domain Bacteria; kingdom Pseudomonadati; phylum Pseudomonadota; class Gammaproteobacteria; order Chromatiales; family Ectothiorhodospiraceae; genus Thioalkalivibrio; species Thioalkalivibrio sp. ALE16. Next base: position 130,026 of record NZ_KB906355.1, read on the forward strand.
GTGCGATGGCGACCGCGTACTGGGCATGGTCTATGCCGACCGGCGTGCGCACGATCTGGACCTGACCCCGGTGGCCTTCGAGGGGTTTCGCCGCGTGCTGGCGGCGGCCGAGCGTCCTTTCGGCTCCTCAGGGGAACACTGAGCGCTTCCCCGGGCCGGGTCGCTGGCTCAAGTCTTTCGCGGGGTGGTCGATACATGTACAGGGTCGTATACAGGCGATCATAATCCGCAGCATTTGCGAGGGGTTGGCCACGGCGTATGGCTGATCCCACGGGTCCCGAGCCCGTGGAACAAACAAAAGGACGTACGACATGCGCAAGAACCTCCCCGTCACCCAGACGGAGTATTCGATTGATCAGCACGGCGAGCTGATTTCCGCCACCGACGAGAAGGGGCGTATCCGCTATGCCAACAATGATTTCGTCGAGGTCAGCGGGTTCGACTGCGAGGAGCTGGAGGGGGGCGCCCACAACATCGTGCGCCACCCGGATATGCCCGAGGCCGCCTACGCGAACATGTGGGAGACCCTGAAGGCCGACCGGGCCTGGATGGGCATCGTCAAGAACCGCCGCAAGAACGGGGACCACTACTGGGTGGACGCCTTTGTGACCCCCGCCTACGAGCACGGCCGCAAGACCGGCTACGAGTCGGTGCGGGCGATCCCCGAGCGCGAGCATGTCGCCCGTGCGGAGAAGGTGTATGCCGCGATCAACCGGGGCCGGAGCTTCGCGCGGCGCTGGTACCACGGCCTCACCTGCCGCCTCGCCGGGACCTGGATCGTCGGCTTCCTGTTGGCGCTGGCGGTCGTGTTTCTGGCGTCCTCGCCAGCGGTGCAGGCGGGCCTGCTGGTATTGATCTTTGCCGCCGGCGGCATCGCGTCGCTGGCGTTCACGTCCGGTATCCGCCAGGCGGTCAATCGGGCCCGGGAGCAGTTCGACAACCCGGTAATGGAGGCGATCTACACCGGGCGCCGCGACGACAGCGCTTCGCTGGAGCTGGTGCAGCAGTTCGGGGAGGCGAAGCTGCGCACCGTGCTGGGCCGGATCGAGGACAAGGCCGACGCGGTGAACGACGATGCCCATGCCATGGCCAGCAGCGTGGAGCAGACCGCCTCCGGCGTGGAGCGCCAGCAAAACGAGATCGACCAGGTCGCCACCGCGATGAACGAGATGACCTCGACCATCCAGGAGATGGCGAGCAATTCCGCGCGCGCGGCCGAGGCCGCCAACAACGCCGAGAAGGAGACCGGCGCCGGGCAGGATGTCGTGAACGGTACAGTGTCCGTGATCAATCGCATGGCGGCGGAGGTGGAATCCACCGCCGAGAAGCTGGGCAAGCTCGAGGCCAGCACCGAGGAGATCGACAAGATCCTGAGCGTGATCCGCGAGATCGCCGAGCAGACCAACCTGCTGGCGCTGAATGCCGCGATCGAGGCCGCGCGCGCCGGCGAGCACGGCCGCGGTTTCGCGGTGGTGGCCGACGAGGTGCGCTCGCTGTCGCAGCGCACCGACGAGTCCACCGTGACCATCCGCAACATGATCGAGACCCTGCAAAGTGGCGCGCGCGAGGCGATGTCCGCGATGCGGGCCAGTCAGGAGCAGGCCGCCGACGGGGTGGAAAAGGCGCAGGCGGCGGGCGACTCGCTGACCACGATCCGCGAGGCCGTGGCCCAGATCACCGAGATGAACACCCAGATCGCCACGGCCGTCGAGGAACAAAGCGCGGTCTCCGAGGAGATCAACCGCAACGTCACCTCCATCCGTGATGTGGCCAGCGAAACGGGATCGGTTTCGGCACATGCGCGCGACGCCAGCGCCCGCATGCAGGCCGAGGCCGCCGAGCTGAAAGCGCTGATCCAGCGGTTTGAACAAAAGACTGGCTAGAATTTTACTTTTCCGGGTTGCGCCATTGAATATGCGCAATTACAATCTCGCCCACCTTGAGTAGCAGAGGTCTGTCAATGGACTGTTGTCGATGGATGCATGAACGTCGGGCCGGTGGCCGGTACGAGCGTGCATATCGTTGCCAGCGGGGTCCCGCCACCCGGTAATGCGGTGGTGTCTCCCCGGTGTCAGCGATATGCGTGACTCCGGGGGGTGACAGAACGCCTTTCCCCTAACGCCCCTCGCGGGCGCCTCCCCAGCCCCGAAGCCTGTCCCTGCGCCCGCCCGTGTGCGCGGCGGTTGGGCTCCCATGCCATTCGATTTGTCCTGCCTCTGCCCGGATACCGGGCCGGTGCGTGCATTGCTGTGCGCGTAACGGATATGGATCACACCCATGAACACCCAGCAGGAGGCCGCTATGCCAGCGCCTGAAGACGACGACCCCGGGTCTAGCCCGGAAATTCACTGCGGGGCAGTGAAAAAAGTAAAAGTGTGTTCGTCTCGCTGATGGGGGTTTTGTAAAAGACCGCCACCAGCGGTCACGGGATTCTTTTGTCTTTTGTGATGCCCCGCGTGCGTTTTTTATTTTTTAAGCACAAGGAGCATTGCAATGAACGACAAGATCCTGGAAATGATTCATGCCGGCGACGTGGGCGCTGCCCGCGACGAGATGATCCATCCGGTGCCGGCTATCACCGCCAATCGCCTGTCCGAGCTGGACCCGCGTTCGCGCTGGGTGATTCTGGAGGGCGTGGATACCAACGAGCGCCGCGCCATCTTCCTGGCGATGGACGACGAAGAGCAGGCGATCCTGTTCGAGCACATGCCCGAGCCGGAGGCGCGTGAGCTGGTTCAGGGCCTGCCGGCCTATACCCTGGCGCGCGCTCTGACCCTGGTGGGCAAGCCGCTCGCGGCCGATCTGCTGAGTGCTCTGCCGGGCGCCAAGCGCGACAAGGTGCGTGCGCTGTGGCGGCAGGACGAGGACACCGTGGCCCGGGTGATGCGTCGCCCGGTGTTCTGGGTGACCCCGGAAGAGTCCGTCGGCGAGGTCACTGCCCGCCTGCGCGGGGATCGCAATATGCCGGACGATGTCGGGGCGGCGCTGCTGATTACCGATCGTGACCACCACTATCAGGGGCTGGTGCGCCTGGGCCGCATGTTCCGCGCGGAGCCTGGCCAGGCGGTCGGCGAGCTGATCGAGCTGGAGGACTTCTGCACCACGCCCGACGGTGACAAGGTGGAGGCCGCTCGCCTGCTGCAGCGCACGGATCTGCCGTACCTGCCGGTGGTGGATGCCGACGGGGTCCTGGTGGGCGTGCTGCGCATCGACGACGCGATGGACGTACTCGAGGAGGACACCTCGGAGGACTTCTACAAGAAGGCGGGGATTGGTGACCTGCTGCACCACAGGGATGTCGTGCGCTCGGAGAAGTTGACCTCCGGCGGGATCGGCTATGCGGTCAAGGTGCGCATGGCCTTCCTGATGGTGACGCTGGCCGGCGGCTTGGCCGTGGGCGGGGTGATCGACTTCTTCGAGGACACCCTGGCGGCGGTGGTCGCGCTGGCCATCTTCATCCCGCTGGTGATGGACATGGGCGGCAACGTCGGCACGCAGTCGACCACGATCTTCGCCCGCGGGCTTGCCCTGGGGCATATCAACCTGGGTCGCTTCTTCCGCAACCATCTGGTGCGCGAGGGGGGCGTGGGCCTGGCCATGGGGGTAATCATGGCGGTGCTCGCCGGGACGCTCGCCTACTTCTGGCAGGGTGCGCCGAATGACATCCCGCAGCTGGGTTTCGTGGTTGGCACGGCGCTGTTCTTCTCGGTGTTCACCGCCTCGATCCTGGGCTTCCTGCTGCCGTGGGTGCTGCTGAAGATCGGGGTGGACCATGCGCCGGGGGCGGACCCGTTCATCACCACCATCAAGGATTTTACCGGCCTGGCTGTGTACTTCGGCATGGCCGCCTGGCTGCTGAGCGCGCACATGCCGGCCTGAATGCCGGGGAACCCGAACCGTGTTGCCGGAGACAGAATCCGGCAACACGCCTGCAAAGAACGTTTGATAGAAGAGGAATCGACATGAACCATCGCAACTTCCATCGCGGCGTGCTGGCCGCCACCGTGGCAGGGGTCTTCGCCTTCGGCATCCCGGCCATCCAGGCCGCCGAGGCCGAATTCAACATCGGCGTGTTCACCGACTACATCGATGACGGTGCGTCCAAGTCCGACAACGACCCGGTGGTGCAGGGCGGCTTCGAGCTGGGCTTCCCCACCGGCGTGTTTACCGGCGTGCAGGCCTCCACTCTTGGCAGTGGTCGCGGCAGCGAGATCGTGCCGTTCGTTGGCTACGGCTTCGACGTCGGTTCGGTGGGTATCGAGTTCGGCTACGAGCACTTTCACTACACCGAGCTCGACGAGCGCTACGAGGGCGAGACCTTTGTGGTGGTGGACTGGGGGCCGGTGTACACGGGGGTGAACTACCTGGCCCATGCCCATGATCGCGACGCCCGGGGCAGCCGGGAATTCTTCGCGGGTACGGCATTCGAGGTGGCCCCGCGTACCGAGCTTTTCGCCGAGGTGGGCCAGGATCGTCCCGCCGATGACGACAATGCCGTGTTCTGGGAACTGGGCGCGGCCCACGCGACCGACTTTGGCACCTTCTCGCTGACCTACGGCTCGCGCGACGAGAGCGGCGCTCAGGACCTGCTGGTCGGCGGCTACACCTACAACTTCTGACCCACCGCCCGCGTCGGTCCGGCGCGGGTTGGTTTTTCACCACGAAGCACACGAAGGCACGAAGGAGATCAAGGTCAAGGGCTTTTGCACCACAGAGTGCACGGAGAAAGGTCGATAGGGGGGTTGAACCGTTTCGCTGTGCTCGGCGGGTTTGAGCCCCATCCAAACCTTCTTTGGATTTCTCTGTGTTCTCCGTGCCCTCTGTGGTGCGATCGCTTTTCTTCGTGCCTTCGTGTGCTTCGTGGTGATTATGGATTTTTCTAGCCGTAGCGGCGTTCGATGTAGGCCTCGACGCGGGCCTGGAATTCTTCGGCAATATGCTCGCCCTTGAGCGTCACGGTCTTCTCGCCGTCCTCGTACACCGGGGCCACCGGCTGTTCGCCGGTGCCGGGCAGGGAGATGCCGATATTGGCGTGCTTGCTCTCGCCGGGGCCGTTGACGACACAGCCCATCACCGCGACGGTCATCTTCTCCACACCCGGGTACTGCTGCTTCCAGCTGGGCATCTGCTGGCGGATGTAGGACTGGATGTCCTGCGCCAGGTGCTGGAAGTACTCGCTGGAGGTGCGACCGCAGCCGGGGCAGGCGACCACCGACGGCAGGAAGCTGCGCAGCCCCATGCTCTGCAGGATCTCCTGGGCGACCAGGACCTCCTGGGTGCGGTCGCCGCCGGGCTCCGGCGTGAGCGAGATGCGGATGGTGTCGCCGATGCCCTGCTGCAGCAGCACGGCCAGGGCGGCGGTGGAGGCGACGATGCCCTTCGCACCCATGCCGGCCTCGGTCAGCCCGAGGTGCAGCGGGTAGTCGCAGCGCGCGGCCAGGTCCTGGTAGACGCTGATCAGCGGCTGCACACCACTGACCTTGGCCGAGAGGATGATGCGGTCATGCGGCAGGCCGATGCGTTCGGCCTCGGCGGCGCTCTCCAGCGCCGAGGCGATCAGCGCCTCCTGCATCACCGCCTCGGGCGCGGCCGGCTCGGCGCGCTGGCTGTTCTCGTCCATCATCCGCGCGAGCAGGGCCTGGTCCAGGCTGCCCCAGTTCACGCCAATGCGCACCGGCTTCTCAAAGCGGATCGCGGTCTCGATCATCGCGGCGTACTGGGCGTCGCGCTTCGAGCCGCGGCCGACATTCCCGGGATTGATGCGCAGCTTGGCCAGCGCCTCGGCACACTCGGGGTATTTGGTCAGCAGCTTGTGGCCGTTGAAGTGGAAGTCCCCGACCAGCGGCACCTCCAGTCCCATCGCATCCAGGCGTTCGCGGATCTCCGGCACGGCCCTGGCTGCGTCCTCCGAATTGACGGTGATGCGCACGACCTCGGAGCCGGCGCGCGCCAGCTCCGCCACCTGCACGGCGGTGCGCAGGGCATCGGCGGTGTCGGTGTTGGTCATCGACTGCACCATCACCGGGGAATTGCCACCGACGGTGACGTTGCCGACGCGGACAGGGACGGTCTTGTGGCGGGTGGGGATCGTGTTCATGTTGACCTACGCGGGCGCGGGAAAACGGTGCGCGGAGTGTAACGCAGGCGTGCGCGACTGCCGAGAAGCTGCAGGCCCCGTAATGTCCCCGCTGGACGGCGTCGGGGTGTCCACGGAGGTCGCCACGCGCCTGCGGCGCTCGCGATGACGGTGCTCGTTTTCGCGTCATGGCGAGGCCCCGCAGGGGCCGTGGCCATCTCCGGACGAAACCCCCGACGTCCGCCCAGGCCGGCGCCGGGCCTGCCCCGGGAGATCGCCACGGCGCGATGCGCCTCGCGATGACGGTGCTCCTTGCCCCCGTCATTGCGAGGCCCCGCCAGGGGCCGTGGCACAAAAGCGCGAAGCGCGTTGAACGGCCGCAGGCCGGCCCGAAGGGCGAGCGCAGCGAGTAACCTCCGGACGAAACCCCCGACGTCTGCCCAGGCCGACGCCGGGGCCACCCGCGGAGATCGCCACGTCGCTGCGCTCCTCGCGATGACGGTGCTCGTTTTCCCGTCATGGCGAGGCCCCGGAGGGGCCGTGGCCATCTCCGGACGCAACCCCCGACGCTGGTTCTGGTCGGCGCCAGGGTCGGAAGGTGTTCTCGACGGAGGCACGACTGGCCGCGTGGCGGGCCTCCACGCGCTCGGCGATCGCCTGCTGCAGCGCCTGGCGGGTCTCGGTCTCCAGTGCGTCCAGGGCCTCGTGCAGGGCCTGTTCCAGGTCCTCGCGATGGCGGGCCTCGTCGAGTCGCAGCAGCAGCCAGTCGACACCGATGATGGTGGCCCCGGCCGCCGTGATGCCGCAGCCCAGCGAGAACGGTCCGCTCCAGGCGCAGACCCCGGCGCCCAGGGCCCCGGCGCGTCCGGCGCGCCCCAGGCTGCGGGCCAGCCCCGCCTGGGTGGTGCGGGCGGCCAGACGGGCCTGCACGGCGCGGGCGATCAGGGGCGTGGCCAGGCCGCTGCCGGCGGCGGCCGTCGCGGCCAGGCCGGTGCGTTGATCGAAGCGCTCCAGGTCGATGTCCAGGGCCGTATGCAGGGCGTGGCCGCGTTCGATCTCGGCGGCCGAGGTGGCCGTGGCGCGGGGTGGCGGGTTGGGGATACGGGCATCCGCCAGGCGGTCGATCAGTTCCAGGCGCCAGGCATCGCGGACCTGGCGCTGCTGTTCGTCCAGTCCCCACTCGACGCGGGTCGCGAGTTCCCCCAGGGGTTCGTCCCAGAGGGCGTCCGGTAGCAGCTGTTCGCGCAGCATGCGGGCCCCGGCATCCGGGTCGGCGTCGCCCAGCCACTGTACGCCGCGCCGCCACAGCCGGGTGTATTCCGCGCCGAGGGAGTAGTACCCGTCCACGACCTCGGGGACACGGTCATGGAGGGCGGCGAAGCGGGCCTCGAGTTCCGCGTCCACGCGGGTCTGCCAGTGCTCGCGGGCGGCGGTGTCGCCGGCCTCCAGCCACTCCAGCGTGTAGCGCTCGAGCGCGGTGAGGCGCTGGTGGTCGAGCTGGTAGCGCTGCTCGCCGAGTTGCAGGGTCAGCGCGCCGTCCCCGTCCCAGCTGCGCGGCTCGTGCTGACTGGCGAGCCAGAGCAGGGCGAGACTGGCCAGCAGGGTCATGCAGAGCCACAGGCCGGCGCGGGCCTTGCTGGAGGTGGTGTGCGCTGCCGGCGTGGTCATGGGTCGGTGGCTCCGGACCCGACTACTCGATCACGGGCGCGTTGCGCGGATCGCCCAGGGTGTCGGTTGCCGGTCGCAGCGGCAGCAGGCCGTTGGCCAGCAGCAGGAACCCGGCCGCGAGGAAGGCCTGTTCGGCAAGCACCAGCAGCCAGCCGAGCAGGGCCGGCAGGGACTCCACTCCCTGCGGGAACCACTGCTGTCCCAGCCACAGGCGCAGGCCGTCCTGCGCCGCGGCGAGCTGCAGCCCGGCCTCCAGCAGGTGACTGCGCGCGGCCTCGTGATGCACCAGGAACCACACCGCCTGTTCCAGTGTGGCGCCGGTCAGGTCGGGATAGCGCGCCTGCAGGGCCAGGATCAGCAGGGCGACGATCAGCAGGAGCCCGGTGAGGCGCAGGGCCCCGCAGCGGGCCAGCTCCGGGGCGAACTGTGGATGGGCATGTCCCCGCAGCAGTCGGACGAACAGGGCCTCGCCGAATACCAGCACGAAGCCGGCGACGAGGAGGGCGGCCCAGACCTCCTGTGTCGGGATGCGCGCGAGGGTGATCAGCAGCAGGCCGCCCAGCAGGGCACCGATGACCAGGTGGCGCAGGGCCATCAGCGGACCGCCGCGCAACCGTCGGGGCCACTGGCTGGTGGGTTCCAGGTAGCCGCGCAGGAACGCCGCGCGCCGTACCCGATGACGGCGGAAGCCACCATGGGCGATCAGCAGGGTCACGGCGATCCACAGCGCCACCACGCCGGCCTCCGGCAGGACCCGCAGGTTCATGTGCATCAGCCACAGCCCGATCACCAGTACGGTTACGGTAAAGGCATGCCGCAGCGCGACATGGGTGGTCGGGCCGGGGCGGGCGGAATCGTCAGACGGTTGGCGGGACACGGCAGCTCCACGCGAAGGGGAATGCCACGATGGTAGCAGGCGCGCGGGCCCGGGCCGTGGTGTGTCCGTGGTGCCATTGCGGACGTTCGGGCTTCGTTCAGCCGAACCCGGTATAACCGGCCCATGGATCGTACAGCGCATGCAATGGTTTCGGCCTGGGCTTTGACGGGGCGCCGGTTCTGGCTCGTCGGGCTCCTGGCCCTCTGGCTGCCTCTGGGGGTTGCCGCGGAGGAGCTTCGGCTGCACGCGGTGTTCGGCGAACGTGCCGTGGTGTCCGTGGGCGACGAGCGGGCGGTGGTGGCCGCCGGCGAGACCGGGCTGGGCGGTGTCCGGGTCCTGCGCACCGGCCCCGGGATGGCCCTGGTGGAGTATCGCGGCGAGCAGCGCGAGCTGCGGGTACAGCCGCGGCCCGCGCCGGCCCGCCCGGATCCCTCGGCGGGGGAGGCTGCAGCGGTTCGGGTGCACCGCGATTCGCGGGGGGATCACGCCGTTACTGCTGGCCTGAACGGCACGGCGGTGACCCTGGTGGTCGACCCGCAGGCCGACTCCGTGCTGCTGCGCGCTTCGGATGCCGGGCGCGTCGGGATTGATCCCGACCAGGGGCGCTCGGTGCGCTTTCGTGACGAGCGCGGCACACGGCATGGCCAGCGGGTGCGCATCGACCAGCTCCAGGTGGGGGGGCTGCGGCGTGCGGGGGTCAGCGCGATCGTGCTGCCGGACGGCGACCTGCCGCGCTCGCGTCTGGGGCGCAGCTTCCTCGAACACTTCGCGGTCGAGCGCGATGGCGACGCGCTGGTGATCCGGGATCGCTGAGGGCAGCATGGATCAGTGTTTCCCCGAGCTGCGTTAGCATGGCGGCCGTCACGCCCACCAGGATGCCTGCATGCCGCTGATTCGGCGCCACCCCGAGGACGCCCCCGCCCCGCGCCGCGAGATCTTCGGCTGGGCGATGTTCGACTTCGCCAACCAGGCCTACACGCTGCTGATCATCACGGTGATCTTCGGCGATCTGTTCACCCGCATCATCGTCGGGGATGCCCCGGACTATCGCCTGGGCAACCTGCTGTGGAGCCTGGCGCTGGCGATCAGCTACGCCATGGTGGTGATCGCGGCCCCGTTCGCCGGGGCGGTGATGGATGCAACGGCCTCGCGCAAGCGCTTCCTGATGGCCTCGTGGATCCTGACGGTGGTGACGACGGGGCTTTTGTATTTCGTCGAGCCGGGGCTGGTGCTGTTCGGCATGGCGCTGATCATTGCGTCCAACTTCGGCTATGCGATCGGCGAATCCTTCATCGCCAGCTTCCTGCCGAGCCTCGGGCCGCCGGAGAAGCTCGGCTGGATCTCGGGGCTGGGCTGGGGCATGGGCTATATCGGCGGGCTGATCGCCACCGCCTTTGCCCTGGGCCTGCTGGGCGAGGTCAGCGCCGAGAACTTCGAGCGTATTCGCTGGGTGGGGCCGTTCGCCGCGGTGTTTTTCCTGATCTCGGCGATCCCGACCTTCCTGTTCCTGAAGGAGCGCGGCACGCGTCGGCGGATGCGCCGGCGGCTGCAGCTGGGCCTGGGCTGGCGGCGGGTGCGCGAGGCGCTGGTCACGCTGGGGCAGCGCCGTGAGCTGCGCGCGCTGTATGTGTCCATCTTCTTCATGATGGCCGGGATCTACATCATCATCTCCTTCACCTTCATCTACGGCTCGCAGGTGATCCAGTGGGACGAGCCGGTGCGCATCGCGATGTTCGTGATCACCCAGGTGACCGCGATCATCGGGGCGATCGGTTTCGGCTTCCTGCAGGACCGTGCCGGGCCGGTGCGGATCTATCGGCTGACCCTGGCGCTATGGGCGCTGGCGGTGCTGGCGATCTTCGGCACCACGACCATCGCGCAGTGGCTGAGCGCACTGCTGGGCCGGCCGGTGGAGGCGCAGATCGTGTTCCTCGGCGTGGGGATTGTCGCCGGGCTGTGCCTGGGGTCGGCGCAGTCGGCCGGGCGCGCGCTGGTCGGGATGATGGTGCCGGTGCGCGAGGCCGGGCGCTGGTTCGGGTTCTGGGCCCTGTCGGCGCGCGCCGCCGCGATCTTCGGGCTGGCCGGGATCGGGCTGCTGCAGGTCTGGCTGGGGCTCGCCAATGCCATCCTGTTCTGCCTGTTCCTGTTCCTCGCCGCGCTGCTCGCCTCCATCCCCGTCCACCTCGCCGACCGCCGCCGCGCCAGGCCCGTTTGATTCACCACGAAGCACACGAAGGCACGAAGAAGGGCGATTGGACCACGGAGGACACTGAGAGCACAGAGAAAATCAAAGAAGGCTTCGGCCCGGCAGGAAACCGTTGGCAAGAGAAACGCACGAATGCCCTGCCACTGGCCAGACTGGATCACTCACCGTCCTTCTCGCACCAGCGTTTGGCAACCTCTCTTGATCGCCCTCGCATTTCTCCGTGTCCTCCGTGTCCTCTGTGGTGCAACCCGCCTTTGACCTTGACCTGGCCCTTCTTCGTGCCTTCGTGTGCTTCGTGGTGAAAATATTGGGCCGGAAGCGTGTTAGTCGGTGGCGTGGTGGGTAAGGGTGGCGCCGCGGTCGAAGCGGCCTTCGTAGAGGCGCAGCAGGGCAGGGATTACGAACAGTACCAGCACGGTGGCGATGGCCAGGCCGAACACGATGGAGATGGCCATCGGGATCAGGAACTGGGCCTGGACCGAGCGCTCGAACAGCAGCGGGGTCAGGCCGGCGATGGTGGTGACCGAGGTCAGGATCACCGCGCGCAGGCGCTGGCAGGCGGCCTCGACGATCGCCTCCTGCAGGGCCAGGCCGGCCTCGCGCAGGCCCTGATAGAAGCTGACCAGGATGATCGAGTTGTTGACCACGATCCCGGTCAGGCCGAACAGGCCGAACAGCGAAAGGATGGTCAGCTCCACGTTAAGGATCCAGTGGCCCAGCAGGGCGCCGAGGATGCCGAACGGGATGATCGCCATCACGATCAACGGCCAGCCCCAGGACCCGAACACCCAGGCCAGGGTGATGTACATCAGCCCCAGCGCCAGGACCAGGCCCGTGCGCATGTCGGCGAAGGTCTCGGCCTGGTCGGCCGCGCGCCCCTCGAACGAGTATTCGATGCCGTAGCGCGCCGCGAGGTCGTCTAGCGGGCCGTCTTCCAGCGCCGCACGGATGCGTGCGGCGTTGTTCACGCTGCGGTCGACCTCGGTGGAGACCTGGATCGCCAGACGGGTGTCGGCATGGCGCAGGGTCTCGAAGCCCTGACGCGAGCGCAGGTCCACCACGCTGCCCAACGGCACGAACTCGCCGCTGGGCAGGCGCAGATTCAGGCGCTCCAGGCTCTCGCTGGAATGGCGCTCGGCATCCGGCAGGCGCACGCGCACCTCCACCTCTTCCAGCCCGTCCTGGTAGAGCTGGGCGAGGTGGCCATCATAGGCATCGCGCAGCTGGGCGCCGACCGATTCGGTGGTCAGGCCCAGGGCGCGACCCTCCGGCTTGACCTGGAACACCAGTTGTTCGCGACCGAATGGCGTGTCGTCGTTGGTGGCGAAGGTGCCCGCAAAGTCATCGAAAATCTCCGCCAGATCCAGGGCGGCGTTCTTCAGGACGTGCGGGTCATCGCCGGTCAGGCGCACCTCCAGGTCGCGTCCGGGCGGCCCGGTCTGGCGTTCGTCGATGCTGAAGTTCTCGATCCCGGGGGCCTGGCGCACGCGGTCCTCCCAGGCCTGGATGAACTCGCGGTTACGCACTTCGCGCTGTTCGGGAGAGACCAGCTCCACCTGGATGTTGCCGAACTGGTCGCCGCGCGGGGCGTTGCCGTCGCCGGGATCGATGCCGCGGCCGAGCCGGGTGACGGAGGCGCGCACCAGGTCGCCGCCCAGGGCCTCCTCGGTCTCGGCCAGGGCCTCCTCGACGTGGATCAGGAAGGCCTCGACCCGCTCCGGCGGTGTGCCGGCGACAAAGTTGACCCCGGCGTTGACGATGGTGCCCTCGGGCGACGGGAAGAAGGTGAAGCCGATGCGTCCGCTGGCCGCCAGGCCGATGGCGAGGATCAGCGCGCCGACCGCCAGCGCCAGGGTGGTGCCCGAGTGGTTAACCGACACGGTGACCGCGCGGCGGAAGGCGCCGTTGCGGAAGGTCTCGAAGCCGTTGTCGAAGCGCTCGCGCAGGCTGCCGGCGCGCGGCGGCTGGAGTCGGTGCATCACGCCTTTCAGGTGCGCGGGCAGGATCAGGAAGGCGATCAGGAGCGTGGCGACGATCACGCAGATCACCACCAGCGGGATGTCGAACAGGATGTTGCCGATGATGCCGCCGATCAGCATCAGCGGCAGGAAGGCCGCCACCGTGGTCAGCGAGGCGGCGATCACCGGCCCGACCATGCGCCGGGCGCCGTCGCGCGCGGCACGGCTGGCCGAGAGCCCGCGCTGGTGCAGGCTGTAGGCGTGCTCGGAGACCACGATCGCGTTGTCGACGATGATCCCCAGCGACATGATGAAGCCGAACAGCGAGATCATGTTGATGGAGCCGCCGACCACCCACAGCACCACGAACGCGGCGGTAAAGGCGATTGGGATGCCCAGCGCCACGCGCAGGGCGATATGCCGGTTGAGGAAGAGGAACAGGATCCCGAGCACCAGCAGCAGGCCGCCCAGGCCGTTCTTCAGCAGCAGGGTGATGCGCTCGGAGAGCAGCTCCCAGAAGGCGTCGGTCACCTGCAGATCGACACCCGGAGGCAGGGCGGGGCGTGTTTCTTCCAGCCAGTCCTCCAGGACCTGCGCGGCCTCCAGTGAGTCGCCGGTCTCCGAGCGCAGCAGCTGCATCTCGATCGCGCGCTGGCCGTTGGCGCGGGCGCGCACCTGGCCGTCGCGGTGGCGCAGGTCGAGGGTGGCGATGTCGCCCAGGGTCAGGCGTCCCAGTTCGCCGTCGCCGCGCAGGACCAGCCGCTCGAAGCTGACGATGTCGCGGGCCTGTTCCAGGCTGCGGATCTGGCGCGCGGTGTCGTCGCGGCCCACCGAGCCGGCCGGCAGGTCCTGAGCCATCGCGCGGATCTGCTCGGCGATGTCCGCCAGCGTCATGTCCAGGCGATAGAGTGTCGCCGAGGGCACCTGGACGGCCATCTCGTCTTCGGTCAGGCCGGTGAACTCGATGCGCGCGATGCCCGCATCCAGCAGCTCGCGCTCGAACTGACGCGCGAGGATGCGTAGCTGCTGGGGGTCTTCGGGGCCGGTCAGCAGCAGCCGTGCCACCGGCTCGTAGCGGATTACACGGGTGACCACCGGGGTCTCGGCCGCTTCCGGCAGGTTGCGCTGCTGGTTCACGCGGTCGTTGACCTGCTCCAGCGCCAGGGTCATGTCGGTTCCGGCCTCGAACTCCATGGTCACCACGCCGACGCCCAATGCCGAAGTGGAGGTCATGTTGCGCAGGCCGTCCACCGTGCGCAGGTCCTGCTCCAGCGGGTCGACGATGGCGCGCTCGACATCCTCCGCGCTGGCCCCGGTCCAGGGCACCTCCACGGTGATGAAGTCGAGCTCGAAGTTGGGGAAGAACTGGGTGTTGAGCTTGGTCAGGGCAAAGGCCCCGGCCAGCAGCATCAGCGCGATCAGCAGATTGGCCGCGAGGCGGTGTTCCAGGAACAGCTGGATCGGCCCGCGCGGGGGCCGGTCAGGGTCCTGCGCGCCGCCCCCGGGCATCGGCTGCCCGGGTGCCGGCGAGTTGCCGGGTTCCGCTTCGCTCATCGACCGGAATCCTGCTGTTCCACCTCGACCCGCAGGCCATCGACGGCATTCGGCAGGCGCGTGGCGATCAGGGTGTCGCCGGCGGCGATGGCGTCACTGCGGATCAGCGCGAGGGTATTGCCGTCCGCATCGATGAAATCGCCCAGGCGCTCGACCTGCAGCGACTCCAGGCGCCCGTCCACCACTCGGAACACGCGGTCACGCCCGAACAGGGACTCGAATGGCACCGCAAGACTGTCGGGTTCCTCCGGCAGTTGCAGGCGCAGTTCGACAAAACGGTTCAGCGGGAGTTGTTCGCCGCCGGAGCGCACCTCGAACACCCCGCGCATCCCGGCGTCGCCGGCACGGGTCTCGCCCTCCAGGCGTACCAGTTCGGTCTCGACCGTGTGGCCGGCGACCTGTGCGCGGGCGGGCAGGGGTGTGTCCCCCTGCAGCAGGCGTTCGACCCGGGCGATCAGGTGTTCCGGGAGGCTGGCGCGGATCTCCAGGTCATCCACCGCGAACAGTCGCAGCAACGGGTCTCCTGGTCGGGCGCGCTCGCCCGCGGCGACGTCGACCTCCACGATACGTGCGTCGAAGGGCGCGCGAATGATCGTGCGTTCCAGGTCGATCTCGGCCTGGGACTCGGCGGCGCGGGCACGTGCCAGGCGGGCCTCGGCCTGGGCCCTGCGCATCGGGGCGTCGGCCACGGCCTGCTCGCGGTTGTCCACGGTGATGCTGGCCTGCTGCAGCCGCTCGCGGGCGGCATCGAGATCCGATTCCGAGCCAAGGTTGCGCTCGCGCAGGTCGCGGGCGCGCTCCAGGCCGCGTTCGGCGATCGCCAGGAGTTCGCGCTCGCGCTGCAGGGCCTCGCGGTCGAAGCGGGCGCGCAGCTCCTCGCTTTCGACCGCGCCCTCCAGCTCGCGCCGCTCGGCCTCGCGCTGGTCCAGCAGCAGGCGGGCCTCGCGCGGGTCGATCTGCACCAGCGTGTCGCCGGCGGCCACGCGCTGGCCGGCGCGCGCCGGCACGGATTCGATCTCGCCCTCCACCGCGGCGCGCAGCTGGGCATCGCGGGCGGAGCGGCTGCGCCCGTTGAGGATCACCCCCGGCCGGTGCGTCCCGGGCTCGGCGGTCACGCCCTGTACCGGCCAGGTGCGCTCGCTGGCCTCCGGCGGCGGCGCCTCGGGCCCGGTCGCGCGCAGGACCATGAAGCCCACCACGGCGACGGCGAGGATCAGGACGGGAAGAAGGGCTCGGCGGAGGGCGCGCGGCATGGGCGTCTCGTTTGTGGCTTGGCAGTTCGGTGGGGCGGGTGCGGCCCGTCGCTTGGAGGCGCCTGCGGGCCGGAGGTTCCCTTCGCGGGCGTTATCGTACCACCGCGGTTTTTGGGGGAACCCCCGCGGTTGCGGTCGGTCCCCAGGGAAACACTGATGAATGTACACGCTCGCGCTCGAGTCGCTTTTGCGTGCGAACAAGGCGCGGTGACTGCCGTGCAGTCATTCTGCACAAGGGAGCCGCAACGCCGTTCCCACGCAAAAGAGGCCGAGCCCCTCCGGGGTTGGCGCCCCAGGTTCCCCGATCCTGCGTTGCGCCGCTAGCAGGTAGAACCACTACCCGCTGCACGACGCGCCTGGTCTCGGAAAACCTGGGGTGCCAACGCGAGCGTGCACATTCATCAGTGTTTCCCTTGTGTGTCAATATTACGTTTTGCTTAAATGAGGTGAAAGGTTATGAAAGGATCCAGGCTGTTTCCGGCAGTGTTGCTGACGACCACCCTTCTGGCGGGCGGCGCGGTCGCACCGGCGCTGGCCGACGCGCCCGAGGTCTGCGAGTGCCGGGCGGGCCTCGAGATGGAGGGGACGCCCTGGATTCGGCTGATGCCGGGTGACATGACCGGCGGCTACTTCGTCCTGCGCAACCATGGCGAACAGGACCTCCGGATCGTCGCCGCGCAGGCGCCGATCTCCGAGGTGGTGGAACTGCACGAGCATGCCCACGTGGACGGGGTGATGCGCATGCGCCAGGTCGAGGGGCTGGACCTCCCGGCGGGCGAGACCCTGGTGCTGGAGCCCGGTGGCCTGCACCTGATGTTCATCGGGCTGCACGAGCCGCTGACGGCCGGCGACTGGATCCCGGTGACCCTGGAGTTCGCGGATGGCGAGACCATGGAGATCCATGCCCGCGTCCAGCGTGGCGAGGGTGCCAGTGGCGGCCATTCGGGTGGCCACATGATGGAGGGTGACGCCCCCGGCATGGGTGCCGAAGGCGGACACCACGGGCACTGAGGCCCGGGGCTTGCCCGACTACTGATTGGCGGGCCGGTTCGGGATCTGGATGTCGGCATCCGCGCGCAGCGTCTCCAGGAATTCCTGGATGGCGCGGCTTTCGAGGATCTCGACCAGTTCGGCGCGCACGGCATTCAGTTCCGGCACCTCGATTTCGCGGGTCTCCTCCAGACGGATGATGTGCCAGCCGAACCGGCTTTCGACCGGCTCCGCGGTGGTTTCACCCGGCTCCAGGGCCACGGTGGCGTCGCTGAACGCGGGGACCATCTGTTCCGGAGAGAACCAGCCCAGCTCGCCGCCGCGGGCGGCCGAGCCGGGGTCGATGGAATGGGCCTCGGCCAGTTCGCCGAAGTCCGCGCCGTCGTCCAGCTCCGCGAGGAGTTCGCGGGCCTGCTGTTCCTCTTCGACCAGGATATGGCGGGCGCGGTACTCGGTGCCGCGTATCTGCTCAACCTGGCGTTCGTACTCCGCCTCGAGGTCGTCGCGGGTGATCTCCAGCTCTGCGGTGATGCGTTCCATCAAAAGCGAGGCCAGCAGGTTGGTCTCCACCATGCGCAGGATCCGCCGGGTCTCGGCATCGGTATCCAGGCCGCGGTTGACCGCCTCCTGGCGCAACAGCTCCAGGCTGATCAGCTCTTCCAGCGTGCCATCACCCTCGGCCAGGCCCGGGTCCTCGTCCATGCCGGAGTAGGTAAACAGGTCGGCCCGGGTGATGGGCTCGCCGTTGACGAGGGCGACGGTGTCGACGTCGTCGGTATCGGTGGTGATCGCGTCCGTTTCGGCATCCGGTGCGGGCGCCTCCTGTGCGTCGCAGGCGACCAGCACACCGGCGAAGGCCAGGGTGGCGAGCGCGGTGGCAAGGGGACGAAGTCGCATCAGAACACCTGCTTGAAGGGGCGTACGTCGACCGCGGTGTACACGCCGGCCGCGACGTAGGGATCGGCGTCGGCCCACGTGCGGGCGGCTTCCAGGGACGGGAATTCCGCGACGATCAGGCTGCCGGTGAAGCCGGCCGGGCCGGGGTCGTTGCTGTCGATGGCGGGAAACGGGCCGGCCAGGACCAGCCGGCCGTCGTCGCGCAGGGCCTGCAGCCGGGCGACGTGTTCGGGCCGCGCGGCGAGACGGGCATCCAGCGAGTCGGGGGCGTCCTGGCCCTGGATCATGTACAGCATGGGGTGTTCTCCTTGATTTTGGGTGCATCGTAACCGATCACTGGCCGCGCCTCGCGCTCCGGGTTCGCAGTTTTCCCGCTAAGGAAACACTGATTCATGTACACACCCGCGTTGGCACCCCAGGTTTTCCGAGACAAGGCGCGTCGTGCAGCGGGTAGTGGTTCTACCCGCAAGCGGCGCAACGCAGGATCGGGGAACCTGGGGTGCCAACCCCGAAGGGGCTCGGCCGCTTTTGCGTGCGCACTGCGTTGCGGTTCCCTTGTGCAGAGTGACTGCACGGCAGTCACCGCGCCTTGTTCGCACGCAAAAGCGACTCGAGCGCGGGCGTGTACATGAATCAGTGTTTCCTCAGGGCCGGCCCGTGCGCGTTCTTATGGGCGTGGCGGCGGATGCGCTACACTGCGCAGCCGATCCACGCGTCGAATCGATCCATGATCTCGATCCACCCCGAAAACCCCCAGCCCCGGCTGATCCGGCAGGTCCTGGACCGGCTCCAGGACGGGGCCGTGATTGCCCTGCCGACGGATGCCTGCTATGCCCTGGCCTGCCTGCCGGGGGACAAGACCGGGGCGGACCGGATCCGCCGTATCCGCCAGGTGGACGAGACCCATCATCTGACCCTGCTGTGCCGCGATCTCTCCGAGCTGGGCGTGTACGCGAAGGTGGACAACACCGCGTTTCGCCTGATGAAGGCACTTACGCCGGGGCCCTACACCTTTATCCTGCCTGCCACCCGCGAGGTGCCGCGGCGCCTGCAACACCCCAAGCGGCGCACCATCGGGCTGCGTGTGCCGGCTAGTCCGATCCTGTCGGCGTTGCTGGCGGAGCTCGGATCACCGCTGATGTCGGCGACCCTGCAGCTCCCCGGGGACGAGAACCCGCTGAGCGAACCCTGGGAGATCGAGGATCGGCTGGGCAAGGTGGTGGACCTGGTGGTCGATGGCGGGGCCGGGACCCTGGAGGCGACCAGTGTGCTGGACCTGACCGGTGATGCCCCCGAGGTGATCCGTCACGGGATGGGCGATGTGGGATTTCTGGATGAATAGCCCCGGCCGCATACCGAGGCTACGGCGCGGCACGGCCGCAGGGAGGCGCAATGCGTAAGTGGGTGGTTCTGGCCGTGGTCGTGCTGGCGGTGGCCGCTGTGTGGCCGGTCGTGGTCGGCAAGCAGGTGGAGGGTACCGTTGCCGGAACGCATGAGGCCCAGCTGGGCGAGGTGCAGTTGCGCCACGAGATGCTTGAATACGAACGCGGCTACCTGGGCGCCAGCGGCCGCAGCCAGCTGATCCTGGAAGACCCCGACGGGCGCTTCGAGATCCCGCTGGTGCACGATATCCGTCACGGTCTGCTCGGGGCGCGCGGCGATTCGTTCGTGGATCTCGACACCCTGGCGGCGCCGGACGATTCCCTGCTCGGCCATCTGCTGCGCTCGCTGGATCTGCAGGTGCATTCGCGCTCGGGGATCGGCGGTGGCGTGACGACGCGCGTTGCGTTCGACGACCTGCGCATGGACCTGATGAGCGTGCCCGAGGTGGCCGAGCATGCCGCCACGGTGGGTGGCCCGCTGTGGCTGGATCTGGCGGCCGGCCAGGGTCGGTTCGCCTGGTCGGCCGAGCAGATCCTGGTGAGTCTGGATCTGCCGGAGCTGAGGCTGTCGGACGACACCTTCGTCTGGGAGGCGCAGGACGCCCGCTACGCCACGGTGTTCGAGGCCGACGCCGACGGGGTCTTCGGGCGCCTGCCGGACTACGAGGGCGGCCTGGCGGCGTCCGTGGTGGAGCTGCGCGAGGGTGAGGTGAGTCGGCTGCGGATCGAGCGCCCGCGTCTGGATGCCTTCCAGCAGACCAACAACGACCGCATGGACTCGCGCCTGCGCCTGCAGGTCGAGCAGGCGCGCATGGACGATGGCGCCGGCGATGCGCTGACGCTGAGCGCCCTGGACTTGCAGGCGGGCATCCTGCGCTGGGATCGTCCCAGTCTGCTGCAGTTGCTTGGCGAACTGGAATCGATCGAGGCGCGTGGCATCGAGGGCGAGCAGCGCAATGCCCTGATCGGCGCGGCGATGATCGACGCCCTCGGCGGGATGATCGAGCACCGCCCGGTGATCGAGCTCAAGGCATCGCTGAACGAGGAGCCGCCGCGCCAGGTCGCGCTGGATACCGAACTGGGGCTGTACGGCACGCAACAGACCTTTGCCACCCGTCCGCTGGAGACGCTGCGGCTGGACAGCGAACTGCGTCTCGGGCTGGAATGGGTGGCCGAATTCGACGCCGCCTATCCCGATATCGACCTGGATGCACAGCTGCACGCCCTGGCGGCTGACGGCTGGCTCCGCCGCGATGCCGAGGCCGGGTACTGGCACAGCACGCTGGCCATGGCGGACGGCCGGGTGCATATCAACGACGTGGATCGCACGGCCATGCTGCTGGCGATGCTGTTCGCCTTTTCCGGCGGCATGTTCTGAGACGACTGACCGGGCGTGGATGCGCCCGTTTCCTGACAGGAAGGGATTGATTCCGTGAGCAGCAATCAGGGTAGCAACCAGCGTGTGCTCTCCGGCATGCGCCCCACCGGGCGCCTGCATCTGGGCCATTATCACGGTGTGCTGAAGAACTGGATCGAGTTGCAGCACAACTACGAGTGCTTCTTCTTCGTCGCCGACTGGCATGCGCTGACCACCCACTACGAGGACCCGGGCGACCTGCAGCAGCATGTGACCGAGATGGTCATCGACTGGCTGGCGGCGGGTGTAAGCCCGGGGTCCGCGACGCTGTTCGTGCAGTCGCGCGTGCCCGAGCATGCCGAGTTGCATCTGCTGCTGTCGATGATCACGCCACTGGGCTGGCTGGAACGCGTACCGACCTGGAAAGACCAGCAGGAGCAGCTGCGCGAGAAGGATCTGGCGACCTACGGCTTCCTCGGCTACCCGGTGCTGCAAAGCGCGGACGTGCTGGCCTATCGCGCCGGCATGGTCCCGGTGGGCGAGGACCAGGTGTCGCACCTGGAAGTCACGCGCGAGATCGCGCGCCGCTTCAACCACCTCTACGGCCGCGAGCCGGGCTTCGCCGAGAAGGCGGAGGCCGCTGCCGACAAGATGGGCAAGAAGGCCGCCAAGCGTTACCGCGACCTGCGCAAGCGCTACCAGGAGCAGGGCGAGGACGAGGCCCTGGAGGTGGCGCGGGCGATGCTCGAGTCGCAGCAGAACATCTCGCTGGGCGACCGCGAGCGCCTGTTCGGCTACCTCGAGGGGGGCGGCAAGATCATCCTGCCGGAACCGCAGGCGCGCCTGACCCCGGCCTCGAAGATGCCGGGGCTGGACGGGCGCAAGATGTCCAAGAGCTACGGCAACACCATCAGCCTGCGCACCGAGCCGGCCGAGGTGGAGAGCCTGATCCGCACCATGCCCACCGACCCCGCGCGGGTGCGGCGCACGGACCCCGGCGATCCGGCCAAGTGCCCGGTATGGGATCTGCACAAGGTCTACACCAGCGAGAGCCAGCGCGAGGAACTCTACGCCGGCTGCACCACGGCCGGCATCGGCTGTCTGGACTGCAAACGGCCCCTGATCGAGGCGGTGCAGGCGGAGCTGGAGCCGATCCAGCAGCGCGCGAAGGAATACGCCGAGGACCCGGCGCTGGTCCGGTCCATCATCGTCGAGGGCTCCGAGGCGGCCCGCGAGGAGGCCCGCGAGACCCTGGAAGAGGTGCGCCGGGCCATGGGGCTGGACTACCTGCGATGAGCCCGGGGCATGGATCCGCACGCTGACGCGAACGACGGCCTCGAGCGCCCCGCGACGGTCGAGACCGGCGCGGACGGCGAGGTGCTTTATCGCGTGCATGGCGAGCCGGTGGCCGAGCTGCCGGCCGATCTCTACATCCCGCCCGATGCCCTGGAGGTCTTTCTTGACTCCTTCGAGGGGCCGCTGGATCTGCTGCTGTATCTGATCCGGCGGCAGAACCTCGACATCCTGGCGATCCCGATCGCCGAGATCACCCGCCAGTACATGGCCTACATCGAGGTGATGCGGGCGCTGCGTCTGGAGCTGGCCGGCGAATACCTGGTGATGGCCGCGCTGCTGGCCGAGATCAAGTCGCGCATGCTGCTGCCGCGGCCGAAGGAGGCCGAGGCGGACGAGGACGCCGACCCGCGCATGGCCCTGATCCGTCAGTTGCAGGAGTACGAACAGTTCAAGACCGCGGCCGAGCGCCTGGATGCCCTGCCGCGCATGGACCGTGACGTGTTCGCCGCGGGCGCCAGCGTCGAGGCACTGGAGGGCCCGCCGCCCCCGGCCCCGAGCATGGACGAGCTGATGGAGGCCCTGGCCGCGGTGATGCACCGCGCCAGTCTGATGGCGCACCACCATGTCTCCACCGAACAGTTGTCGGTGCGCGAGCGTATGTCCAGCATCCTCGACAGCCTGCACCCCGAGCGCTTCACCGATTTCGTGGCCCTGCTGCTGGCTGCCGAGGGGCGCCAGGGCGTGGTGGTATCGTTTCTGGCGGTGCTGGAGCTGACCAAGGCGGGCCTGGTCGAATGGGGCCAGAGCGAGCCCTACAGCCCCATCCGGCTGCGCCGGCGCGGGGCGGCCGTAGACGATGAGGGGGGAGTGCCGGCGTGAGCGACACGATGGATTCAACGATCCACGCACCCGTGGCGGCCGCGGATGACGATCAGCTGCGGGCCGTCGAGCTGGCGGTGGAGGCGGTGCTGTTCGCGGCCGCCGAGCCCGTCGCCCCCCGCGACCTCAAGGCGGCCTGCGAGGACCTCGGCGAGATCGATCAGGCGTTGCTTGAACAGGCGCTGGGCCGTCTTGAGGAGCGCTACCGGGACCGCGCCATTGAACTGGTTCGGTCCGCCGGGGGCTATCGCTTCCGCGTGCGCTCGCGTTTCTCCGCCACCGTACAGGCGGCTCAGCCCGAACGCCCGGCGCGCCTGTCGCGGGCGCTGCTGGAGACGCTGGCGATCATCGCCTACCGCCAGCCGGTCACGCGCGCGGAGATCGAGGCCGTGCGCGGGGTGGCGGTCAGCTCGGGCATCATGCGCACGCTGCAGGAGCGCGAATGGGTGCGCGTGGTGGGTCACAAGGAGGTCCCCGGACGCCCGGCGCTGTATGCGACCACGCGCGGCTTTCTGGACGACCTGGGGCTCAAGCGCCTGGAGGAGCTGCCGCCGCTGGACCAGATCCGCGATCTGGCCGACGTGGCGTCGGACGCGGGGCTGAGCCTGGCACCGCCGGAAGCGGAAGAAGACACTGGCCCGGGCACGAACCAGCGGCTGGATTTCGACGTCGCAGACGCCGAGCCGGAACCGGACTCCCGGTCCGGCTCAGCCCATAGTTAGCACTGGGCCGTTTCGGCCGCCTCGGGGCAGTCGTGCTGCACCAGACGGTTCTCGGCCAACCACTCCATGATGCCGTCGGTCACGTTGTAGAGGTTGTCGTAGCCGAGACCGTCCGCCAGCGCGCGGGCGAGGGCGCTCGTCCGGTTGCCCACGCGGCAGATCAGCACGACCTCTTCGTCTGGGTCCACCAGGTCGGTGAAGCGTTGCCCGAACTCCGGATGCAGGTCGCCGTTCTCGTCGAAAGCGGTAATGCGATGGCTGCCCTCGATCACGCCGGTCTCCGCCCACTCGTCCGGCCGGCGGATGTCGACGATTGTCGCGCCTTCCTCGATCTTCTCCGCCAGTCCCTCGTTGTCCAGGCCACTGAAGGGCGCCCGCTCGACCTCCAGCACCTCGACCTCGAAGCGCAGCGTGGCGTTGGACGGGATGATGTTGCCCGCGCCGCGTTCGCCGTAGCCAAGCTCCGGCGGGATCACGATCTCGCGCTTGCCACCCTCGCGCATGCCCATCACCCCCTGTTCGAAGCCGGGGATGACCTGGCCCCGGCCGAGGGTCAGCGCGAACGGTGTACCGGACTCGCGACTGGAGTCGAACACGCTGCCGTCGTCTTCGAGGGTGCCGGTGTAATGCAGGATCGCCGTGTCGTGGCGAACAATCTCCGGACCCTCCCCGCGTTCCACCTCGTGGATCTCGATGGAGGGCTCGGATTCCGCACTGGCGGTTGCCGTGACCATCAGGGCCGCAACCAGCGCGGCCGAAAACATAACAATAGGTGTATATGCGAACTGATGAATTGTGTTGTTCATTATGTAGATCTCGCTAATATTAAAACTTTGTGATCGGACTTTATTGTCAGTGACTTGCAGTGGCGTTGTGGTCGGCATTCTACATCGTATTCCCGGCCCCGAATACAGGTGTTAGAAGCGGTATTCTGGAATCGGTAAAAAATCCCGATCTTTTGTTGCAGGTTTTTAGAGGATGTACTAAAACTGCACTCGGCTGTCCCAGGGAGAGAGGGTCAGCACATGCGATTTCGATCCGAGTACAAGCCGGAGGCTGGCAAATGACAGACCACAAGAATGACCACACCGAACTGCAAAACAAGTCCGACGAAGAGATCAACGAAGCCGGGGAGCTGACCGAGACGGGCGCGGCCCGCCGTAGCTTCCTGGGCAAACTGGGCAAGGGCGGTGCCGCCCTGGCCGTATTCGGCATGGGGGCGGAAACCGCCATGCAGACCATGTTCAACCGCAGCACCCTGTCCAGCGCCGTCGCCGCCGGCATCGAGGGCTTCAGCGTTCCGGGCAAGGTGGATGGCTTCATCTATCTCAATGATCGTCCGATCAACGGCGAGCTGCCGCCGCACCTGCTGCACGACGAGGTCACCCCGTTCCCCAACATGTTCATCCGCAACAATGGGGTGCCGCCGGCGAAGGATTCCATCGATCCGACGCAGTGGACGCTGACCGTGAACGGTGAGGCCGCCAACCGCGAGGTGACCTACTCGATCGACGATCTGAAGAACAAGTTCGAGAACGTTGAACTGCAGATCTGGATCGAGTGCGGCGGCAACGGCCGCGCCGCGTTCGAACCGTCGCCGCGCGGTAACCAGTGGGATCTGGGCGCGATCGGCTGCCCGACCTGGACGGGCGTGCGCCTGCGTGATGTTCTGGAGGACGTCGGCTACGACAAGGACAAGGCCGTCTACATTGGCTACGACGCCGGCGACGCCCACCTCAGCGGCCGCGCCGATCTGGACGCGATCTCCCGTGGCTGCCCGATGCGCAAGGCGGTCGAGGACGAGACTATCATCGCCTTCGCGATGAACGGCGAGGACATCCCCGAGCAGCACGGGTATCCGCTGCGCCTGATCGTGCCGGGCTTCCCGGGTTCCGCCAGCGGCAAGTGGCTGCAGGGCATCATGATCCGCGACCGCGAACACGACGGCGAGAAGATGACCGGGCACAGCTACCGTGTGCCGTGCAAGCCGGTGGCCGCAGGCGCCGATGTGCCGGCGGAGGACATGTGCATCCTGGAAGAGATGCCGGTCAAATCGCTCATTACGTCCCACGAAACCGGCGCTCGTGCGAAACTCTCCGACGGCCTGACCATCTCCGGCAAGGCCTGGGATGGGTATGGGGATGTCGCGGAATTGCACGTCTCCATCGACTACGGTGCCACCTGGCAGAAGGCCAAGCTGAATGCGCCGCGTAACAAGTTTGCCTGGCAAACCTGGGAGGCGGACATCGAGTTCCCGTCCGACGGGTTCTACCAGGTCTGGGCGGTGGCAACCAACAGCCGTGGCGAGACTCAGCCGATGCGTGTCCCGGGCTGGAACCCGCGTGGTTACGGCAACAACCGGGCCCACCACATTGATGTCCACGTAGAAGCGTAAGGAGTTCGAATGAAGTCGAAGATGGTCCTGCCGGTGGCGGCCATCCTAGGCCTCTTCTGGGTGGCGCCCGCGATCGCGGGCGACCACGTCGAGGCGGCTCAGGAGTACGAAACCGATCCGGAAACCAGCCTCATCAAGGCCCCGGGGTTCGATACCGTCAAAAATAATTGCACGGTCTGCCACTCGGCCCGGTTGTTCACGAGCCGCGGGTACACCCGCAAGATCTGGCTGGAACAGATCCGCTGGATGCAGGACACCCAAGGGCTCTGGGAGTTTTCTCCCGAAGTGGAGGAAGAGATCCTGGACTACCTGGAAACCTACTACCCACCGCGTTGATCCTGACACGGTGATGACGAAACGCCCCGGCTGGTCCGGGGCGTTTTTTTGGGGGCTCACTGCATGTTGGCAGGGCGTCGCGCGGGTCGGCGTAAGCGCCTCGGCGATCCGGCTATCCGGCGTTGGCGGGTGTGATTGCCCAGCAGCGATGGGGAGGCGGCGGACGGCGGAAATCCTCGTCCAGGGTCTCGCGGGTGATGTCGCGGGCCTGGAGCCCGGTCAGCGCCGCGTGGTCCAGCTCGAAGCGGCGGCGGTTGGTGGAGAAGTACAGCACGCCATCCGGGGTGAGCAGGCGCGCCGCCGCAAGGATCAGCGGCACATGATCGCGCTGGACCTCGAAGTCATCCTCGGTGCGCTTGGAGTTGGAGAAGGTGGGCGGGTCCAGAAAGATCCGCTCGAAGACCATGCCGGGCATGTCGGTGGCGCCCTCCAGCCAGCGCACCACGTCCTCGCGCAGTAGCGTGTGGGTGCCCGGAAGGCGACGGCTGCGGCCATCGCGGATCTCGGCCTCCAGGCCATTGGCGCGGAAGTTCGCCTCGGCCCATTCCAGGTAGGTATTGGACAGGTCCACGGACACGGTCTGGCGTGCGCCCCCCACCGCGGCATGCACGCTGACCGCGGCGGTGTAGCAGAACAGGTTCAGCAGGCGCAGGTCGCGGCATTCCTGCTGCAGTCGCAGGCGCATCGGGCGGTGGTCCAGGAACAGTCCGGAATCCAGGTAGGCATCCAGGTCCACCCGCAGGCGGCAGCCGTGTTCGACCACCGTGAAGGGCGCGGCCTCGGCGGCCTCGGCGCGCTGGTACTGCGAGCGTCCCTTCTGGGCCCGGCGTTGCTTGTAGTGCAGGTGCGCGGGTTCGACGCCGGTGACCTCCAGGGTGGCGGCCAGTGCGCCACGCAGGCGGGCCTCGGCTCGGGCGGGCTCGACGCTGGCGGGGGCGGCGAACTCCTGCACATGCAGATGCAGCGTCCCGTCTTCCGCCTCGTAGCGGTCAATCTGCAGGGGATATTCGGCCAGGTCGGAATCGTAGATGCGGTAGCAGGTGATGCCCTGGCGCCGCGCCCAGCGGGTCAGGTGACGCAGGTTCTTCTGCAGGCGGTTGGCGAAGTCCGGCGCCGGGGCGGCCGGCGCTTCCTCGCGGCGATGGATCTCGAACTGGAGCAGGTGGCAGGCGAGGGTGCCGTTGTAGAAGCGGTGCTTGTGGCTGGCCCGCAGGCCCAGGCGCTGCGAGTCGGTGGTGTCCGCCACCAGCAGGGCCACGTGCCAGCCGCCAAACGCGCTACGCAGGCGCTCGCCCAGCAGGCTGTAGAGCTTGATCAGTTCCGGGGTGTTGCCGATGCGCTCGCCGTAGGGCGGGTTGCTGACCAGCATGCCGTGGTCGGCCGGGGGCTCCAGGGTCAGGGCATCGGCCTGGTCGAAGCGTGTGCACTCCTGCACCCCTGCGGCCCGGGCGGCCTTGCGCGCGGCGGCCACCGCGCCCCGGTCGCGGTCGCTGCCCAGCAGTGGCGGGCCCTGCCAGGGGCGCACGGTATCGCGGGCCTCGGCCAGGCAGCGGTCCCAGAGCTCCGCATCATGGCCGGACCAGCCCCGGGCCCGGAATCCCGCGCGCAGCAGCCCCGGTGCGGTACGGGTCGCCATCAGGGCCGCTTCGATCACCAGTGTCCCGCCGCCGCAGAACGGGTCGAGGAATGGCGCGTCGGGATGGGCCTCCAGGTGCTCCGGCCAGCCGGCGCGCATCAGCAGCGCGGCGGCCAGATTTTCGCGCAGCGGGGCCTGGCCGCCGGTGCCGCGGTAGCCGCGCCGGTGCAGGCCGCCGTTGCCGATATCCAGGCTGATCTGCGCCTGCCGGCCCTGCAGTTGCAGCAGCACGCGTACGTCCGGGTCGGCGGCATCGACATTGGGGCGTTCGCCGGTGGCGGCGCGGAAGGCGTCGACGATGCCGTCTTTGACCCGCACCCCGGCGAAGTGGGTATGCCCGATGTGCGAGCTCTTGCCGGTGACGGCCACCGCGAAGGTGGCGCCGAGGCCGAACAGGGCGGGCCAGTCCAGGGCCCGGCTGGTGGCGTGGCAGGCATCGCCGTCCGGTTCATCGAAGCGAGCCAGGGGCAGCAGGATGCGGCTGGCCACCCGGCTGCCGAGCAGGCAGCGGTACAGCGTGGCAAGGTCCGCCCGGAAGTGGATGCCGGCGCGGTCCTCGCGCAGATCCGTCGCGCCGAAGCCTTCGAGCTCGCGTGCGACCAGCGGGGCGAGCCCGCCGGCGGCGGTCGCGAGATACACGCGGGTGGTGGCCGCCGGGTCGTAGGGCAGGATCGTGTCGTCGGCAGGGGTGTCGGTCATTGCGGGCTCGGACAGGCAGGGCGGGAAGGCCGCTTATTCTGGCACACCCGGCGGCGCGTTCGGCCCCTCAGCGCAGCAGGCGGCGGCGGATCAGGAAGGTCGCGAGGACGATGGCGCCGCCGCCGTAGGCGGCGATCACCGTCAGATGCGGCAGCCAGGCGTCCGGCCAGGCGCCGGTCATCAGCGGGCGGACGATCTCGAGCACATGCGCCAGCGGCAGGGCCAGCGCCAGGCCCTGCACCCAGCCGGGCAGCTCGGTGAGCGGGAAGAACACACCGGAGAGCAGGAGCATGGGGGTTACCGCCAGAGTGAAGTAGTAGAGGAAGAAGTCGTAGCTGCGCGCCAGCGCGGTGATCACCAGCGCCAGCGCGCCGAAGGTGAACGCGGCGAGGAAGATCACCGGCAGCGCCAGCAGCGCGCGGGCATCGCTGACCAGCCCCAGCAGGCTGGCGACGACCAGGATGGTGATGGCGCTGACCAGGCCCTTGGTCGCCGCCCAGACGGCCTCGGCGAAGACGATGTCGTCAAGCGTGAGCGGCGTGGCGAGCATGCCCAGCCAGGTGTTCTGCTCCGCCATGCGGGTGTAGGCGGAATACATGCCCTCGAAGCTGGCGGTGAACATCGCGGAGGAACAGATGATGCCGGAGGCGATGAACACCATGTAGCGCATGCCGTCGAGGTCGCCGACCAGGCTGCCAAAGCCGTAGCCGAACGCCAGCAGGTACAGGATCGGTTCGCCGAAGTTGCCGAGCATCGACGGCACGATCAGCTTGCGCCAGACCAGCGCGTTGCGCCGCCAGACGGCGACGAAGCGCAGGCTGGGACGGGGCAGCAGGGGCATCGCGGGATGGGCCATCAGTCGCGCAGCTCGTGTCCGGTGAGTTTCAGGAAGACGTCTTCCAGATCGGCCTCGCGCAGGGTGGGTTCGTGGCCGAGCGCGCGCAGGCGTTCGCGCAGGCGGTCCGGCTCGCTGGTGTAGACCAGCCAGGTATCGGCCACCTGGTGGGCGCGGTCCTTCCCGCCCAGTTCGCGCTGCAGTACATCGCCGGCTCCGGCCCCGCCCACCGTCAGCACCCAGGGTTCGATGTGCTCGGCGATCAGGCGGCTGGGGGCGTCACAGGCAATGATGCGGCCGTGGTCGATGATCGCGATCCGGTCGCACAGCTCCTCGGCCTCCTCCATGTAATGCGTGGTCAGCACCAGGGTGACCCCGGAGGCGCGCAGCGCCCGTAGCTGGCGCCACAGGTGATGGCGGGCCTGCGGGTCGAGGCCGGTGGTGGGTTCGTCGAGGACGACGACTTCCGGCTCGTTGATCAGGGCGCGGGCCAGGGTCAGGCGCCGCTTCATGCCGCCGGACAGGGCGTCGATGCGGGCGCCGCGCTTGTCGTTCAGGTTGACCTGTTCCAGCAGACGGTCGATGCGCGCCTCGACGCTCGGCCCGGCCAGGCCGAAGTAGGCGGCGTAGGTGCGCATGTTCTCGATCACCGTGAAGTCGGGATCGAGGGTGTCGAACTGCGGGACGATGCCCAGGCGTTCGCGCACGGCGCGTTCGCCCTCGGGCATCGGCAGGCCCAGGACCTCGACCCGGCCCCCGTCGATCGGGGTCATGCCGAGCAGCATGCGCAGGGTGGTGGTCTTGCCGGCCCCGTTGGGACCCAGCAGCCCGAAGAATTCGCCCGGAGCGATCTCGAGGTCCACGCCGTCGACCACGTGGACGCCGTCGTAGGTCTTGCGGAGCTGGTCGATACGGATCGCGGACACGGCGGGACTCGCGGCGAAGGGGTGCGCATACCATACCGGTTCGGGGGCCTGCTCCCAATGGCCCGGGGCCGCGCCATGAAAAAGGCCCGGATCGTTCGATCCGGGCCGGTCGTTCTGATACCGCTGTCGGCGTTACGGACGGCTGTAGGTATAACCCTGGTGCTGCAACCAGGAAATATGGGCCACGCCGCTGGGGATCACGTCGTCCTCGGAGGCATCGAACAGCTCGTCCAGTGCGATGTTGCGCCCGCGCAGGGTGTTCGCGCAGACCTGGAACTCCACGTCCTGCATCTTCAGGTTCTCGATGCGCCCGCGCAGGTTCTCGTTGGTCATCGCGGTCTGGAGCAGGCCGAGGCCATCGCCATGCATGACGACCTTGATGTCCATGTTCTCGGCGCCGACCGCGTTGATGTGGTTCTGGATGTTGCCCATCGCCGCCATGTAGCGCCGTTCGTCATCGTAGTTCACGTGGTAGACGACCTTGTGATAGCCATAGTCGAAGTCGCCCGCGGCGGCCAGGCCGGGGAGGCTCAGCACCATCGCGAGCAGGGCGGGAAGGATCAGTTTCATTGCGTTCATTGCACAGGTTCCTCCTGAAACAATCACGAACCCGGGCGGGTCTTGGGTACGCCACGGGGCCTTGCGCCGGGGTTGGCGCGCCGCGACCGGGGGCTTCACTGGGAAGGCGGTCGGCGGCTGTTTATAAGACGCACGGGGCATGCGCCTATTCCCGTTCGGGCGGAACAACAAAAAGAAAAAGGCCCGGGAAAACCCGGGCCCAAAAAGACCACCAAAGGAGGAAGGGGTGGTTTACGGCTTGCTGTAGGTGTAGCCCTGCTGCTGCAGGTAAGAGATGTGTGCCACGCCGCTCGGGATGATGTCGGCCTCGGTGGCATCGTAGAGGTCGTTCTCGATGTCATAGCCGCGGCCACGAACCGTGTTGGCACAGACCTGGAAGTCGACGTTCTGCATCTTCAGGTTGTCGATCGACCCCTTCAGGTTCTCGTTCTCCAGCGCGTGGGCCAGCAGCGACAGACCATTGCCGTGCATGACGACTTTGACGTCCATGTTGTCTGCACCGACCGCGTTGATATGGTTCTGGATGTTGCGCAGCATGCCGCTCTGGCGGTTCTCGTTGTCGTAGTTCACGTGATAAACGACCTTGTGGGTGCCATAGTCGAAATCACTCGCGGATGCCGCGCCCGGGAGGGCAAAGGCGGCGGCCATTGCCAGCGGAAGAATAATGCTCTTTTTCATGTTCAGGCTCCTGCTTGTGTTCCCGTGTGTTCGTTGTCGATACGCCCGGGGCGTATGTCGCGCTGCAAGCAGCTGACCGGATCCGGTGGCGAAGGTCCGTGCCTTTCGTTTCCGGTTACAGGTAGGACGGGAACTATCCGGGATTATTCCGATCCGAATTTAGATAACTGCCTGATCATATGTAGAAAATTAGAACATTAGAGAGTGGTTCTTCGCATACCCCAGGCGGCGTGCAGGGCCAGGGTCAGGAGTACCAGGCCGCCGGCCAGCAGCGTGAAGCTGCTCGGGGCCTCGGCCAGGAACAGCCAGACCCAGAGGGTGCCGAACACCGCCTCCAGGACCAGGAACAGCGCGACCTCGCCGGCCGGCAGGAAACGGGTCGACAGGGCGATCAGCGCGAGTGCCAGCGGGAGCTGCACCAGGCCCATCACGGCGAGCACCGCGAAGCTGTCGAGGCCGATCGCGAGGGGTGCCGCCAGCGGCCACGCGATGACGGCCGCCAGCAACCCTCCCGCCGCGATCACGGCTAGGGAAACACTGATCAATGTTCACGCTCGCGTTGGCACCCCAGGTTTTCCGAGACAAGGCGCGGTGCGCAGCGGGTAGTGGTTCTACCCGCAAGTGGCGCAACGCAGGATCGGGGAACCTGGGGTGCCAACCCCACAAATCATTCAATGCAGGGGCTCGGCCGCTTTTGTGCGCGCACAGCGTTGCGGCTCCCTTGTGCAGAATGACTGCACGGCAGTCACCGCGCCTTGTTCGCACGCAAAAGCGACTCGAGCGCGAGCGTGCACATTGATCAGTGTTTCCCTAGGCGATCCACCCGCGGCGAACGCCGCAGCAACGTCAGGTTGATGCCGACCACGAGCGCGGCCATCAGCGCAAGCCCGTCCCCCAGCCAGCCCCCGGCCTCCAGCGACCCGGCAAACACGCCGATGATCCCGCCGAGGCAGACCAGCATCGCGACCCACGTCCGCGGGGGCACCCACTCGCGCAGCAGTACCCCGGAAAACACGGCGGCGAACAGCGGCGAGGCGGCCAGGATCACCACCACGTTGGCCACCGTGGTGTGCAGGATGGCTAGCACGAAGAGGATGGTGGTGGCGGCAAAGCCCGCCGAGACCCAGCCGGCATCCGTGCCGCTCAGGCGCAGGTGGGTCCAGGCCCAGCGCCCGTCGAGGACACGCAGCAACAGGGTCAGGGCAAGCGCCATCAGCAGCCCGCGCCAGAAGACGATGTTCATGCCCTGAGTGTCGGCCAGGCGCACCAGCAGCCCGTCGAAGCTGAGCGCCATCACTCCGATGAAGGCGAGCAGCGAGCCGTGCAGGTGTTCACGTCGCATGATTCGGGTCACCCTCCATGTGCCGCTTTTCCAGCGGGGTTGTTACAGTGCGTGGGTACCGTTTTCGGAGTGCCCTATGTCCGCATCCCCCATCCCGCCCGAACTGCAGCCGATCGGGGCCATTGGCCTCGGCATCATGGGCGCGCCCATGAACCGCAACCTCCTGGCCGCCGGGGCCGAAGTTCGTGTCTGGGCACGCCGGCCGGAGACGGCGGAAGCACTCGCGCAGGAGGGGGCGCAGTCGTGCGCGAGCCTCCCGGAGCTGGTTCGCGGCGTGCGGGTGCTGGTGCTGAATGTGTCTGATACGCCGGATGTCGAGGCGCTGATGCTGGGCCCGGACGGCATCCTGGAGCACGCCCGTCCCGGCCTGATCGTGATCGACCACAGCACCATCGACCCGATGCGGACGCGTGCCATCGCCCGCGCGGCCGCCGAACGCGAAGTGACCTTCGTGGATGCCCCGGTCTCGGGGGGCGAACCCGGTGCCCGGGCCGGTTCTCTGAGCCTGATGGTAGGCGGCCCCGCCGCGGTGGTCGAGTCGCTGCGCCCGATCTTCGAGGTCGTGGGGTCCACCCTGACCCACGTGGGTGACAGCGGCGCGGGGCAGATCGCCAAGGCCTGCAACCAGCTGGTGGTGGGCGAGACGCTGGTCGCGATGGGCGAGGCCTTCGCGCTGGCGGAGCAGTCGGGCGTGGATCCGGCCCGGGTCCGCGAGGCGCTGATGGGCGGCTTTGCCAGCTCGCGCATCCTGGAGGTGCATGGCCAGCGCCTGCTGGACGGGGATTTCGAGCCGGGGTTCCAGGTCGGGCTGTATCACAAGGACCTGGGTATCATCGCCGATCTGAGCCGGGACCTTGGGCTGGCGACCGATGGGCTCAAGCCGGTGCGCGAGGCCGTGGATGCAGCGCTTGAGGCCGGGCAGGCCCGGCATGATGTGTCGATCCTCGCCCGCTTCTGCGTGCGCGCCGGCGAGCCGGGGGCCTGAACGTCAGAGTCCGAAGCGCCAGACCAGCCAGGCCAGCGAAAACCCGGCGAGGAAGATGATGCCGGCCCAGGCCAGCGCGCGCAGGCCGGGCCCGGGTCGGGCATCCGCCGGCATATCCGGTGACATCACCGCGCGAAAGGTGATCCAGGCGAGGATCGGGGCCGAGAGGAAGGAAAGGGTGGTCGCGATATCGACGAAGCGTGTGAACTGCTCGCCGGCGAGCCAGATCAGGGCCAACGCCCCGGTGGCGACGATCAGCAGGGCGATGCGATAGCCCCACCAGTCCAGTCCGCGCTCGGCCCTGGCGGGGGCCTCCATGTCCTGCATCGAGTGGCCGTTCTCCCGCAGGGCGCGGATGATGGCCATGATCACCCGGGGGTAGGCGTCGGTCACGGCCAGCGTTGTGGAGAACATGGTCGTCAGTGCCGCGATGGCGATGAGCGTCCGGCTCCACTCGCCCAGGCTCTGGGCATAGAGATCCACCAGTTGGGCCGAGAACGCGGCCGCCCCTGGTGCAAAGCCGATACCCGTGCCGTACATCAAGAGCGCCCCCAGCAGCATAAACGCGAGCGCCAGCAGGGTGGCCCCGAGGTAGCCCAGGCGGAAATCGAACACGGCCTCGCGCACGCTCGGGTGGTGGCCGGTCAGGCGGGCGCGTTCTTGGGTCCAGACCGAGTGCCAGGCCGCGACGTCCAGCGGGATCGGCATCCAGCCGAGCAGGGCCAGCACGAAGGCGAAGCCGGCCAGGGTCCACAGGCTCGACCACTCCGGCGCGCCGGAGAGGGTCTGCCAGTCCGGGGCCTCCTGGAAGGCCAGGGCCACCGCGACCACGGTGGAGACACTCAGCGCGGCCATGATGATCTTCATGCCCAGGTCGAGCCCCTTGTAGGCCTCGACCATCAGGAAGGCGATGCAGGCGGCCAGGATCAGTGCGGAGAGTACGACCATCGATAGGTCCAGCCCGAAGACCAGAGCGAACAGCCCCGCGGTGGTCAGCGTCACCACGGCCTGGATGATGAACAGCGTGCCCAGCGTCACCGCGATATACAGGCCCAGGGCCCAGTTGCCGAGCCGGTGATAGCCGGTCAGCAGGTTGTGCCCGGTGGCGGCCGCGTAGCGTGGCCCGAATTCCAGAAAGGGGTACTTGAACAGGCAGGCCATGAGCACGATCGGGATCAGCAGCAGCCCGTATTCGGCGCCGCCACGGGTGGCCTGGACCAGATGCGAGACGCCCACCGCCGCCCCGGCCATCAGCAGGCCGGGGCCGATCGCAGCGCGCAGCGTGGCGCGGGTGGATGCGGTCATGAATCGATGTTTCCTTGATCGGTTGCTGCCGTGTCCGACTGGGGCAGGGCGTCGGTGCTGGCGATGATAATGCGGTCGCGTCCGCTGTTCTTGGCGGCGTACAGGGCCTGGTCGGCGCGGCCCAGCAGCGAATCCGCCGTATCCCCCGGGCGGAAGCTGGCAAGGCCGCCGGAGCAGGTCTGGCCGCTGGGCATCGCCGCGCGCAGGCGCTCCAGGATATGGCGCGTCTGCCGGGCATCCGTATGCGGAAACACGATCACGAACTCCTCGCCGCCGAAGCGCACCAGCAGGTCCGTGGGGCGCAGGCTCGGGCGCCAGGCGCGGACCATGTCGCGGAGCAGGGCGTCGCCGGCGGCATGGCCGTGGGTGTCGTTGTAGCGCTTGAAGTGATCGATATCCAGGAAGGCCAGGGTCAGTGGTCCGGCATTACGCTCGGCCCGCGCGATTTCGCGGTCCAGTTGTTCCTCCAGGTGGCGACGATTGCCGACCCCGGTCAGTGCATCGCTGCGGGAGAGGTGTTCCAGTCGCTGCGCCAGTACATGGGTTTCGCGGAGCAGGCCCGCCATGCGGTACATCACCAGCAGGAACAGCAGGATGGAGGCAATCGCGGCCACGCGGATGGTTTCCGTCTCGCCGCCGGCGGTGGCCAGGATCACCATGGGGACCAGCACCGAGGCCGCCCCCAGGATCAGCAGCCGCCGCCCGGAAAGCTCGGCAGGCGAGGTATGGGTTCGCGGCTCCACCCTCGCGGACGGGTGCCATGCGGCCGCCGCGATCAGCGCATAGGCCACGAGCCAGAGGGCGTCGGTCAGCCCGCCTGCCCGGTACCAGCCCGCGGAGTTGCCATGGGCATACAGCAGGTCGGCGGCCAGATAGGCCAGCATCCCCAATAGCAGGAAGCTGTGGGCAGTGATGCCCGTACGCTGCAGGAACACCAGGCGTAGCACCAGCACCAGCAGGATGAGATCGGCAACGGGGTAGCCCGTGGAGACCAGCAGTTGC
The DNA here is from genome assembly GCF_000381305.1 of Thioalkalivibrio sp. ALE16. NCBI lineage: Bacteria > Pseudomonadati > Pseudomonadota > Gammaproteobacteria > Chromatiales > Ectothiorhodospiraceae > Thioalkalivibrio > Thioalkalivibrio sp. ALE16. The sequence continues at coordinate 165,859 of NZ_KB906355.1, forward strand.
AGCCAGCCGAGTCCGGGGTCGTAGGTGTAGGGGGCGATCAGCAGGGCCCAGCCGAGGACCGCGGCCGAGATCCCCACGATCAGCGCATCCACGAAGGCGCCGTCGTCCCGCGCGGCCTGGGCCCCCAGCCGCCACAACGCCACCGCGAACAGCGGGTACACGGCGAGGTAGAAGACATCCGCGGCCGAAGGGAAGGGCTCCAGGCCCTGCAGGTCCAGCCAGTACCAGATGCCGTGCCCCGTGGCGGCCAGTGCCAGCGCGGCGGCGATCAGGGCCCAGGACGAGGCGGCGAACGGGCGTTGAGGGCGCAGGGTGGCGAGGGCAACTGCCACCGCGGCGCCGGCGGTCGTGATGACGTAGAGGGCGCTGGCCAGCGGGCCATGGGGCAGGGCGACATAGGCCATGGCCAGCACCAGGCCGATGCCCAGCAGTACGCCCCAGCCCTCCGGGCGCGGCCGTCGCGCGGTGCGGCGGGCGTCCCTGCTTGCGGCATGCGTGCTGCCACGCTGGATGTCGGCCGATTCCCCCATCGGCCGTATGGTGACAGACCGATGCGGGATTGTCCCGTCTCCGCGCGGCGCGCGGCTCCCTCCGCAGGGGGGCCTTAAGGAGACGCTGATTGAATCGCACGTCCGCGCTCGAGTCGCTTTTGCGCGCGAACAAGGCGCGGTGACTGCCGTGCAGTCATTCTGCACAAGGGAACCGCAACGCTGTGCGCGCGCAAAAGCGGCCGAGCCCCTGCTTTCACTGGCTTGTGGGGTTGGTGCCCCCTGTTCCCCGATCCTGCGTTGCGCCGCTTGCGGGTAGAACCACTACCCGCTGCACGACGCGCCTTGTCTCGGAAAACAGGGGGCGCCAACGCGGACGTGCGATTCAATCAGCGTCTCCTTAAAGGCCGATCAGTTCGGCGTGCACACCGGAGGCTGTGACCGTGTCCAGCAGCTTGCGGCTGTTGATGCGTTGCGGGTCGTACTCCACCACCATCAGGTGCGGGCGTTCGTCGTGGCTGGACGCGGCCATCACGCCCGGGAGTTCGCGCAGGGCATCCTGGATGCGTTCGCGGGCCGCGTGGTCGGTGTCCTCGTCGATGTGGATGGTGACATCCGCCATATGACTGCTCATTGCGGGCTCCTTCGGCCGCGGGGCCGTGTGCCTACAACATGAATATAGACGCTGCCGGAGGGGGCTCAAGCACCGCGCCTGGCTGCCGCCGCCGCGGAGGGCTATGGTGAAGGGATGGATACGAACCGGAGAATCACCATGCGAGCGATCTGGCTGGGACTGGCCCTTGTCGCGGTGGGCAGCAGTGCCGCGCAGGCCGATGTGTTGACGGGCGACACGCTGCTGGAGGCGGCGAACGCGGAGATCACCAACATCGACCAGGAGGGCCTGCAGGACCTGATCGCCAGCGAGCCCGACCACGTGGTGATTGATGTGCGCACGCGTACCGAGATTGATCACACCGGCGGGCAGATCCGCTCCAGCGAGACGCTGAATATCCCGCGCGGCTGGATCGAGTTCGAGGTGCCGGGCGAGATCCCGGACAAGGACACGCCGATCGTCGTCTACTGCGGCCAGAACCTGCGCAGTGTGGCCGCCGCGCAGACCCTGCAGCAGATGGGCTACACCAATGTGTACAACTACCCCGGCGGTTTCTTCGAGTGGAAAGACGCCGGGCTGCCGCTGTATGTGCTGGACAAGGCCCGCGACTCGTTCCTCTACGACCGCCCGCAGGAGGTGACCGACGGCGTTTGGTCCGCGATCGGCGCGACCCAGCCCTCCACCTACGAGAACTCCGGCCACAACAACAACCTGTCGTTCATCATCACCGACGACGGCGTGGTGGTGATGAACGCCGGCGACAACTACCTGCTGGCCAAGTCGCTGCATCAGGAGATCAAGAAGCTTACCGATCAACCGGTGAAATACGTGGTGCTGGAGAATGCCCAGGGCCACGCGATGCTGGGCATGACCTACTGGCAGGAGCAGGGCGCCACGGTGATCGCGCACAACGATGCCTGGCGCGAGATCGAGGCCAATGGTCAGGCGAGCCTGGAAGCGGCCGCCACCCGCACCCGCGACAAGGCGTTCATGACCGAGCTGGGCACGCCGGACGTCACCTTCGCCACCCGCCTGGACCTGGAGATGGGCGGTGAAACCATTCAGATCCTCTACCTCGGGCCGGGCCACGCGCCGGGCGATATCGCCCTCTGGGCGCCGGAGCGCAAGGTCCTGATCACCGGGGACCTGGCGTTCCATCAGCGCATGCTGCCGATCTTCGAATACACCGATACCGCCGGCTGGATCGAGACCTGGCACGAACTGGAGGCCCTGGAGGCCGAGTACATCATCCCCGGCCACGGCGACCCGGTGAACGATTTCGAGGTGCTCCGCCGCTACACCCACGATTATCTCGTGTACCTGCGCGAGGAGGTCCAGCGCATCCTCGACGAGGGCGGCACGCTGAACGATGCCTACAACATCGACCAGACCGCCTACCGCCACCTGGACACCTACGGCGAGCTGCATCGCCAGAACGCCGGCCGCGTGTTCCGCGCCATGGAGTTCGAGGACTTCTGAATCCCAATGCGGAGCGTCCGGGTCCCTCGCCTGTGGGAAGCCAGCCCCTGCCGGCAGGGCGTGGGTAAGGCCTCAATCGCCGAGAGGGCTCGGCTCCTACTGGTCTGGAGTCAGCATTTGCAGGAGGCCAGCCCCCTGGCCGATGGGGCGCTTGCAAAACCGCAATCGGCCGGAAACCCGGGCTCTTTTAAGGGCGAGGGTGTACGTGGATCAGCATTTCCCTGGGAAGTACAGCGCGGGAAGTACACCGCGTACGTGAAGGTCGGTTGTGCGGAGAATGGGTCCTGGCGAGAAGGCAGTGCCGGGTCGCATGTGGCATTTCCCATATCTTCGCGCTAAATTAGAACGAACGTTCGGTTCGGTATTCGCGATGACAGAGAACCCGAAGCAATCCGTGCGCGGCGCCGCGCTGCGCAAACTGGTACTGGATACCGCGCTCGAGCGGTTCAGTCAGGATGGCTATTTCAATACCTCCATCCATGACATCCGGCGTCAGGCCGGTGTCTCCATCGGCTCGATCTATCACCACTTCGGCAACAAGGAGGCGCTGGCCAAGGCGCTGTACGACGAGCTGCTGCAACGCATGGATGCGGGCCTGGCCGAGGTGATGGAGCGCGAGAGCGGTTGCCGCGCGCGCTGCGACGGGATCATCGCGTTTATGTTCCGGGCCGCCACCGAGGCCCCGCAGACGATGCGTTTCGTGCTCGAGGCGCGGCACCGCGAGTTTCTCCCGGACGAGCCGCCGGTGTGCTCCTCGCAGCCGTTCCAGCGCATGCGCGAGTGCATCGAACAGGGCATCGCCGCCGGCGAGGTCCGGCCCATGGAGATCCCGGTGGCGGCCACCGCCGCGTTCGGTGGCGCCATCCGCCTGCTGCACCTGTACCTCGACGGCGTGCTCGAGAAACCCCTGGCGCACTACCTGCCCGAGACCCAGGAGGCCGCCTGGCGCGCCATCGCGATGCCCTCGGCTAACTGCCCGTAACCCGTTTTTCTACCGAAGGAGAATCCCCGATGAAGATCATTGCATCCCTGTTCCTGCTGCTGACCCTGTCGCTGACCACCCTGAGCGTCCAGGCCGAAACCCCCACCGACGCCCGCGCCCTGGACGGCGTCGAGCAGGGCCGCGTCGTGTTCGACCTGAACAACAACGACCCGGAGCTGCTCGCGCTGTATCTGATGGTGATCCGCGAGACCTTTGAAGACCTGACCGATCAGGGCGTGGACCCGGACATGATCCTCGCCTTTCGCGGGCGGGCCGTGACCATGGTCTCCGAGGATCGCGAGCGCTTCGAGCTGACCGACTTCGACCACCTGGACGCGATCGAGGAGCACGTGGCGGCACTGAAGGAGAAGGGCGTGCGCATGGAATCCTGCGCCGTGGCCACCCGCCTGTTCGGCGTCGAGCACGGCGAGCTGCTGCCCGGCATCGAGCCGGTGCGCAACACCTTCGTGTCCCTGACCGGTTACCAGGCCCAGGGCTACGCGGTCATCCCGATCTATTGAGCCTGAAGGGTTCGGGTATCGAGCCCGGGGACGCAACACCCGGGCCTTCACCATAAAAGGAGGAGAACCACCATGCGAAATCGAATGCTGATCCTGTTGCTGGCCCTGCTGTTGCCGTTTGGCCTGGCCTCCACGGCGAGCGCCGAGGGCCTGGACAATCGCGAGGCGACCCAGGGCATCGAGACGATGCGCGCGGTCTACGACATGCGCAAGTCCGACCCCAACGTGATGCTGGCCTACCTGCGCGGCATCGCCACCAACCACGAGAACCTGCTCAAGGAGGGCGTGGAGCCCGATCTGCGCATGGTCTTTATCGCCGAGGCGGTCAAGTTCATCAACACCGACCCCGAGCCCGAGGTCGCGATCGATCACGCCGACACCCTGGAGGCGATCGCGAAGGCGGTGGACCGCCTGGACGAGCTGGGCGTGAAGATGGAGGTCTGCGCCGCCGCGACGCGGGCCTATGGTGTGGACAACGACACCATCCTGGATCCGATCCAGCCGGTACGCAGCGGCTTCATCGCGGTCATGGGCTATCAGAACCAGGGCTACGCGCTGGTGCCGGTTTACTGATCCCGTAACCCCCCTCACACGGGGCCTGCCGGGCCGTCGCGGGAAGCGGCGGCCCTTTTTTGGTCAGCCGACGGGTGCCACGTTCAGCCGCGCGCCAGTCGCCGGTTGAGCGCATAGACCGACAGCGGCGCGAACACCCCGGCAATGCCCAGGGCCCAGGCCAGCGACCACAGGGCCGGCTGCAGGGCCGGGCCGTCGGCGTTCATCAGGGCGCGGGCGGCCTCCGCCAGCAGCGAGACGGGGTTGGCCTGTACGAAGCCCTGCAGCCAGGTCGGCATCGTGTCCACGGGCACGAACGCGGAGCTGACGAAGGTGACCGGGAACAGCGCGGTAAAGCCAAACAGCTGCACATGCTCCGGGTCGCGCGCGATCACGCCGACCAGCACCATCACCCAGGAAAAGGCCACCGCGAAGCTCAGCACCAGCGCGACCATCGCCAGCAGGTGCGCCCACGAAGTCTCCAGGCGGAAGCCGAGCAGGAACCCGACGATCAGCAACAGGGCAATACACAGCAGTTGCTTGACCACGTCCGCCAGGATGCGTCCAGCCAGCGGCGCCCAGCGCGGGATGGGCAGGGCGCGAAAGCGATCGAACACACCGCGGGTCAGGTCGGTGTTCAGGCCGTGGCCGACGTACACGGTCACAAACAGCATGTTCATCACGATCACCCCGGGCAGCACGAACGCCAGATAGTTCTCGGGCGAACCGGCAATGGCCCCGCCGAACACGAACAGGAACAGCACCAGGAACAGAATCGGCTGGATCGAGTAGTCGCCCAGTTCCCAGGGGTTGCGGCGTACCTGCACCAGGCTGCGCCAGGCCAGCGCCAGGGTCTGGTCAATGGCGTTCATGCCGCGTCCTCCCCGGCGCCCGGTTCCGCGTGGCCGGCGCCACTGCGCCCGGTCAGGGACAGGAACACATCATCCAGGCTGGCGCCGCGTAGCCCCAGGTCGACCACCTCGATCCCGGCGTCGTCCAGGCGCCGCAACACGGCGGGAAGCAGCCCGGCATCCTGCACCGGCGCGCTGATTTGCGCCCCCTCGACCTGGGCCGGGCGTCCCGCGAGCCCGGTGACGATCCCGGCTGCGCGGTCGCTGGTCGCCGGGTCCGCCACTGTCACGTAGAGGCTGCGCGCCCCGACCCGGGCCTTCAGTTCGGCGGCCGTGCCCTCGGCGATCACGCGGCCCTGGTCCAGCACCACGATGGAGTCGGCCAGGGCGTCGGCCTCTTCCAGGTACTGGGTGGTCAGCAGGACGGTGGTACCCGCCGCCTGCAACTGGCGCACCCGTTCCCACAGGTCGCGGCGGGCGCGCGGGTCGAGGCCGGTGGACGGCTCGTCCAGGAACAGGATGCGCGGCCGTCCGACCAGGCTGGCGGCCAGGTCCAGGCGTCGGCGCATACCCCCGGAGTAGGTCTGCGCGGGGCGTCGCCCGGCCTCCTGCAGCGAGAAGTCCGCGAGCAGCGCGTCCGCACGGGCCCGGGCATCGGCGCGCTTGAGGCCCAGCAGGCGGGCGATCAGGATCAGGTTCTCGCGGCCGGTCAGCTTTTCGTCCACCGAGGCGTACTGGCCGGTCAGGCCGATAATCTCGCGAACCCGCGCGGCCTCGCGGGCCACATCGAACCCGCCCACGCGGGCCGTGCCGGCGGTGGGCGCGAGCAGGGTGGCCAGCATGCGGACCACGGTGGTCTTGCCGGCGCCGTTCGGCCCCAGCAGGCCCAGGACCTGTCCGGTTGGTACCCGCAGATCGACGCCGTCCACGGCCCGCGTGGCGGCGAAGTCCCGTACCAGTCCCTGTACCTCGATGGCGTTGTCCAAACCTGTCTCCTGATCGGCTCTCCACGCTCGGACGCGGGCGGGGCGACCGGGTTCCGCCGGACAGCCCCGGGGGGTTGGCACCCCAGATTTTCCCCTTAGCCGTCCTGGCGCGCCTTCAGCAGGTCCCGGATCTCGGCCAGCAGCTTCTCCTCGTTACTGGGGGCCGGGGGTTCCGCGGGCCGGGCCTCCTCCTTGTGCTGGAGGCGCGCGATCATCTTGATGGCGGCGAATACCACGGCCGCAATGATCAGGAAGTCCACCACGCGCTTGATGAACACTCCGTAATTGATGGTGACCGCCGCCACGCCATTCTCGGCCTCGCGCAGCACGATCACCAGATCGGAGAAGTCGACCCCGCCGATCAGCAGGCCGATCGGCGGCATCACCACATCCGATACCAGCGACGACACGATCTGGCCGAACGCCAGCCCGATGATCACGCCCACGGCCATATCCACCACGTTGCCGCGCGCCACAAACTGCCTGAATTCGCTCACGATGCCCATGCCCTATCTCCCGTCAGTGGGTAACCCTGAAGCTATAGTCCAGCACGGGGGTAGTTGCGCGACGGGCAGGGCGGAGAGCGTCAGTTTCCGTGTGCGCGGCGCGAGTCGCGCGGGGCCTGGTCGCGCTCGTGCATGCCGTAGTCGCGCACGACTTCGGCCACGCGCAGGCGGTAGTCGGCGAAGATGCCGGCGCGCCCGGCCGCCTGCACCTGACGGTGTTCCTCGAGGTTGCGCCATTCCCGCACCGCGGCCTCGTCCCGCCAGAAGGACAGCGACAGCACCTTGCCGGCCGTGCTGAGGCTTTCGAAACGTTCGATGGAGATGAATCCGTCGACGTCCTTCAGGTGTTCGCGCAGGCTCGCGGCCGCATCCAGGTAGTCCTGCTTGCGTTCGGAATGGGGCTCGACTTCAAAGATCACGGCAATCATGGCGGTTTCGCTATCAGAAAGACGAGGGCCGATTTAACCATGCGCGCAGGCGCAAGGTGGAAGCTGCGCCCGCCCGCGGAGGCTCGGGCGCACGGCCTGTCATCGATCAGGGGGCTTTCTCATTTTTCCGTGGTGTCATCCGGGTCCTGATAGGCGCGCAGTCCGCCCGCGATGGACTGGACATTGGTATAGCCCATATCCACCAGCTGGGCCGCCGCCAGTGCCCCGCGGTTGCCACCATTGCAGAAGCAGACCAGGGGCGCGCCCTTGTCAGGCACCACCCCCTCGATCTGGCGGGTGATGGAATCCAGCGCAACGTTGCGGGCGTTCGGAAGGCTGCCCTTCTGGTACTCCTCCGGTTCGCGCACATCAATGGCGATGGCACCGGATGCCAGGTGGTCGTCTACCTGTTTCGGTTCAATTTCATCGATGCGCTCGCGCGCGGCCTGTGCGCGTCGGAGAAACGCTTCGTCGTGGTGATCCATCCAGGTCTCCTTCGTTGAGGGTTTGTTGAGGGTGTGCGGCTCCTGCCGGGTGCGGGTGCCAGCGTTGCACGGCCTCTGGCCGTGATCTCTGTCGGGACACCCGGCAGGAACTGGCTAATTCCCTTGTGGTCGTAGGGAGTTCAAAATATCTTCAAAGCCATATATAGGGAGAGCCACATGAAGAAAACGCTGATGGCCCTTGCGGTCGCCGCCGCCTGCCCGGCTCTGGCACTGGCCGAACCCCGTGTCGTGGACACCGATCGTAATGTCTTTATTCCCGCCGAAGAGGATGCCCGCGCGGTTCTGCGGGTCGCCGCGGTCTATAACGACGAAGACTTCCGCATCCATTACGAGTACGAGACCGATACGCCCAGCTGGTATCACCAGGTCTGGCGCTACGAGGATGGCGAGTGGGTGCGCTACGGATCCGGCGGCCCGGGGCCGGACGAGCACGGCCTGTACGAGGACCGGATCTCCATGATGCTGGACGACGGCAAGGTGGAGGGTTTCGACCGCATGGGCGGATGGATGACCGCGCACGACGGTATGCGCAGCCTGACCTCCGAGGTGGACGCGGATGCCGTTCGCGAGCATCCCAAGCTGGGCGGCGACCTCGGGCGCAGCGACGTGCGCAAGTACCTCCCGCAGACCCGCGTCACGGAGGATCCGGAAGAGGTCTCCTGGGATCAGGTCATCGATGACGAGGCCCTGGAACAGTTGCAGTCCGACGGTGTGTTCCTCGACCTGTGGCAGTGGCGCTCCCACCGCAGCCACCCGATGGGCTACGCGGACAACAACTACGTGCTGCACTACCGCCTGTCGTCCGAGGGCACCAGCATGTTCACGACCAACTGGGATGACGACGCCGATCAGCCTGCCTGGATGTTCGATCCGGAGCAGCTCGGAGCCCCCGCCCTGGAGTGGGAGGCCCTGATCGCCCGCGAGTACGGCCAGGACGACGCCTATTACATCCACGAGGGCAACGCAATCGCCTTCGATCCGGACCACGACTGGCAGGAAGGCGACGTGATCCCGCAGCGGTTCCTGCAAGAGCCGAGCGGCAGCCGCGGTGCGATCCGTGCCGATGGTGGCTACGAAGACGGCGCCTGGCGGATTGCACTCACCCGCACGCTGGAGGCCCCCAACGCCCGGGACAGCAAGACCCTGGAACATGGCGCGTCCTACAACGTCGCCTTCGCGGTTCACAGTGCCGCGGGCGCGCGCTGGCACCTGGTCTCGCTGCCGATGACCCTGGGGCTGGAAGACGGGGAGGCCGACATCGTCGCCCGCCGCGTCGATGGGGATCTGGACGAAGCCGACCTGGAATGGACCGAGGTGGAGGTGTTCTACCCGGGTCAGATCACCTATCAGTTCCTGCACAGCGACGACCACCCGGGCGGCACGCTGGTGCGCGAGGGCGAGCAGGGCGTGCGTGATCAGCACGATCTAGACACCCTGCCGGGCTTCATAGTCGACATGGAGCAGCAGCTCCTGCGCGACGCAGACTGAGCCGGCGCGGGTCGGCACCACGCGCGCTCAGGCCCGGACTCGTCTGGTGTCGACACTCTCGGCCGTGGAAGGGGTGCGCCCGACGCCCTTGCGCCACCAGACGTGCAGGGCAAGGCACAAAGCCTGACGTCGGGTCTCCTGCGCTCCGTCGTCCCGGACGCCGCGCAGCGGTGATCCGGGGTCTCCGCCGGTGGGGCGGGCGCGGTCGGTGGCAAGGGCGGCGTTGGCGCTCCCGGCTCTGCGCTTCGCTGAGGCCGGGATGACGCCGTGTGGGGCTGTGCCGCGCGTCAGGCCGTCTCGGCGTTGCCGGTGGGGGCGGTTTCGCGGCGGATCAGGTAGTCCACGTAGAGGAAGCCGAAGGGCACCACGCCGAGGAACAGCACCAGCAGCCATTTCCAAACCGGCCAGCCGCTCAGGTGGCTGGCCATCACCGACGCCGCGCCGTAGACGATGAACAGGATGCCGTGGACCCAGCCGACATAGGTGACGGCCAGGGGCATGTCCGCGTAGGTGCGCAGCGGCATCGCGATAAACAGCAGGGTAATGAGCGACAAACCCTCGAGGACGCTGATCAGGCGGAAGAATTTCATGGGCGGGACCGGTGGGTCGGGAAACGCGGCGGAGGGTAGCACGAAGCGCGACGGGCGCCACGAAATGGACCCGGCAGTGTGGGCGGGTTAATTCTTGCCCTGGTTGCGCGCGGATTGGGCGTAGTCCTTGGCCCGGGCGCGGATCTCCTCGAAGAACAGCGCTTCCCAGCGGGTGTTGCGCTCGTCCGGGGATAGCGAGCCGTCGGCCTGCTCGTCTTTCAGACGGGCATCGGCCGCCGCCTCCGCATCGTCCAGGATCTGGCGAAAGACCTCCCTGGCAGCGGCCGCCCTGGGGTCGACCCCGTTGCGCTTGAGCACATCGGCCAGCAGCGTGCCGCCTTTTTTCCATTTCGACCAGAGTCTCATGCGACCTCCCGGGAAAACGCCGCACGACTATACCGTCGCGATCGTTGTGCCCGGAAGCCGGGTCCGGTGGCCGCCGTGGCGCGGGCCGCGCCTGGGTCGCCTGCGTGGGGATCAGGCGATGCGGTAGGCGGAGGCCAGGTCGCGTACCCGCGAGGCGATATCCGCGACCTCCTGGCTGGCGGTCGCGGTCTGGCGCGAGCCATTGGCGGTGTCGCCGGTGATGTCGTTGATCGCGTAGATGTTGCGGTTGATCTCCTCGGCCACGGCGTTCTGTTCTTCCGCGGCGCTCGCGATCTGCGTGGTCATGTCGCTGATCCGGCCGATGGCCTGGACGATGGATTCCAGCGCCTGGCCGGCGCGCTCGGCATCGTTGCTGGTGGCCTCCGCCATCTCGCGTCCGCGACCCATGGCGGTGACCGCATTGCGGGTGCCCGCCTGCAGGGCCTCGATCATCGCCTGGATGTCGGCGGTGGAGTCCTGGGTGCGCGAGGCGAGGGTGCGGACCTCGTCGGCGACCACCGCAAAGCCGCGGCCCTGTTCGCCCGCGCGGGCGGCCTCGATCGCCGCGTTCAGGGCCAGCAGGTTGGTCTGCTCCGCGATCCCGCGGATCACGTCCAGCACCGAGCCGATCTGCTGACCTTTCTCGTCCAGGTTGCGCACGGTTTCTTCGATGGTGGCGACCTCGCCGGACAGGCGGCCGATGTCGCTGACGACGGTACGCACGACCTCGCCGCCCGCGCGCGACTCCTGGTCGGCTTCCTGGCTGGAGGAGGCGGCATCGGAGGCGTTGCGCGCGACCTCCTGAACCGTCGCCGCCATCTCGTTCATCGCGGTCGAGACCTGCTCGGTCTGCGAACGCTGCTGGTCAATGTTGCCGTCGGTCTGCGCGCTGACCGCGGACAACTGCTCGGCGGCCGAGGCCATCTGGTCGGTCAGGGTGCGCAGCTCGCGGATGGAGTCCTGGAACTGGTCGAGCATGCTGTTCAGGGCGGTCGCGGTCGCGCCGATCTCGTCGTCCGCACCGACATTCACCCGGCGCGACAGGTCATGGTCGCCAGCAATCCCCTCCAGCGTCTGGCGCATGTGCGCGATCGGGAGCGCTACCGAGCGATAGGTCCACACCCCGGTAATCACGACCCCGATCAGGACCAGCAGCATCAGGGCGCCGCTGCGCACCAGCACCTGGGTGTAGAACTCCGATACCCGTTCGGCCTCCGCGCCGGCCACGTCGATCTGCAGGTCGACCAGCTCGGTGATCTGGTCGCTGATCGGGTCGATGCTGTCGTACAGCGGGCCGTTGAAGGCATCGAGCTCGCCCTGCACATCGCCCGACATCCCGCCCAGCGCCGCCTCCAGACGATCCAGGTCCGCGTTCGCCGCGCGGAACAGGGAGCGGGCGCCATCGGCGAGTTCCTGTTCCCGGGGCGTCAGCGTCGTGGCCAGGTAGGCCTCCCAGATTGTGGCGATCTCCGTGCGCGCCTCGCGCACGTCGGCCAGGGCCTCTTCCGCGGTCATGCGCCCGGCATCGGCCTTGTTCACGGCATCGATAACCAGCACCGCGTAGTTGTCCGCGATGGTCTTCAGTTGCTGCAGGGGCACGACCCGGTCGTGGTAGATGTTCTGCACGCCTTCTTCGATATTGGCCGTGCCGCGGGCGGCCAGGGCCGTCAGCAGCAGGAGTGCGGCCACGGGCACCACGATGGTGATGACCAGCTTGGATCGAACGGAGAGCGAGCGGAGGTTCATGGGCGGGTCCTTGTATGGCCTGGAAGGGGTAAGCCCGAGGTACCGGGCCGGGGGAATGCCGATCCATGCAGGCGTCCGTGCCCCGGGTATTCCGGGGGCGGGCGTCGTGCGCGGACGGCTGCGGTGTTACCGGCAGGTGCCGCGCCTTGTTCGCGCGCATGGCAGCGGACGCCACCGGCGGCGGCATTACCCTGATGACAGATGAAACGGCCCCGCGCGCCAAACCTTGAGCCACATCAACCGCGCCGAGGGTCGCCCAAGGTGGTGGGTCGCCGGTCGGGCCGGTACCCGCGGTCCTGGCCCGGCCGCCATCTCATTCCGGGTCGCGCCCGCTGGTCGATGCCAGTGTCTCGCGGATCCGCCGTAGGTCGCGTACGTACTCCAGCATGGCCATCATGGCGTCGGCGAACAGGTAGGCCCCGAACAGGATCATCCCGGCCGCAAACAGCCCGGCCAGCGGCCACAGGAGGGCTGCAAGCACGGCCAGTGCCCAGCCGATTGCTTCCACCTGTTCCGCTTCAAGCCCGAACGCGGCAACGGCTGCGCCCGCGAAGGGCTCTGCGGCCGTCAGGGAGATCACCGACAGGGCCAGCGCGAACAGGGCCACGCCGGTTGCCAGCAACTCGCCCGCCAGCCGCATGCAGACGACAACGCAGGTGATGGCGGGATAGTCCCGGGTATCCAGTGCTCCCAGTGCCCGGGCGCGTCGCCACAACAACGCGACCCAAGCGACTACGGCTATCCCGAACAGGATCTGCAGCAGGATCAGGGAGACGTGCGGCCATGGGAGCTCCGGTGTCTCCTGCGCCAGCATCCAGAAGGCCAGCGAGGCCAGCAGTCCGCCGAGGCCCGTCAGGGCGGCGATGCCGCGAAGCGCCCAGCCGGCCAGGCGTTGCAGGGGAAGCGTGCCTTCGGTTCCACCGGTAGTCTCGTCGGTCAAGGGGGCCTCCATGGGGGACGATTGCCCTTGCGATAGTGCCCGAAAATCGCTTCGAGCAGGCGAGAGACCGGTGATTCGGCCGGCGCGTACAACCACGGGGCCCAATGCATGCGGCATGGACTGGTGTGTGGAGGCGCTGCAGGGCCAGCGCGCGTGCGCGTCGGGCTTCGGGCCTTTTGCAATCATGCGGTGTTTCGCGAAATCTATCGGAACTAGGGGCGCCTGCTGAAGCGAACCCCGTGCGCCCTCACAACCCCGACGCAAAAGGAGCCTGCATGGTGAACGAGACGGACGATCCAAAGCTGGAGATCAGCGTCAACGCGGCCCGCGAACTGGTGGATATTGGTCTGGCGGTGCTGCTGGATATCCGTCAGCCCTTCGAGCTGGAACTGGAGGGCGAGGTGGAAGGGGCGGTCCCGGTGCCCCTGTTCCGCCTGAAGCAGCTACTGGGTCGGGGCCTGTCGGAGGAAGAGCAGGAGCTGCTGGACGCGGACGAGCCGGACGATCGCGATTTCCAGCACTTCATCTCCCTGATTAACCGGCATCACGTCACCCAGGACCAGATCCTGCTGTGCCTGTGCAACAGCGGCCGGCGCAGCCTGCGCGCCGCCGAGCTGCTGCGGGACCTGGGGTATACCCGCTGCCTTTCGGTTCGCGAAGGCTTTCGCGAGTGGCCCCGCGACGCCGCTACCGAATAAGGCGCGTATTCGCCTGCCTACCTCGTTGACGGCAATGCGCCGAGACCCGGCGCATTGCGCAAAGGCTTGTCGTTCTGCCCGCCCGTTGGAACGAGCCCGGGGCGTCAAGCCCGAATGGCAGGGATCGGCTGCCCTCAGTGACCGTGCGTCTCGTGCGCGTCCACCGGCTCTTCGAACGCGATGAACAGGATGCAGTCCTCGTCCGAGATGCAGTGGGTGGTGTGTGCCAGGCGCGGCGGGCCATAGGCGTAGGTCCCGGGTCGAAGCACCACCGGTTCCTGGTCGTCGTAGTCCACCTGCATCTCGCCCTGGACCAGCACCATGCGCTCGGCGCTGGTGTGCCAGTGGTGGGGCGCGGTGCTGTTGCCGGGCAGCAGGAAGAACACATCGGCGTTGGGCTCGGCCGGGTCGCCCTGGAGGACAGCCAGGCGGCAGTCGTCGGGCATGAAGGCCGGGCAGGGGTTCCATTCGAGATCGGGGGCGTCCGGCGCCCAGATAAAGGCCTGGCCGTCGTCGGCCGCCAGGCTCGCCAAGGGGGCGGCCAGGGCGAGCGCGGCGGCCCATGCAGCCAGGCGGCGAAGCGTTCCCGTGGGCCGGATCGAGTGGTCGTACATGAGGCACCTCCTGGGGTCCATGGCTTGGCCGGCCGCGGGCCGGGCGTAGCCTTTTCTCCGTCATGGGCCCCGCCACAGGGATGCGTGCGCGCGGCCTTTATCCAGGATTCTGGCTTGGCCCGGTCGGGGTGGCTTCCACAATCTTGCGGCGGGGGAGCGGATGTTGCGGTTACCACGTCGCACCTTCGCTACTGCGGCAGTGGTTCCGTACGCGCGCACCGAGGGGGCCGTACCGAAGGGGTCAGACCATGCCTTTTGCCCGTCCCGTGTTGCGGGCACAAGAGCCAAGGTCTGCCCCCCCGGTTGCCCGTGGGAGCCTGCTTGCAGGCGAAGCTCCTGCCCGTGCTGGATGTAGCAGGGGCCAGAGCCTCAATGGGTTGGCATGAAGCGAAAGGCAAGGTCGGACCCGTTGATTCTGCGGATCGCGCCAGCCTCGAATAACGGTGGGGAGCGAAGATGGGTCTCACGTTCGCGCCTTCGCTATAGCGCTGGACCGTCCCTGGTCCAGCCTTGGCCTTCGCAGCAGACGGCGGCGCGTACTGCTGGCGCCGCCGTCACCCTGTAAACCGGGTCGCTTGCAAGGGGCGCGTTCACCCAGGCGCTGACGTCAGGCCGCCGACCGCCCGGCATGAGAGACCCGTTCGATCCTGACGGGGACCGGTCGGCAGACCGTGTTGCAGACCGGCGAGTGGTCCTGCGCAAACCCGAGCAGGTCGTCCAGTTCTTGCTCGCTGCAGTCCGCGTCGATCTGCATCTGGATGGCGATGTCCTGATAGCCCGCGGGGACCTCGTCATTGAGCGCCAGGAGACCTTCCAGATTGATCATTCCTTTCAGCTCAGTCGAAAGCGAACGGATACGGATACCCCGGGCGGTGGCATGCAGCACGGTCGTCGTGGTGACGCATCCCGCCAGTGCATGGAGCAGGTATTCAACCGGGTTGGCGCCCTCGTTGTTGCCGAGTAGTACCGGCGGTTCGCCGTTGGTGAATTCCCACCCGGTACTCCGTGAGGTGTCTTCGGCACCTGCGCCATAGAAGTCCTTGATGGTCGATCGGTTCTCACCTCCGCTGATCCAGGTGTTGCGGGCGCGGAACTCGAACTGCGCGAGTTCGCGGTTGTCCTGCAGGGCCTGCACGGTCGTGGTCATCTGATCCACGTTCAGGCCGTTCATCGTGTTTTGCGTGTTCATGGCTGTTCTCCGTTTGAGAAGGGACCATTGCGCGCCATCGGATGGTGACGCAGCTTTAGGCTATAACCGGGGAATCGACCGCATAAGCGGCAGACGAGCCAGAAGCGTGGCGTTCGTGCCACCGGAGGACGCAGATGAGCCGCGCGGACATGCCTGTCGAGGTGCTGATCGTTGCCGTCCCCGAAACCGCAGGTTCCGCGCTGTACGGCATGGTGGACGTGCTGTCGGCCGCCGGGAATCTCTGGCAACGCCTTCGCCATGAGCCCGTCAGCCAGGCCGGGTTTCGGGTGCGCATCGTCGCCCGCGAACGCAAGCCTTTTCTGTGCGGAAACGACATTCCGGTGCAGCCGCATTGCGCGATTCGCGACCAGCCGGAGGCGTCCATCGTGATCCTGCCCGAGCTGTGGCTGGGCCCGGATGAATCCTTCCATGGTCGGTACCCGGAACTGATGCGCTGGGTTCGGGATTGTTACGAGGGCGGGAAATCCATCTACTCGGCCTGCTCCGGAACCATCATGCTGGCGGAAACGGGCCTCTTGGCCGGGTGTGCCGCCACCTCGCACTGGGGGTATCAGGACCTGTTCCGGCGCGACTATCCGGAAGTACGATTCCTGCCCGAACCCAATCTGGTCCTGGCGGACCCATCGGGGCGGATGGTCAGTGCCGGGGGTACCACGTCCTGGCACGATCTGGCCTTGCATATCATCGCGCGCCATCTGGGCCCGGTGGAGGCCATCCGCATCGCCAAGGTGTATCTACTCAAGTGGCACGATGAAGGCCAGGGGCCTTATACCCCGCTGGTGCTGAAATCCGACCATACCGACGCCCGAATGCGGCAGTGCGAGGACTGGCTGGGCCAGCATTTTGCCGAACACTCCGCGATCCGCTTGCTCACCGAGGAATCCGGCCTGGCCGAACGCACCCTGAAGCGGCGTTTCAAGCAGGCCACCGGCGTATCCCTGGTGCATTACCTGCAGAACCTGCGTATCGAAAGGGCCAAACACCTGCTCGAGACTACGACGATGTCCATCGAGGAGATCAGCTTTGCTGTCGGATACGAGGACGTATCTTTTTGTCGGGAGCTGTTCCGGCGGCTGACGGGCACCACCCCGGGGCGTTATCGCAGGCTCTTCTTTGCCGGCACGGACCTGGATGCCCGGCAGGCCCATCCGGACAAGGCCGCGAGCTGAAGACTGGATAGGGTCAAGATGGGTGTCCCCTTCGCAGGCCGACACCGTCATCGCGAGGCGCGCAGCGCCGTGGCGATCGCTGACGGGATGCCCGGGCGCTGGCCGAGGCGGACGTCGGGGGCTGCGTTTGGAGATGGCCACGGCCCCTGCGGGGCCTCGCCATGACGGGGCGGGGGGGCGAGCTGGTCGGCCTCTGCTTGCTGCGCTTCGGCTGCCCGCGCTGGTGGTCTAGCGGGAGATCTCGGCCTTGCGCGCCTCGGCGTCGCGGCGTTGCTCCGGGGTGAGCTGCTGGTGAACGTAGTCGCGGGCCTCCGCGGCCGGTTTGTGGCCCTGATCGGCGGCGCGCGCGAACCAGACCCAGGCGCCGGGCAGGTCGGCCTCCACGCCACGGCCCTCGGCGAGCACGATGCCCATATTGTACTGGGCCGGGGCCAGCCCCTGCCGCGCCGAGGCTAGGTACCAGGCGGCCGCGGCCGACTCGTCCTGAGTCACCCCAAGCCCTCGTTCCAGGAGGACACCCAGGTTCGCCTGGGCCTGGGGATGCCCGGCTTCGGCCGCGGCGCGATACCAGTGGGCCGCCGCCGTCAGGTCTTCCTGCGTGCCGTTGCCGTCGCGGCAGAGGTTGCCCAGGCGGGCGGCGGCGTCCGGGTCTCCGGCCTCGGCGGCTTGCCGATACCAGTGGGCGGCCCCGGCCATGTCCGTTGCCACACCGTCGCCCTGTTCCCGCACCTAAGGGGTCAGGCCTTGCCTTTTGCCCCTGTCGTGGCAGGCACCTAAGGGGTCAGGCCTTGCCTTTTGCCCCTGTCGTGGCAGGGAGGCAAAAGGCAAGGTCTGACCCCTGTGCCCCCGGCTCCAGATAGACCCCGCGAATGAACTCGCCAGGGTGCGGAGGGTTGTGCATGGTCATCAATGTTGTCCTCACAGCCCACGGTAGCCGTTGAAATCGCGACGGAAGATGCGTGTCCTCTTAGCTTGCCCGTTAGTCGGCCATTTGCACCCATGAAACTGCACGTCTAAGGCTCTATCTGGGCAAGGAGAGCTCATTAACGATCGGTGTTTCAGCCGCTTCCCGAGGTCCGACCCCGTTCTGGCCTTCGATCGCGTCCGCATCACCTGCTCGTTCTTCCCGACTGTCCATCGAAGGCGAGTGTCCTCCTGGGCCGCCGTTACGCACTTTGCCGTTTTCTGCCCGAAAATTGGCCGTTTAAGCGCCTGTGGAGCCTCAGAACAGGGAGCTTGCGCATTACATTCAGCGACTTACTGAGGTCCGACCCTGTTCTATTCGACACGGTGCCGCGCTTGCGTTCGATGTGCGTCTCGGGACGATGCGCGAGAGCCCTTGCCTTTTGCCCTCCGTACCACCACAGGGGCAAAAGGCAAGGTCTGACCCCCACAAATTTGCCCCCACAAATTTTCTTCTTGTCTTGGTATTTGAACCTCCCCTGAAAACGTGCGGTAGCTTCATCGAAGTTGTCGATTTGTTCGTTCGCTTCTGCTTTCTTGAGCAGCTTCCGGTATTCCATGACGGTATAGTTGCAGAAGTCCCGTGACCTTTCGCCAGGGTTTACGCCCACCCAATGCAGATTAAGCGACCCTTCCCAGAGTTGGCGCATGACTGCAGCGGCAGACTCATGGCAAAGCTCGGGAAGAAGAAGGCTGATGGCTTTGTACGAATTAAAGGCGTAGATAAAGGATTGATTGACCACAAAACTGGGTAAGTCTTCGGGTACAACATGCTCTGTGGTCGCGATTGCATCCCGGATAATTGCGTAGTGCTCAAGGATCCTATCCAAGGGCAACGCCGTCCGAGGTTTTGGATTCCCTATAAACAGCGTTTCGTCCAAAGACATTGCCCGACTTCCCCTCTCAGTAACGCGCAGCTCAGCGGGCAATTGGAGCGCAGCGTAAATTGGTCCGCTGCAGCTGTTTGTTAGGTGTATTTATCATTGTTTGCGTTTTAGAGTTTCCGGGATGTCTTTCTTCTTGACTACCTTTAATTCCAGTAGCGCTTCGAATACGTGGCCAATCTGTTCGTTTACCTTTTCTTGCTTGCATTGCGTCGCTTTGAGGTAGGTGAGAATATTCATTGTAGACGTAAAGCAGGCCTCCGCGTTAGCGCACCGAAACGCGGCAAATTTCCAATCGACCCCCTCGGTGATGTCCGGTCTTTTACACGCGTTTTTGAGCACCAACGAAGGATGTACTGCCCAGTCTCGATATTGGATTATTTCTCCGATGCCCTTTTTGAAAGATGCCAACGTGTCTTTGCGGAGGTTATAAACTCTGCGCACCACCTCCACTATTTGCTTCGCTCGACCAGTTCTGTTCTTTCGCCAGCTTTGGACTTGGCTTTCCGGCAGATTGGCATAAGGCTTAAGTTGATCGTACAGCGCGTCTAACGCGATACCGCAGGAAACGATTACCTGCATCGAATACTCAAGCTCTGAAATCAGGAGTCGCTTTTGCCTCCCCCCGTCCGTTGACCATTCGGCCAAAAGCCTTTTATGAGATCTTTTTGCCTGCTTCAGATTGTCAGAAGCGATCCGCAACCAGATCGGCAAGACGTTATATGCGGTAGACAGGATGGCTTTGGATTCAATAGATCCGTCAGGCATTGCGGTGATCGTGAAATCGCCTTCAAGGAAGCCGCACTGCATTCCCCGAAATAGAATTACACCCATACGCTCGACTCCTTCGCGATTCTCACTCTTAGTACACTTAACAGTGATTAGATAGCGCGCACGGATACTGGTTGAAGGTGCGCGCTATATATCCCGGATGAGGCGGCGGCATGAATGGGCGTTTATTCAGCGGGTTATGGTGCATGCGCGACGATGGATCCTGGATATGTTGCGGCGTGGATAGGTTGCGGGAGGTGGTAGGTTGGGTCTGCGCCGTATTGCATGGCAGTTGGCTGGATTCTGGCACGAGCGTTGTGGGTGTGCGAGCCGGTCGGTGGATGGTCGGTTTCGCGGCGTACGCGAGCGCCGTTCAGTCGAGAAACGCTACCGACTTGACGAGGGCGTGGGCACGAACACCGGGCTGTAGACCAAGGCGATCGGTAGATAACTGCGTCAGCTCCGCCATCAACGTCTGCCCATCGTCCTGCCGGCACACGGCAAGTACGCGTGCTGGCCCATGGTGCCCAGGCGCCTCATCCAGCGACTCAATGGTGACGGGGATGATATTGAGGATGGAGACGTCCTGGGGCGGGGACAGGGCGATGGAGACGTCGCGGGCGTCGATGCGCAGGCGGGCCGGGCGGCCGGCGCCGTTGGCGGCGCCGGGGGTGGACGGTACGCGGTAGCGGGCCTCGGGCGGGCCGAACGGGTGCAGGCCGTGGGCGTCGGCCGGGCCCAGTTCGCCTTGCAGGACGGAGACGGCGCCTTCGTCGCGGAACAGGGGGGAGTCGGCGCGGGCGAGGGCGTCGCGCAGGGGTTCCAGGCGTTCGAGCTGGCCGTCGTGCATGAAGGCGACGCGGTGGGCCAGGCGTTCGACTTCTTCCGGGGCGTGGGTCACCAGCAGCGTGGGGATGCCGGTTTTGTCCGACAGGCGGGCGAGGAAGGGCATGATCTCGCGCTTGGTCTGGGTGTCCAGGGCGTTCAGGGGTTCGTCGAGCAGCAGCAGGTCGGGGCTGGTGAGCAGGGCGCGGCCGAGGGCGACGCGCTGGCGCTGGCCGCCGGAGAGCTGGTCGGCGCGGCGCTCAAGCAGGTCGTCGATGCCGAGCAGGCGGGCGACCTCGTCCAGGTGCAGGCGGCGCAGGGGCTCCGGCGTGCGCTTGTAGCCGTAGAGCAGGTTGCCGCGCACGGACAGGTGCGGGAGCAGGGTGGATTCCTGGAACACGAGGCCGACGCGGCGCCGGTGCAGCGGGACGAAGGTCTTGCCGGATTGCCACGCGGTATCGCGAAAGTGCACCTCGCCGCCGGGCGGGTGTTCCAGCCCGGCGATGATGCGCAGCAGCGTCGTCTTGCCGCAGCCGGAGCGGCCGAACAGGGCGGTTACGCCGTCCAACGGGAAGGCGGTGTCCACGTTCAGCGCGAAGCCGGGGCGTTCCAGCCGGGCCTTTATGCGCAGCGTGTCGGGCTCGGGCCGGGTCACAGGCGCACCGTGTCGAAGCGGCGGTTGATCGCGTAGACGATGAACAGCACGGCGAAGGCGAAGACCAGCAGCCCGAAGGACAGACGGTGGGCGGAGTCGAAGTCCATCGCCTCGGCGTGGTCGTAGATCAGGATGGACAGCACCTGGGTCTCGCCGGGGATCGCGCCGCCCAGCATCAGTATCACGCCGAACTCGCCGAGGGTGTGGGCGAAGGCGAGCGTGGCGGCGACGATGAAGCCGCCGCGGGTCATCGGCAGGATCACGGTCAGGAAGCGGTCGATGCGCCCGGCGCCCAGCGAGCCGGCGATCTCCACCGGGCGGCGGCCGAGGTTGGCGAAGGCCTGCTGCAGGGGCTGCACCGCGAACGGCAGGGAGTAGATCACCGAGCCGATCAGGATGCCCTGAAAGGTAAAGGCCAGGTGGTTCAGGCCCCAGCTCTCCAGCGTGCTGCCGACCGGCCCGGCCGGGCCAAGCAGGACCAGCAGGTAGAAGCCCAGCACGGTGGGCGGCAGCACCAGCGGCAGGGCGACGAGGGCCTGCACCGCGGTGCGTACGCCGGGGGAGCCGCGGC
This sequence comes from Thioalkalivibrio sp. ALE16, assembly GCF_000381305.1. Classification (NCBI taxonomy): domain Bacteria; kingdom Pseudomonadati; phylum Pseudomonadota; class Gammaproteobacteria; order Chromatiales; family Ectothiorhodospiraceae; genus Thioalkalivibrio; species Thioalkalivibrio sp. ALE16. Next base: position 187,261 of record NZ_KB906355.1, read on the forward strand.
CGTTGGCCAGCCACCAGGCGATGGGCGTGGCGATCACCAGCAGGATCAGCGTGGTGTAGAGCGCGAGCTTGAGGGTGACCTCGATCGCCATCCAGTCCGTGGGGCTCAGGTCGAACATGGGTGCTTACGGGGTGGCCGTGGTGGCTTCGGCGGAGCGGTTTTCGGCGAGGTCGTCGCCGGGCATCACGAAGCCGTACCGACGCATGATCTCGCGGGCGGTGTCGGCGTTCATGTAGTCCGCGAAGCGGTGCGCGGTCTCGTTGTGTTCTCCGCGCCGAGTGATCACGAAGCCCTGGGTCAGGGGTTCGTGCAGCGCGTCGTCGATCAGGTAGTGCGGGTGCTCGGCGAGATCGGGAAATTCGGCCAGCGACAGCGCGATGATGCCGATGTCCGCGCCCCCGGCCTGCACCATGCGCGCGGTCTGGGCGATGTTGTCGCCGTTGACGATCTTGGGTTGCAGCTCCTCCCAGACGCCGGCGGCCTGCAGCGCCTCCATCGCGCGCACGCCGTAGGGGGCGTGGGTGGGCGAGGCGATGGCGACGCGGCGGATATCGTCGCGCGTCAGGTCTTCCAGCGTCATCGTGGAGGCATCCATGCGGTTGCTCCACAGCACGATGCGGCCGATGGCGTAGACCTCCGGTTCGGTGACCGCGTGACCCTCGGCGCGCAGCTTCTGCGGGTAGGCGATGTCGGCGGAGAAGAACACGTCGTACGGCGCACCGTTCATGATCTGCGTGGTCATGCGCCCGGAGGAGCCGTAGGTGACGCGTACCGCGTCGTCCGGGTGCGCCTCGCGGTAGGCGTCCAGGATCTCGTCCAGGGCAAAGCGCAGGTCCGAGGCGGCGGCGATGGTCAGCGGGCCGTTGGCGGCGGCCAGGCCGGGCAGCAGGAGGAGCAGGGTCAGGAGGAGGGCGCGCAGGTGCATGGTGGGGAGAGTTCCCTGTGGGTGCGGGTTGCGGTTGGCTCGGGTGGTTTGTCCGGCGACTGCTTCGTCGCGGTGCTCCTCGCAGTGACGGTGAGGCTGAGGATATGCGGTTCGTTATATTTCAGCTTGCATATCGACTGGCGCAATGATGCGGGGCCGGGGGAGGGCCGTCAAGGCTTGGGTGGTGGTTACGGCTTGTGGTCTTCGGCGAGGAAGTCGGCGAAGGCGTGCAGTTCGTCGCGCAGGGCCTCGCAGGCCTTGCGTTCCATGTCGCGGTAGCGCGCCAGTACGGTCTCGCCGAATTCGGTGATCTGCGCCCCGCCCCCGCCGGAGCCGCCCTTGGCGGTGGTGATCACGGGTTCGCGGAAGCTCTGGTTCATGGTCTCGACCAGGTCCCAGGCGCGGCGGTAGGACATGCCGACACTGCGCGCGGCCGCGGAGATCGAGCCCTTGTCGCGAATGGCGTCCAGCAGCATGGCCTTGCCCGGGCCCATCGCGGTGACCTCGCCCAGCAGTACGCGCAGGCGCGGGGCCTGTGTTGGGTCCTTGTGCTCGTCGGAATGCTGGGTGCTCATGCGGGGTCTGGCCTGGGGTTTACCGATGCGGCTACGGGAAGGGCGTGTGATGACGAATGATACCCGGAATGGTAGGAGGCCAGCCCTCTGGCCGATGGGGGCCGATCCGGCGTCCTATCGGCCAGGGGGCTGGCCTCCTACGGGGGGCGTTGAGGGCCGGGGTGCGATACCCCGGCCTCCGGTTCAGGCCTTGCCCTGGAGCTGCGGGATCACGGCCTCGTTTTCCAGCGTGGAGGTGTCGGAGGTGATCTCCTCGCCCTTGGCGATGGAGCGCAGCAGGCGGCGCATGATCTTGCCGGAGCGGGTCTTGGGCAGGCCGTCGGCGAAGCGGATGTCGTCCGGCTTGGCGATCGGGCCGATCTGGTCGGCGACCCAGTTGCGCAGCTCCTTGATCATCGCGTCGGCCTCGTCGCCGGTCAGGCGGTCGCCCTGCAGGATCACGAAGGCGACGATGGCCTCGCCCTTCACGTCGTGCGGGCGGCCGACCACGGCGGCCTCGGCCACTGCCTTGTGCGCGACCAGGGCGGATTCGACCTCCATGGTGCCCATGCGGTGGCCGGAGACGTTCAGCACGTCGTCGATGCGGCCCATGATCCAGAAGTTGCCTTCGGCGTCACGCCGGGCGGAGTCGCCCGCCAGGTAATACTTGCCACCGAACTTGGGCCAGTAGGTGTCCTTGTAGCGCTGGTCGTCGCCCCAGACGGTGCGCAGCATGTGCGGCCAGGGCTTCTTGATGACCAGATAGCCGCCCTGGTCCGCGCCCAGGCTGTTGCCCTGCTCGTCGACCACGTCGGCGGCCACGCCGGGGAGGGGGCGCGTGCAGGAGCCGGGGACCAGCGTGGTCGCGCCGGGGATCGGGGCGATCATGTTGGCGCCGGTCTCGGTCTGCCACCAGGTGTCGACGATGGGGCAGCGCTCCTGGCCGACGGTGGTGTAGTACCACATCCAGGCCTCGGGGTTGATCGGCTCGCCGACCGTGCCCAGCAGGCGCAGTTTGGACAGGTCGTACTGTTTGGGGAGGTCCGGGCCGGCCTTCATCAGCGCGCGGATCGCGGTGGGGGCGGTGTAGAACACGGTCACGCCGTGGTCCTGGCACATCTTCCACCAGCGCCCGGCGTCCGGAACGGTCGGCGTGCCTTCGTAGACGACCTGGGTGGCGCCCACGGCGAGCGGGCCATAGGCGACGTAGGTGTGGCCGGTGATCCAGCCGACATCCGCGGTGCACCAGTAGACATCGTCGCCCTGCAGGTCGAACACCCACTGGTTGGTGACGATCGCGCCCAGCAGGTAGCCGGCGCTGGAGTGCTGGATGCCCTTGGGCTTGCCGGTGGAGCCGGAGGTGTAGAGCAGGAACAGCGGATGCTCGGATTCCACCCACTCGGGCTCGCAGTCGACGGATTCGCCGTCCACCGCGTCCTCCCACCAGACGTCGCGGCCTTCGTGCATGGTCACGTCGTTGCCGGCGCGCTTGCAGACCACGACCTTCTCGACATCGCCCGGGTTGGAGTCGAGCGCCTTGTCGACGTTGGCCTTGAGCCCCACGACCTTGCCGCCGCGCTCGCCGCCGTCGGCAGTGATCACGACCTTGGCGCCGGAATCCACCACGCGGTCACGCAGCGCGTCCGCGGAGAAGCCGCCGAACACCACCGAGTGGATCGCGCCGATGCGGGCGCAGGCCTGCATGGCGATCACGGCCTCGGCGTTCATCGGCATGTAGATGATGACGCGGTCGCCCTTCTCCACGCCCATGCCCTTGAGGGCATTGGCCAGCTTGCCGACCTCGTTGTAGAGATCGCGGTAGGTCAGGTGGCGGGTGTCGCCGTTCTCCGCCTCGAAGATCAGGGCGGTCTTGTTGCCGCGCACCTCGAGATGGCGGTCGATGCAGTTGTAGGAGACGTTCATGCGTCCGTCGGCGAACCACTGGTAGTGCGGCGCGTTGGACTCGTCCAGGCCCTGGGTGAACTCAGTCTGCCAGTCGATCTGCTCGCGCGCGAGATCGCACCAGAAGCCCTCGTAGTCGGCCTCGGCCTTCTGGTGCAGGGCCTCCAGGTCGGCCGGCTTCAGGCGGGCGTTTGCGGTGAACTCCGCCGGCGGCGCGAAGTGGCGCGTCTCGGTGAGGGTGGACTCGATGTTGTCACTCATCAGGGCCTCCAGATCGATTGTTTGTACAGAGTTCGGGAGTGGCCAACCGCCAGCCCCATCCGGGTTTGTTTGGTGGGTGCGAGGATAGCATGCGAACCGGGTGCTGGCCGCGCCTACCAGAGCCATGCGGGGCGGAACAGCACGCGCGCGAGCGGCAGCTTTCCGTCCGGCGATTGCCGGCTCAGCAGGGCGGCGAACAGTTCGCCCGCGGCGATGGCGTCGAACAGCGCGTCGTGCGCGCGGTAGGCCGGCAGGTTGTAGCGCGCGCGCAGGGTGTGCAGGCGCAGCCCGTGGGCAGGGATCGGCTGGCCCGCGCGGCGCAGGGCCGTCTCCGCCAGGCGCAGGGTGTCCACGATCGCCAGTGGCGGGCGCACGCCGTACAGCCGCTGGCAGGCCTGTTCCAGGAAGCCGATCTCCAGCGCCGCATGGTGCGCCACCATGACGCGTCCGGCGAGGGCCTCGAACAGGGCGTCCAGCGCCGCGTCCAGCGGGACCCCGCCGGCGGCACGCTGATCGGTGATGCGGTGAATTACCGCGCTGGCCTCCGGCACCGGGCCCTCGGCGCGCACCAGGCGCTGGTCCGCGGTGGCCAGGTCGATGCGGGCGCCGTCCATCGCCACCCAGCCGATGCTGAGGATGCGGTCGTGCTCCGGATCCAGCCCGGTGGTCTCCAGGTCGACCGCGAGGAAGCGGCTGGCCGCGACGGCCTGGCCGGCGCGCGGCAGGGGGGCCTCCAGGGACGTACGCAGCGGGCCCGGCGGGGCCCGGCGCGCGGCGCGCCGGCGGGCCCGGCAGAAACGCCAGTGCCCGGGTGGTCGGCGCCAGTCGGGATGGTTGAGCGGGCAGACCATCAGCTGACGGGGGCCGGGCCGGGCATAGTCGAGCGGTTCATCCGTGGACACGCTCGGCGTTCGCGAGCGCCGTCTTGCGGGCGTCGCTGACCAGGCGGAAGGCCGTCTTCAGGTGGCTGCGCTCCAGCGTGGACAGCTCGGCCGGGTCCAGCGCGTTGTCCGGGGGCTGGGCGTTGCGGATCTGGTGCGCCTGGTGGCGGGCGCGCAGCTCGGCGATGTAGCGCCAGGCATCGATCAGGTTGTCGGCCGTAGTGTCGCTGATCACACCGGCGCGGGCGGCGGCGCGCAGGCGTTCCACGGTGCTGCGCGCCTCGCTGCCGGCATGCAGGGCGAAGACCCGTGCCATGGCCACGATCGGGAGCAGGCCGCGATTCTTCAGGTCCAGGGTGTCCGCGTGCTCGCCGCTGTCCTCCAGCACGAACTGCCGGAAGAAGCCCAGCGGTGGGGGCAGGTCGCGGGCCTGGTCGGCCAGGGCGCTCAGCAGGGCCTCGTGGCGCGCCCCGGTTTCCAGGGCCCGCTGGCGCAGGGGCTCGAACAGCGTGGCGTCACCGTGGATCACGCGCATGTCGAGATAGTGGGTGGCCAGCATCGCATCGCGCGCGGCGGGGTGATGCAGCACGCGTTCCATCTCGCGGGACCAGTCGGCGGCGGGGCGGCGCCAGTCCGGGTGGGTGGGGTCGACATCGCCGGGGCAGGCGCGGATGCCGCAGGCATCAAGGCCGGCGGTGACCTGGCGGGCCAGTGCCTCGAACCAGGCGCCGGCCCCCTCCGGTGCGTCGTCGGCCAGGATGAGCGCGGTGTCCTGGTCGGTGAATACGGTCTGTTCGTGGCGGCCCTGACTGCCGCTGGCCAGCCAGGCATACGCGCAGGGGGCCGATCCCTGGTCACGCTCGCAGAGCTCGATCAGGCGCTGGGTCAGGGTGTCGATCACGGTGGTGATGGTCTGCGTGAGCTGCACGGCATCCGCGCCGGAGTCCACCAGCTGGGCCTGCAGCCGGGGCAGGGCCTGCATCACGGCCTTCAGGCCGTCGAGATCGTCGGCTCGGCGCAGGTCGCGCACCAGGTAGACGGCGCTGGTGCCCTGGTGGCGGATCAGGTCGGTGCTGGAGAGCATGCCGGCCAGGGCCCCGTCCGCTTCGTGGACGACGGGGAGATGGTGGATGTCGTGGCGGGCCATGCGCAGCAGGGCCTCGAAGGCAGGCGTGTCGCGCTGGACGGTGGTCAGCGGGCCGGCCATCGACTCGGCCACGGGTTGCCCGGGATCGATGCCCTTGGCGATGGCGCGCCGCAGGTCGGTGTCGGTCAGGATGCCTTCGGGGGCGCCCGGCCGGTCCGGGGCGTGCAGCAGCAGGGCGGAGACATCGGCGCGGTCCATCAGGCGCGCGGCCTCGCGCAGGCTCAGGGTGCTCGGTGCCAGCACCGGGTTCGGCGTCATCAGCGCGCGGACTGGCGTGGTCAGCAGCCGGTTGTCGTCCCCGTGGCCGTGGGGCGCCCCCCCGGCGGCCAGGGGGCGCGGCGCGTCGTCGGCGAGGAACTGGGCGATGGCGCCGTCGCGGGCGGCCAGTTGCCGGGCGCGCTCCAGAGGCAGGTGGTAGATCAGGGCATCCTCGGTCACGGGGCCGAGCGGGGTCTGCGGTGACGCGGCGATATGCACCAGATCGCCTTCGCCCAGGCGGTCCAGCAGGGTGTCCCGGGCGTCGCGGATCTCCAGGGTGCCGGTGCGCACGATCCACAGGCCGGGCTCGGCGTCCGGCGGGAAGCGGCTGCCCTCGCGCAGGTAGCGCAGGGTGAGCTGACGCACGATCGCGTCCCGGCTGGCCGCCGGCAAGGGGGCCAGATCCGGGCAGCGGTCGAGAAACTCGCGGATCTCTTCGAGTTCGCCGTTCATGCGCGGGTCCGTGTGGCGATATACCCGGGGAGACACCGGGTCGTGGATACGTCGGGGTTCAGGGCGTGGGGCAACCGGCAATCGACCGGGTTCGGGTCGATTGCCGCTTGTCCCGCGGGACATGTGCCAGATAAAAGGGGCCGACCCGGTGCACCCGAGCCGACCCCGTCGTTACTTCTGAAACTCCATCCAGTCATGGTGACGGGAGCCCCGCCATGCCGATGCTGCCAGGCATGACGGGGCCGACCATCAGCTTTCGGTACGCGGTACGCGCACGCTTTCGACCAGGTCCTGGATGTCCTTCGGCGGTTCCTTGGTCATCTTCATCACAATGTAGGCGGTGATGAAGTTGAAGGCCGCGCCGATGGCGCCGAAGCCGGTCGGGTTCACGCCCAGCAGCCAGCCGTCCGGGTTGTCCGGGAGCATGGCGGTGCCGGAGAAGAAGAACCAGCCCTTGTACGTGAAGATGTACAGCAGGGTGGTCCCGAGACCGACCAGCATGCCGGCGATCGCGCCTTCCTTGTTCATCTTCTTCATGAAGATGCCCATCATCAGGGCCGGGAACAGCGAGGCCGCGGCCAGACCGAAGGCCAGTGCCACCACCTCGGCCGCGAAGCCGGGTGGATTAAGCCCCAGATACCCCGCGAACAGGATGGCCACCGCCATGGCGATACGTCCGGCCATCAGCTCGTTCTTCTCGCTGATCCTGGGCATGAATACGCCCTTCAGCAAGTCGTGCGAGATGGCCGACGATATGGCAAGCAACAGCCCCGCCGCAGTCGACAGTGCGGCGGCGATACCGCCCGCTGCGACCAGTGCGATCACCCAGCCCGGTAGACCGGCGATCTCGGGGTTGGCCAGCACCATGATGTCGCGGTCGAGGGTCACGATCTCGGAGCCTTCCCAGCCGTATTCCTCTTCCGCCATCGCGGCGAACTCTTCGTTGCCGTCGTTGTAGTACTGGATCACGCCGTCGTCGTTCTTGTCCTCGAACGCCAGCAGGCCGGTCTGCTCCCAGCGCTCCATCCAGGCCGGTCGGTCCGCGTGGGCCAGGTGGCCCTCCTCGGTGCCGATCTCGCCCGGATGCACGGTGTTGACCAGGTTCCAGATGGCCATCGCACCGACCGCCGGGGCGGTGGTGTAGAGGATGCCGATGAACACCAGCGCCCAGCCGGCGGACTTGCGGGCATCCCGCACGCGCGGAACGGTGAAGAAGCGGATGATCACGTGCGGCAGCCCCGCGGTACCGATCATCAGCGCCAGGGTCAGCAGGAACATGTTCATCAGGCTCATGCCGCCCACTGCGGTGTAGGCATGGAAGCCCAGCTCGATCATGGTCTGATCCAGCGCCTCCAGCAGGTAGGTATCCGTACCCTGCAGGGTGGAGCCGAGGCCCAGCTGTGGCAGCGGGTTGCCGGTCAGGGTGATGGCGATGAAGATCGCCGGCACCGTATAGGCAAAGATCATGATCACGTACTGCGCGATCTGGGTGTAGGTGATGCCCTTCATCCCGCCGAGCACGGCGTAGATGAACACCACCGCCATCCCGGCGATCAGGCCGGTAGCCAGCGGCACCTCCAGGATGTTGGAGAAGGCGATCCCGACCCCGCGCATCTGCCCGATCACGTAGGTGACGGACATCACGATCAGGGAGATCACCGCGATGATGCGCGCGGTCTTCGAGTAGAAACGGTCACCGATGAATTCCGGCACCGTGAACTTCCCGAACTTGCGCAGGTACGGGGCCAGCAGCAGTGCCATCAGCACGTAGCCGCCGGTCCAGCCCATCAGGTAGGCGCCCCCGGTGAAGCCGAGGAACGCGATCAGGCCGGCCATGGAGATGAACGACGCGGCGGACATCCAGTCCGCGGCCGTGGCCATGCCGTTGGCGATCGGGTTGATGCCGCGCCCGGCGACATAGAACTCGCTGGTCGAACCGGCACGCGCCCAGATGGCGATGCCGATGTACAGGGCGAAGGTCGCCCCGACCACGAGCAGGCTTAGAGTCTGTTGATCCATGACAGGCTTACTCCTCGTGGACGTTGAACTTGCGATCCAGGACGTTCATGCGCCAGGCATAAACGAAGATCAGGATGATGAAGGTGTAGATCGACCCCTGTTGTGCGAACCAGAAGCCCAGCGGATAGCCCCCCAGCTGGAACGCGTTCAGGGGCTGGGCCACCAGGATGCCCAGCACGAACGACACCAGGAACCAGATGGCCAGGCAGATGCCCAGCAGACGCAGGTGCGCCCGCCAGTACGCCTGCCGGCTCAGGTCTTCTTGTGACATGACGATGCTCCTCTCGTAAGGTTTTGTTGTTTGCCGTGATCCTTCACAGCTGGTACTGCACCTCAAGCTGTCCCTGCAGCTTGCGGGCCTGCCGGAAACTCTCCTTGAGCACCCGTCCCTCCAGGGCGCCCAGTTCTTCCGGCCGGATTCGGTTGTCGTCGTCGCGCCCCTCGCGCAGGGCCTTCTGCTGCGCGCGCAGGCGCAGCATCTGCAGATAGCGCAGTGCCGCGTGGTAGTCGCGGGCATCGGTCTCGCGCATCACGTCCGCGGTGACCGCCTGGTCCAGGCGGTCGTGGGTGCGCGTCGCCGGCAGCTCGGCGGCCAGCGCGATGACGCGCGCGGCGTCGACGAAGGGCGTGAGCCCCTGCTTCTTGATGTCGACGCCCTCGGCGCCGCTCTTGATCTCGCCGAACAGGCCCAGCGGCGGCCGGAACATCTGCTGGTTGGCCGCCATCTGCCGGCGGAAGCGGCTGTTGAACGCGGTCTTCTGCAGCAGCCGGGTGCGCAGGGCCTCGACCGGCCCGGCTTCACCGTCGACCGCGCGCAGGTCGAAGAAGATCGTGCTCTTGAGCAGATGCTCCGGGGTGCCCTGCTCGATCCAGCGGGTGAAGCGCTGGTCCCACTCCGGAGCGCTCAGGCAGCACTCCGGATTGCCGGCCATGATGTTGCCGGGGCACAGGGTGAAGCCGCATTCCGCCAGGGCCTGGTTCACGGCCTTCGCATAGGGCAGCAGACGCTCGCGGATGGCGTCGGCGTCCCCGGCCTCCGCATCGAACAGGATGCCGTTGTCCTGGTCGGTGACCAGGGCCTGTTCCTCGCGGGCCTGGGAGCCAAACGCCAGCCAGGTGAAGTCGATGCCCTCGATGGCCGGGTAATCGCTGCGCAGCAACGCCAGCACGCGGCGGGTGGCGTGTTCGTTGAGGCGGGTGATCAGGCGCAGGACCTGGTCCGCCTCCGCGCCCTGGCCGACTACCGCCTCGATCAGGCGCGGCACTTGGCGCAGGCGCTCGGCAATGCTCGTCACCGAGTCCGCGCGGCGGATCTCGCGGACCAGGCCGTCCAGGGTCAGGGGCTGGCTGGTCAGCAGGTCGCGCTCGCCCAGCACCCCGACCAGGCGTCCGTCACGCACCACGCACAGGTGCGTCATGCCGTGTTCGGTCATCGCCTCGATGCCCTCGAACCCGGGGGCGCCTTCGGCCAGGGCGACCGGGTCCGGCGTCATCACGGCGGCGATCGGCGTGTCCAGATCCACATCCGCCAGCGCCACGCGCGCCAGCAGGTCGTGCAGGGTGAAGATCCCCACCGGTCGCTGTTCCTCGTCGACCGCGACGATCGAACCCACGCGTTCGTCGCGCATCGAGGCGAGGACCTCGCGCAGGCGCGATTCCGGGCGGCAGGTGACGGGCTCGCGCGCAATGCGCAGCGCCAGGGGCGTGTTGAGCTGACCTGCGGACCCGCCGTCGCGGGCGGACAGGGTGTCCAGGCCCTGCTGCAGGCGGTCGAGGAGATTGGCCAGGCGGCGGGTGCAGAAGTCGTTGAAGACCTTCGAGCGTGCCCGCAGGCGGTCGAAGTCCTCCAGGTTCAGTTCCAGACAGACGGTGTCCTCCGCCGCGCGGTGCACGGTGTGCACGGCGCGGCGGCCGAGCAGGGCCCCGATCGGGAAGCACTCGCCGGGGATCAGCTCCCAGGCCTTGCCGGAGAGTTGCTCGTCTTCGCTGGGCGTCTCGCCCCGGATGCGGCCCTGGCGGATGATGTGGAAACGCTGTGCGGGGCCGGCCTCGGGGTCGGTGATGCGGGCACCCCGGGCATAGAAGCGGCTCTCCAGGCGCGGAAGGAGGAATTCCAGCGCGTCCGCCTCGAGCTGGTCGAACGGGGCGTGGGCGCCGAGGAACTCCCGGGTGCTGTCGAGCGCGTCGGACATGGCGTGGGCGGCATCCCCAAGGTGATCGTGTTCACGTTTCGGGAATCCACTGCAAATTGCGCGCCAATCAGGCCGCCCGGGCGGAACAGTGACTTGCGCACGACCGGTGCGTCAGCGTGTTACGTCGCGTAACACCGGTGTTTCTTACCGTTACACCCGCCTCCGGGGTGATGGAGACGGGCGTTTCGCTAAAGCGGGGGCCGGCGCCCGGTGATGAAGAAGACCACGGCCAGGATCAGCCCCACGACAAACAGGATCCAGGCGATCTGCGTGGCGGCTCCGGCGATGCCGCTGAGGCCGAGCGCGCCCGCCACGATCGCGACAATCAGAAACAACAGGGCCCATCCCAGCATCGGTTTTCTCCTTTCGGATCATCTGAAAATATCAGTGTAGGGCAGAAATTTTGATTCAGTGTGGGGTTTGTGTCCGGCTTGGCGCACCCGTTCTCATTTCGGTTTTTCGAATCGCGACGCGGCGCGCATGTTGAGGACGCATTTTGCAAACTGGTACGCGGTGCAGTAAGAGCGAGTCCTCGAATGTGAATCCGTTCCCGCGGCGCGTGCAGCGTTTCCATGAGAATGGTTCGGTGAACGACAGGACCCGGGTTGGCCGGACGACACCTTGAGTATTGAATTCACGGGCAGGTGCGAGATGAACAATGACGTGCGAGTAAAAGACGCGGGCGTGGGCCCCGGTGCGTATTGGACCCGGCATCCGGTATATGCAGTGGGCTTGGTCCTGGGCCTTGCCGGCCTGCTGGCGGGGTGTTCCGACTCCGGCCCGGCACAGGAGGCCGGCGAGACTGTGGACGAAACGGTCGAGGAGGTGGAGGAGGACCTGCGTGGCTGGGTCGAGGATCTGCGCGAGGAAGAACGCCAGCAGGACGAAGCCGATGGCGAGCAGGCGCCTACGAACGAGGACCCGCTGCGCGAACTGGACTGACACCGGGTGTCCTTAACCCGGCACGGGTCCTGCGGGATCCGGGGGCGCGTGTCGGTGGATCAGCGTCGTCCCGGCGCATTTTTGCGGTGCCGATTGTGGGCGGCTTCGCGTTGTGAGTGGAGCGCTTTTGGGGTTCTTGCGGTTATCCGGAGGCCATCACAGGTTCGGTCTTTTTCGTTATATGACGGTTCGGGAGAATCGGCGCGCCTTTGGTGATAAACAATGTTTCAAGGAGACGCGCAAATGAAAAAATTCCTGCTAGCAACCGTTGCAGTGGCAGCCTCGGGTCTTCTGGTACCGCAGGGAGTGATGGCGGATCCATCCGACCGGAGCGAGGGGCTGTACATGGGCCTGGGAACCGGTTTCAGCTCGCTGAAGAATGATCGGGACGAGGTCGCCGATTTTATTGGTTCTGGTGCCTCCGACTACCGCCTGGATGATGATGACAACGTCTGGCGCGGGTTCGTTGGATACAACTTCAATCCCTACGTAGGGGTGGAGGGGTTCTACTCGGACCTCGGGAAGGTGAAGCTGCGCGGTGACGAGCAGGGTGCGCACACCGACATCAAGTCGAGTGCCTACGGCGCGAGCGTGCTCGGCAAGCTGCCGATCGGGCAGCACTTCGAGTTCTTTGCCGAGGGAAACACTGGATAATGTACACGCTCGCGTTGACACCCCAGGTTCTCCGAGGCAAGGCGCGCCGTGCAGCGGGTAGTGGTTCTACCCGCAAGCGGTGCAACGCAGGATCGGGGAACCTGGGGTGCCAACCCTTGGGGCTCGGCCGCTTTTGCGCGCGCACGGCGTTGCGGTTCCCTTGTGCAGAATGACTGCACGGCAGTCACCGCGCCTTGTTCGCACGCGAAAGCGACTCGAGCGCGAACGCGTACATTATCCAGTGTTTCCCTTGGCGGGTCTCGCCAAGTGGGATGCGGATGTGCGCGGGAACCTGGGGGATGAGAGCCTCACGCTGCGTAACAACGATGGCGTGGACCCGGTCTACGGAGTGGGTGCGCAGGTGAATCTTGACCGCTTCCTGATTCGCGCCGAGTTTGAGCGCTACGACTTCGACAGCGACTACAAGATCGACGCCTTCACCGCGTCGTTGGGCTGGCGATTCTGACAACCGACCGCGCGGGCTTCGGCAGACCGCACGCGCAAGAAAAGACGCCGCCCCGGGATGTGTTCCGGGGCGGCGTTTTGCGTGAGGGAGGGCGGGGCGGGGGTCAGGCGGCCTGGGCCAGGCCTTCCTGGCGCCCGGGGCGGCCTTCCTTCAGGGTGACCAGCTCCTCGGCACTGGTGGGGTGCAGCGGGATGGTCAGGTCCAGGTCGCGCTTGGTCGCGCCCATGCGCACCGCCACGGCAAAGCCCTGCAGCATCTCGTCGACATTCGCGCCGATCATGTGGATGCCGACGACCTTTTCATCCTCCCCGGCGCAGACCAGCTTCATGGCCACCGGCGGCACCTCGCCCTCGGCGAACGCGCGGTTCAGGCCGCCAAACTGGGTCTCGTAGACGCGTACCGAGTCGCCGTGCTTCTCCACCGCCTGCGGCTCGGTCAGACCCACCATGCCCGCGGTTGGGTGGGTGAAGGTGACCGTGGGGATCTGGTCGTAGTCCACCGGTACCGGCTTCGTCTCCGGGGCATACCAGTGGGCGGCCAGGCGCCGGCCGGCGGCGATCGCCACCGGGGTCAGCGGCCCTTTGCCGATGATATCGCCCAGGGCGTAGATGCCCTCGACATTGGTGGCCTGCCACTCGTCCACCGGGATGATGCCGCCGCGGGCGATCTCGACGCCGGCCTCTTCCAGGCCCATGTCGCTGGTGGCCGGCTTGCGGCCGACAGCCCACAGGACCTTCTCATAGGGGCCCAGCTCCTGGCCGCCCTCGAGCTGGACGGTCACGGCGCCGGGCTTGCCGCCCAGGCCGGCGACCTTCACGCCCAGGTGGCGGTCGATGCCCTGGTACTCCATGTGCTGCTCCAGCGCCTGCGAGACCATCGGGTCGAACATCTCCAGCACGCGGTCCTCCATGGCGACCACGTCGGTCTTCACGCCCATGGAACGCAGCATGCCAGCCATCTCCAGGCCGATGTAGCCGGCGCCAATCACGGCGATGGATTCCGGCAGCTCGGTCCATTCGAAGAAGTCGTCGGAGGTCGCGCCCAGCTCGGCACCCTCCAGCGGCGGCACGATCGGGGCGCCGCCCATCGCCAGTACGATGCGCTCGGCGGTGTATTCGGTGCCGCTGTCGCTGACGACCTGGTTCTTGCCGGTCAGGCGGGCGCGTTCCGGGATGTGGGTCACACCCAGCTTTTCCAGGTGTCCGGACCAGAACTGGTTCAGGTCCTTCAGCATGGCCTGGCGCTTGTTCGCCAGGTCGGCGTAACGGATGCCCTTGATCTCGACATCCACGCCGAACTCGCCGGCTTCGCGGGCGTGCGACATATGCTCCGCGGCGTACCAGGTGAGTTTCTTGGGCACACAGCCCTCGTTCACGCAGGTGCCGCCCAGCGGCTTGGGATCGAACACGGCGACGCGCGCGCCGTGCGGGGCGGCGCGTTCCGCCACGGCCAGACCGCCGCTGCCGCCGCCAATCACGATGATGTCGTAGTGTTCCATGTCGATTCCTCGAAGGGTTCGGTGAAAGTGTTACATAACGACCGCGTTGCGCGCGGGCGCCAGGATCTGCCATCCGTGTCCGGACGTCCGCCCGTGCGGGCATCCGGACACGGATGGCCACCCATGTTCCGGGTGACCACCCGGGGCGGGACAGCACCCGCCCCGAGGGGCAGAGACGACTTACGCCGCCTTCTTCTCGCGGGAGATCCATTCCTGCAGATCTTCCGAGCCGCCGATGCGGTGGCCGCCCACGAACACCTGAGGGACGGTCATCGCGCCGGTGGCGGCGCGCAGGCTGCGCAGGCTGGCGTCGCGGCCCAGGATGATCTCTTCGTAATCCAGGCCGGCGCTCTCCAGCATCTCCTTGGCGCTGGCGCAGTACGGGCAGCCCGGCTTGGTGAAGACGACCACGTCTTCGGGGCAGGCCGCATCCGGGGCGACGTGGGCGAGCATGGTGTCGGCGTCGGAGACCACGAAGGGGTCGCCCGGCTCGTCCGGCTCGATGAACTGCTTCTCGATCACGCCATCGCGCACCAGCATGGAGTAGCGCCAGGAGCGGTGGCCGAAGCCGAGGTCGCTCTTGTCGACCAGCATGCCCATCTGCTCGGTGAACTCACCGTTGCCGTCGGCGATGAAGGTCACGCGGTCGGCCTGCTGGTCGGCCTGCCAGGCCTCCATCACGAAGCCGTCGTTGACCGAGATGCAGACGATCTCGTCGATGCCGTGCTCCTTGAGCACCGGCGCCAGTTCGTTGTAACGCGGCACGTGGGCCGAGGAGCAGGTCGGGGTGAAGGCCCCCGGCAGGGCGAACACGACCACGTTGCGGCCATTGAACAGGTCGGCCGAGCGCACGTCGTGCCAGTCGTTGTCCTTGCGGCAGCGGAAGGTGACTTCCGGTACGCGCTGACCTTCGCGATTTTCGAGTTCCATGAGTTGTACTCCTTACAGTTGAGTGTTGATTGCCAGAGAGAAGATTTTGTTTTCGGCCGGGTCGATGCCCGACTACGGGACTCAAGATAAGGCCTGGCTAATGATTGATCCAGTGTTTCTTTTCTATTTGATCGTTAGCTTCTGACTATCGTTCTGCCGGTCGCGGTGGTTGCAGCGATTCCATTGCCTGGTCCTAAGGTTGACGCGTTCGCCGGAAATGCGGAAGCTTGCCGCCCCGATTCGGAAACGCCGAATCGCGGACCGCGTTATGGTGGTCCGTATCAGTCCCCTCGCGACGACAGGCTGTGAACCCCGCCAGGCCCGGAAGGGAGCAACGGTAGCAGCTGCGTCGGGCGCCGGGGTGTGGCGGGTGCGGGCCACCACCCTATTTCCCTGCGGCCCGGACCCCTGCGGTGATGCCCGCACCCGGGCGTGCACATGACTCGATCGACGGGGGAGGCATGAGTCACCAGGTTCTGGCCCGCAAGTGGCGTCCCTCGCGCTTCGAGGACCTGGTCGGGCAGCCGCATGTGGTGCGCGCCCTGGCCAATGCCCTCAGCGGCGACCGGCTGCACCATGCCTACCTGTTTGCCGGGACCCGTGGGGTGGGCAAGACCACCATCGCCCGCATCCTCGCGCGCTGCCTGAATTGCGAGACCGGCGTGACCGCCACGCCCTGCGGCGAGTGCCGCTCCTGCGTCGAGATTGCCGAGGGTCGCCATCTGGACCTGATCGAGGTGGATGCCGCCTCGCGCACCCGGGTGGACGACACCCGCGAGCTGCTGGACAACGTCTCCTATGCGCCGACCACCGGGCGTTTCAAGGTGTACCTGATCGACGAGGTACACATGCTCTCCGAAAAGAGCTTCAACGCCCTGTTGAAGACGCTGGAAGAGCCGCCGGACCATGTGAAGTTCCTGCTGGCGACGACCGATCCGCAGAAGCTTCCGGTCACCGTGCTGTCGCGCTGCCTGCAGTTCAATCTGAAGCCGATGCCGCCGGCGATGATCGCCGAGCACCTGACGCGCATCCTCGCCGCCGAGGGCGTGGAGGCGGAGCCGGGCGCGCTGCTGCGCCTGGGCGAGGCGGCCGAGGGCTCGATGCGCGATGCCCTGAGCCTGACCGACCAGGCGATTGCCTATGGCGGTGAACGCCTGAGCGAATCCGATGCCTGCGACATGCTCGGGCTGCTCCCGCGCACGCGCCTGGCCGGCTTGCTGGATGCCGTGTTTGCCGGGGACGGCCCCGGCCTGCTGGCGGGACTGGCGGAGCTGGATGCCCTGGGCCCCGACTGGTCGCGGCTGCTGGATGAACTGGCCGCGCTGGTGCATCAGGTGGCCGTCCAGCAGGTGGCCGGCACGGCTCCCGGGGCGGGCGAGGAGGCGCTCGTCTGGGCCCGGGAGGCCGCCGACCGGGTCGACCCGGAGACGATCCAGCTGGCCTATCAGATCCTGGTGCACGGTGTACGCGATCTGCCCTATGCCCCGGACGCGCGCATGGGCGTGGAGATGACCCTGTTGCGGCTGCTGGCCTTCCGGCCGGAGCCGGTTCCGGGGCCTGGGGGCGCGTCCGGTGATACCCCGCCGCGTCGGCCGGCCAGTACCGACGGGACCGCGTCGGCGCCGTCCACGCGCACCGCATCCCGGGCATCGGCGGCTTCCGCCAGTCCCCCGGCAACTGCCGCCGGCCCGACCGGGGGTGCCGGCGCCGCCAGCGCGCCGCCGTCACGCCCCCGTGAACAGGTGAACGAGCCGGCACCGCCGGTACCGCAGGCCGAAGCACCGGCCGGTCACACCGCGCCGCGTCAGGCGCGCGAGGCGTCGCCTTCCACGGCCGGCCCTTACGCGCCGGAGGCGGCTGCGCCGCCCGTCGCGGCGGATGGCGCTTTCGACTGGTACCGCTTCGCCGAGGGGCTGCCCATGGGCACGGTGCGCGAACTCGCCCGGCACGCCGAGCTGCGCGAGCATGACGCGGAACGCGTGGTGATCGCGGTGGCCCCGGGCACACTGTGTACCGATCGTGCCAAGGGCCGGCTGAAGGATGCGCTGGAGAACGCCCTGGGCCACAGCCTGCGCCTGGAGATCGTCAACCAGTCCGAGCCTTCCGGGGAGACCCCCGCGGCCCGGCTTGCGGCGGCCTCGGCGGAGCGTCAGGCTAGCGCCGAGACGGCCATGCGCGAGGACCCGGTGGTCCAGGCGCTGGGCGAGGAATTTGGCGCCGAACTGGGGGCCGTGCGGATTCGCGAACCCGGCGAGGCCCCCTCGACCGGCGGCGCCACGCCAGACAAGTAACTGAACCAGAAACCGCCGCGTTGCGGGGCAGGAGATCGAACCGATGATGAAAGGTGGTATGGGCGGCCTGATGAAGCAGGCCCAGAAGATGCAGGAAGACATGCAGAAGGTGCAGGCCGAGCTGGCCGAGATGGAGATCGAGGGCCAGGCCGGTGGCGGGCTGGTCAGCGTGGTCCTGACCGGCAAGTACGCGGCGCGCCGGGTCAAGATCGACCCCAGCCTGTTCGAGGATGACCGCGACATGATCGAGGATCTGGTGGCCGCGGCCATCAACGACGCGGTGCAGAAGGTCGAGTCGACCACGCAGGAGCGCATGGGCAGCCTGACCGAGGGCATGGGCCTGCCGGCGGGCATGAAGCTGCCGTTCTGACCGGCCGGGTCGGACGCGTCTGATGGATGCGGAACTGGACGAACTGGTCCAGGCGCTGCGCTGTCTCCCCGGGGTCGGGGCGAAATCGGCACGGCGCATGGCCCTGCACCTGCTGGAGCGCGACCGCGAGGGCGCGCGGCGCCTGTCGCGGGCGGTCGACGAGGCGGTCCAGCGTATCGGGCACTGTTCCGTCTGCCGCACGCTCACCGCGGCCGAAACCTGCAGCCGGTGTGCCGATCCGGAACGCGATTCGCGGGTGATCTGCGTGGTGGAAAGCCCCGGGGACGTGCTGGCGATCGAGTCGGCGACCGATTTCGGCGGGCGCTTTCATGTGCTCCTCGGGCGACTGTCCCCGCTGGACGGCATCGGCCCGGAAGAGCTGGGGCTGAACCGGCTGGAGGCGCGCCTGCAGGCCGAGGGCGTGGAAGAACTGATCCTGGCGACAAACACGTCGGTGGAGGGCGAGGTGACCGCCCATTACCTCGCGGAGATGGCGGCGCGCCACGGGGTGCGCACCACCCGGATTGCCCAGGGTATTCCCAGTGGTGGCGAACTGGAGTACATCGATGCCGGGACCCTGGCGCATGCGCTGTCGGGTCGGCGTGAATATTGATACGTGATAATATTTTGACCGATACGGGAGTGGCGGCATGACCGATTGTGTGTTCTGCAGGATCGTGGCGGGGGAGATCCCGGCGAAGGTGGTCTTCGAGGACGACGCGGTGCTGGCCTTCGAAGACCTGAATCCGCAGGCCCCCGAACATGTGCTGGTGATCCCGAAAAAGCACATCGCCACGCTCAATGATCTGGACGCGGCCGACGCCCCGATCATCGGGCAGATGACCCGGGTGGCCGCGCAGATTGCACGCGATCGCGGATTTGCGGAAAACGGTTATCGAACCGTGATGAATTGCAACGAACACGGGGGCCAGACGGTCTACCATATACACATGCATGTCCTGGCCGGGCGTGCGCTGAGCTGGCCCCCGGGCTAGGCAAGAAGAACAACAATACGGATCACTGTTGTGACGCGACACGGACTGAACGGTGCAGCCCCGACGAACCCGCCTCAGGTGCAAGGCCTGGGGCGGGTTCGTCTGCGTGGGCCCCGTTCTTCGCTGGTCGCTGGAGTGCTGCTGGTCAGCGGGTTCGCGGTCGCAGCGGCGCCGGCCAGCGCGGACGACCGCTATTCGCTGCTCGCGTCGCCTCAGACGCAGGGGTTCGCGGGTCCGGATGCGGCGATCACCACGCTGCGCGGCGAACCGGAGACCGGTCGCGACAGCGATTCGCGCTACCGGCTGTCGGTCCGCAGTACCGGGGATGCCTCGATCCTCGACGATACCGACAATGCCTTCGCCAGCACGCGCCAGTTCGAGGCGGTGGGCGGTTACCACCAGGAGCTGGGTGGTGGTTTTGGCTACGGCCTGAATCTGGGGCTGGGCATGGAGACCCGGCCGGACTGGAACGACCTCGGCCCCGCCAGCGAGTCCACCGCGTATTTCACCGACTTCAGCTTCGGTCCGACCTTTGCCTCCGGTCGCTTCGACAGCCAGTTCCGGGTGGGGGTGCGCCAGCCCCTGTCCAGCGAGGCCCGTGACCTGGGCTTTGGCTATGGCACGCGCTATCGCGAGACGGGCCGTACTGCCGGTTACCTGAGCCTGGACGGCCGCCTGCGCCTGCAGAACCAGTCCGAGCTCTCCCTGAGCCTGTACTACGACGACTATTCGCTGAACTCGGCGGACAACTGGCTGGCCGATCGCCTCGAGTTCGAGGGTGCAAGCCGCGAGCCGACCTCCTCCGTCATCGGCGTCGAGATGGGCCTGACCTTCTGATCCCGGCCCCCGCCGCGACACCTGCCAGCCATTCCCCCGCAACTCTCACTGCACGCAACCCACGGTGCGGCCTCCCTGCGTTCCTCTGATTGTCACCACGAAGCGCACGAAGGCACGAAGAAGGGCAAAACCGTGTAACCACAGAGATCACAAAGGACACGGAGTATGGCAAGACGATTGCCGGAATCCTCGAAGGCCGGGTGAAACGCCCCAGAAACCTGGACATTAGGTTTTCGCTGTTACCGTCCCCAAGGTCCACTCCGCGCCCTCTGTGTTCTCCGTGGTAAAACGCCCTTGCCCTTGCCCTTGCCCTTGCCCTTGATCTTCTTCGTGCCTTCGTGCGCTTCGTGGTGAAAACAAACGGCCTTTAGCCACGGGCGCGGGTCTGGGCGGGGATTTCGGTGGCGAGTTCGTGCCAGGCCTGCAGGCGCTCCGCGGGGAGTTCGCCGGCGTCGATGGCGGCGCGAACCGCACAGCCCGGTTCGGTCTGGTGGCGACAGTCGCGAAAGCGGCAGGCCACCGCCCGTTCCGCGATGTCCGGGAAGCCGCGCTCCAGGGTATCCAGTGACGGGATCTCGGGCGTGAAGTCGCGCACGCCGGGCGAGTCGATCCAGGCACCCCCGTTGGCGAGCGGGTACCACTGCGCGGTGACCGTGGTATGGCGGCCCTCGCCGGAGGCGGCGAGATCGCCGGTGGCCGGCGCTATGGCGTCGGCGATCCCGTATTGATCGAGCAGGGCGGCCACCAGCGAGGACTTTCCGACGCCGGACTGACCAACCAGGATGTTGGTGTGCCCGGCGGCGGCCGCCGCCAGTTCGTCCAGCCCATACCCCGTCCTGGCGGAGACGTACAGCGGATCGAGATCCAGTTCGCGATAGGCGGCCAGCCACTCGGGGGGCTCGGCGGGGCCGGTGTCCTGCTTGTTCACCAGCAGGCGCGGGCGCGCGGGGAGGTTCAGGATCGCGACCAGAAAGCGGTCGATCAAGTTACGCGACGGGGCGGGTTCCGGCGCGATCACGATCCATACGCAGTCGATGTTGGCGGCAATCACCTTGCGTCGCCCGAACCCGTCCCGCCGGACCAGGACGTTGTCGCGATCGAGCTGGCGCGCAACCTGTTCTCCCGCGGCGTCCAGCTCCACGCGGTCGCCACAGGCGAGGTCGCGGAAGCGCCGGTGCAGCCGCAGGCGTCGCGGCGGCTCGTGGTCCACCGCGATGTCGGCCATCTGGTTGTGGCGGGCGAAGACCCGGGCGACCCGGCTCAAGCCGGGACTCCCGGGCGGGGGTTACTCGAACAGGGCATCGATACGCGCGGCACAGATGAAGTCGTTCTCGCTCAGGCCGCCGATGGCATGGGTCGAGAATTCCACCGCGCAGCGGTTGAAGCCGACGGCCATGTCGGGATGGTGATCCTCGACATGGGCAATCCAGGCCACGGCGTTCACGAAGGCCATGGTCTCGTGGAAGTTCTTGAACTTGAAACTGCGCTGGATGCTCTTGCCGGCCTCGTCGATGCCCCAGCCGTCATGCAGTTGCTTAAGGGCGCGCTCCGCGTCCTCCCGCGGCATCGGGTCGGTGAAGCCCTCGCAGGACTGGCAGTGCTTGCTCTTGAGATCACTCATCGAACTGGTAGTACTCCGCGTTGAGATAGGCGACCACGGCGTTGACTTCGTCGTCGAACCAGTTGGTGCCAAGGTTGACGTTGCAGTTGTTGACCTGGGCGACCAGTTCGTCGTGCGAGCCGACCATGCGGTTGTCGCGGGTGTACAGCCCGGAGCCGTCGCCTCCGACCATGTCGGCATGGCAACTGATGCAGTTGTCGCTGTGCAGGTCCTGTCCTACGCGGATGTCGTCGGCCAGGGCCGTGCTCGCGCCGCCCAGGCTCAGCGCGAGCACGGTCGCGGCGGTGGCAATGCTGGTATGGGTATGTCGCATGCTTCCCTCCTTGTGGCGGGGGTTTGGGCCCGTGGTCACGAGCCTTGCAACCATGATGATAGACTCCTGCGACAGATGAAAGGGCAGCCAGCATGCAGGCGTGGGCTGTCCGCCAAGGAGGCACAAGATGGCCGTGAATGCCGAGAACCTGGTCTGGATCGACCTCGAAATGACGGGGCTGGAGCCGCAGACCGACCGCATCCTGGAGGTGGCCACCATTGTCACCGACAAGGAACTGAACATCCTCGCCGAGGGGCCGGTCATCGCGATCTACCAGCCGGCGGCGGTCCTGGAGGCGATGGACGAGTGGAACCAGCGCACCCACGGGACCTCGGGGCTGATCGAGCGTGTGCGCAACAGTTCGTCGGAGACCCGGGATGCGGAACAGGAGACTCTGGAGTTTCTGGCGCAGTACGTGCCGAAGGGGGCCTCGCCGATGTGTGGCAATTCGATTTGCCAGGATCGGCGCTTCATGGCGCGGTTGATGCCGGAGCTGGAGCAGTACTTCCACTACCGCAACCTGGATGTCTCGACGCTGAAGGAGCTCGCGCGGCGCTGGGCGCCGGATGTGATCGCGCAGTTGCGCAAGAATGCTTCGCATCAGGCGCTGCAGGATATCCGCGACTCGATCGACGAACTCCGCCTGTATCGCGAGCGCTTTATCCAGCTGCCGCCGGCCTCGCAGCACTGATCTGCGACGTTTGCGGGGGCTTCGTTCGGCCGCCTGCCTTGTAGTGGCTGGGCCTGGTTCGGCATCGGGTGTTTACGGTGGCTTCGGTCCGCCGCCTGCCCGGCGCTGACTCGCCAGCGCGCCGCGAGGTACTTCTTTGCTCGTGCAAAGAAGTACCCAAGAAACACGCCCGACTGCCGCGACCCCGGCCCGCTGTGCGGGCCGGGGCTGCCCTCGCTCCGAGGGTTTTCGCGGGCGGCGCTGAACTCGCTACGCTGCGCTCCGCTCAGACATCCAGCGCCTTTTCTCCCGCGAAAACCCTCTCCACTCGGCGCGACGACAACGGGGGGTCAAGGTCAAGACAACGGCGGTTCTGACCTTTGTGCCAATGGATGGGGGCTGGGTCTGCCGACACCTGGGCACGCTCGGCCTGCGGCCGTTGCGTGCCGCGCCCGCGTAGCGGGCGCCAGGGGCTTTCGAGCGGCATTGCCTATGGTTAGGCGCAAACATGGTGATGCGTTCGGTTTTGACCTTCGCCTCCCGTATGGAGCCCCTCGCGGAGGGCGTGATGGGCCGGCCCGTTTTCCATAAATTCGGGGCGCTGGATGTCTGAGCGGAGCCGAAGGCGCAGCGAGTTCAGCGCCGCCGGCCCAGCACGCCCGGAGCGAGGTTCCCGGGCGGAATCCGGGTGCCCTTCTTTGGGTACTTTCTTGGGCAAGCAAGAAAGGACCTCGGGGCGCGCTGGCGAGTCAGCGCCTGGCAGTATGCGGACCGAAGCCACCGTACACACCCGATGCTGAACCAGGACCAGTCACTACAAGGCAGGCGGCCAGACGAAGCCTGACGTCGACGTTGGCCAGGCCGGGATCGCCGTGAGGTCTCGCGCTTGGCGGATTAGCCGCGCGGCTTGAAGCCGGGCGGATGGCGCGCGATCCAGGCGACAAAGTCGCGGATCACCGGCTCGCTCAGCAGCGCGTCGCGCGTGTTCAGGCGCTCGGCCAGGATTTGCTCGTCGAAGTGCTTGTGAATGTGATCGTGGCAGGGACGACAGACCCAGAGAATGCGACCCTCGCGCTCCGCGCGGCTGAAGCGCCGCCGGATGCGCTTACGCCGGTGCTGCTTGCGCGGAATCAGATGGTGGCGTGTCAGCGTATCCATCCGGCGCCCGCACAGCTCGCATCCGTGCGGTGGGCTGCCGTCGGGAGGGCCGGATCCGTTCACGGCGTCTGCTGGCGGAGGCGGCAGCGCGGCGGCGGCTGGGCGATGGCATAGTCGGGCTCGGCCAGGTCCATCAGACAGGGTGCACCCTCCGGGTCGACAATGCGCGTGGCGATGGCGCGGATCGCATCGCCACGCAAGCCGGCCTCGCGGACCTGGCGGCTGGCGACGGGCTGCCATTCTCCATCGCGTTCCTCGGCGATCTCGAAGCCGAAGGGGAAGTAGCCGGGGGCGCCCAGGCGCAGGTCGGTGACGACCAGCCGGTCGGGTTCGTCGTCACGCTCCGCACGATGGAAACGCAGGAAGTCGCCGGCGAACCACTGCAGGCGTTGCCCGTCCTCCAGGGCCAGCGCGGCATCCTCCAGATGGGCGCCACGCTCGAAGACCTCGAAGTCCGGCCGGATGGGCTGATCGAGGATGCCGACCCAGGCCTCCAGGAAGTGGCCGTCGTCGATGACGGTGACGCGCCACAGGAGCAGGTTGAACGGGGTGGGCTGGATCATGCGCGGCTGGTCCTGCAGGTCCATTGCGATCAGCGTGGGCTGGATGCGATGGTCGAGCCAGGCCTTCAGCGCGAGACCGGAACCGGCGTAGGCGGTGGACAGCACGAGTCCGGCGACCAGCAGGCGTGGCGCGAAACGGTAGAACAGGGCACCGATGGCCGCGACCAGCAGCGGCAGGGTGTATAGCGGGTCGATCACGAAGATCGAGCCCGTGGACAGGGGGCCGACCGGCAGCGGCCAGAACACCTGGGTGCCGTAGGTGGTCAGCAGGTCGTTCAGCGAGTGTGTGGCCCAGATCAGGAAGAAGAACAGCCACCAGCGGCCAAAGCCGATCTCCCGCGTCGCCGGGACCTTCGCCAGCAGCCCCGCGACACCGGTGGCCACCAGCAGCTGTACCAGCCAGGAGTGGGTAAAGCCCCGGTGGTGGATGAACTCGGATACCGCGTCCCCGTAAGCTATGAACGCATCCAGGTCGGGCAGCAGCGCAACGCCGGCCCCCAGCACTACGGCCTTGCGCCCCAGGCGGGAGCCGAGGACGAGGCCGCCGATCACGGCACCGAGACTGGCGTGGGTAACGGGATCCATGCGTGATCATTCCTTCATTCAGAGGCTCGACGATTACCGAGCCTGCGACCGGGCCGCGGGGCGCGAGTTCGGGCGATCAAACCAGAGCGGTGGACATGACTCAAGCCACAGGGGCGAAAGACTGGCATTTCTGGGTGGACCGGGGCGGGACGTTCACCGACCTGGTCGCGCGTGATCCGACGGGGCGTCTGCATACCCGCAAGTTGCTGTCCGATAACCCGCAGGCGTATGCCGATGCGGCGGTACAGGGGATGCGCGACCTGCTCGGCGTCGATCCTGGCGCGCCGATCCCCGAGGGGGTGATCCACGAGGTGCGCATGGGGACCACGGTGGCCACCAACGCTTTGCTCGAGCGCAAGGGGGAGCGCACTCTGCTGGTGATCACCGAGGGTCTGGAGGACGCGCTGGCGATCGGGCACCAGGCGCGGCCGGAGCTGTTCGCGCGCGCCATTCGGCTGCCGTCGCCGGTGTACGCCCGCGTGGAACCGGTGCGCGAGCGGGTGAACGCGGCCGGGGAGATCCTCCAGCCGGTGGACCTGGAGGCCCTGCGCCCGCGCCTGCAGGCGGCCCTGGACGACGGGATTCGCGCGCTGGCGATTGTGTGCATGCACGGCTATCGCTATCCGGCGCATGAACAGGCTATCGCGGCACTCGCCCGCGAGATGGGGTTCGCCGAGGTGGCTGCCAGCCACGCGACCAGCCCGCTGATCAAGCTGGTACCCCGTGGCGAGACCACGGTGGTGGATGCCTATCTGTCGCCGGTGCTGGGCCGCTATGTGGAACAGGTCAGCACGGAACTGGGCGATGTGCCCCTGCGCTTCATGCAGTCGCATGGCGGGCTGGTGGATGCGGCGCGGTTTCGCGGGCGAGACGCGATCCTTTCGGGGCCGGCCGGCGGGATCGTCGGGGCGCTGAAGACCGCCGCGCCGCTCGGCTTCGAGCGCCTGATTACTTTCGATATGGGCGGGACTTCCACGGACGTCGCGCATCTGGCCGGCGAGCTCGAACGCCGCCAGGAGAGCGAGGTGGCCGGTGCCCGCCTGCGCGTGCCGATGCTGGACATCCACACCGTCGCGGCGGGCGGCGGCTCGGTTTGTCGCTTCGACGGCATCCGCCTGCGGGTCGGGCCGGAGTCGGCCGGGGCGCAGCCGGGGCCGGCCTGCTATGGCCAGGACGGGCCGCTGACGGTGACCGACTGCAACGTTCTGCTGGGGCGCCTGCGTCCCGAGTATTTTCCGGCGGTGTTCGGCCCCGGGCGCGACCGGCCGCTGGATCCGGAACCGGTCCGCCGACAGTTCGATGCGCTGGTGGAGGCCGTCCGTTCCGCGACCGGGGAGGCGGCGACGCCGGAAGGGCTGGCCGAGGGGCTGTTGCAGATTGCGGTGGAGCACATGGCCCAGGCCATCAAGACCATCTCGGTGCAGCGCGGCCACGATGTGTCGCGCTACGCCCTGGTCTGTTTCGGCGGCGCGGGCGGGCAGCATGCCTGCCGGGTGGCGGAGCAGCTGGGCATGGAACACATCCTGTTCCATCCACTGGGCGGGGTGCTGTCGGCCTACGGCATGGGGCTGGGCGAGCTGCGCGCCCTGCGCGAGCGCAGCCTGGAATGGCCGCTGGACGAGGCGCATGCCGAGGCGATCGATGCGGCGCTGGAGGATCAGGCCGGCGCGGCGATCGCGGCTCTGACGGAGCAGGACGTGGCCGCGGACGCCATGCGCATCGAGCGGCGTCTGCATCTGCGGCTGGCGGGGTCGGATACCGCGCTGGAGGTGCCGGCCGGTTCGCCCGCAGCACTGATGGAGGCCTTCGCCACGGCCTGGCGCGGGCGGTACGGGTTCGCGCCGCCGGATCGTCCACTGGTGGTGGCGGTTGCGGCGGCCGAGGCGATCGCGACCGGGGGTGAGCCGGCGGATACGTCGATCCCGCTACAGGGGGCGCGCGAGGCGCCCGCCCCGGAGACGGATACGATCACGATGGTGGTGGCGGGCGAGCGGCGCGACGTACCGCTGTACCGGCGCGAGGACTTGAGCCCGGGGATGACCCTGGCGGGTCCCGCGCTGGTGATCGAGACCACCGCGACACTGGTGCTGGAGCCGGGCTGGCACGGCCGGGTCGAGCACGAAGGGACGCTGCGGCTCGTGCGCGAGGGCGGTGCCGAGCGGCGCGGGCAACCGGCCGTCGAGGACCCGGATACGATCCCGCGCGATCCCGTCCTGCTGGAGGTCTTCAACCACCGCTTCATGGCGATCGCCGATCAGATGGGCTTTACGCTGCGCAACACCGCGCACTCGGTGAACATCAAGGAGCGCCTGGATTTCTCCTGCGCGCTGTTCGACGCCCACGGCCAGCTGGTGGCCAATGCCCCGCACATGCCGGTGCATCTGGGGTCGATGGGGGCCAGCGTGCGCGCGGTGGTCGCGGCCGCGGGCGACGACCTGCAGCCGGGGGATGCGTGGGTGCTGAACGACCCCTACAACGGCGGGACCCATCTGCCGGACATCACGGTGGTCACGCCGGTGTTTGTCGGGCCGGGCGGCGCGGTGACCGAGGATTCGAAGGCCGAGGTGGCGGCCCCGGCATTTTTCGTGGCCTCGCGCGGGCACCATGCGGATGTCGGCGGCATCACCCCGGGGTCGATGCCGGCGTTCTCGCACCGGCTGGAGGAGGAGGGCGTGCTGATTGCCCCGACCCGCCTGGTCCGTGACGGGCGTTTTGCCACATCGCGTATCCGGACACTGCTGGGGTCGGGTGACTGGCCGGCCCGCAACCCGGATCAGAACCTGGCGGATCTGGAGGCCCAGGTGGCGGCCAATCGCAAGGGGTTGGAGGAGCTGGGCCGGCTGCTGGACGAGTATGGCGTGCCGACCGTCACGGCCTACATGCAGCACGTACAGGACAATGCCACCGAGGCGGTCGAGCGGCTGATCCCGAGTCTGGAGGGCGGTACGTTCCAATATGCGCTGGACAACGGCGCCGAGATTCGGGTGGCCGTCACGTGTGATCCGGGGGCGCGCCGCCTGCGGATCGACTTCGCGGGGACCTCGCCGGCCCGCGAGGACAATTTCAATGCCCCGGGCTCCATCGTGCGGGCGGCGGTGCTGTACGTGCTGCGCACGTTGCTGGAAGACGAGATCCCGCTGAATGATGGCTGCCTGGCGCCGGTAGACCTGGCGATCCCGGAGGGCTGCCTGCTGAATCCGGTGCCGCCCGCCGCCGTGGTCGCCGGGAACGTCGAGACCTCGCAGGTGGTGACCGATGCGCTTTTCGGGGCCCTGGGCGTGCAGGCCGCGGCCCAGGGCACGATGAACAACCTGACCTTTGGCGATGCCGGGCGGCAGTACTACGAGACGATCGCCGGCGGTGCCGGGGCCGGTCCCGGGTACGAAGGGGCCAGCGCCGTACAGACGCACATGACCAACTCCCGCCTGACCGACCCCGAGGTGCTGGAGAGTCGTTTCCCGGTGCGGGTGGAGCGATTCGGCTATCGCCGGGGCTCCGGTGGCGCCGGGCAGTACCGCGGTGGCGATGGCGTGATCCGCCGACTGGGCTTCGATGCGCCGATGGAGGTGGTGCTGCTGGCCAACCGGCGCCGCGTGCCACCGTTCGGACTGGCCGGGGGCGAGCCGGGGGCGCCGGGCGAGGATGTGATCCTGCGTGCGGATGGCGGCCGCGAGCCGCTGGCGGGCTGCGACCGTCGCGAGGTGGGCCCGGGGGATGCAGTGGAGATCCATACGCCTGGCGGGGGCGGCTACGGTCGCGGGTAGGGTCCGGCCACCGCCCTTGGCGTCCGGTGCTCGGCCTTCGGGCCCTTGGAGATCGACGCGGCGGGCCGTGCGATGACAGGGAACCGTCCGGTCGGTCATTGCGAGGCGCCGCAGGCGCCGTGGCAATCTCCCGTTTCTCGCCCGGCGTCAGCGCACGTTCAATCCCAGCGCTGGGGTACGCGCTGGATCTCGTCGGTGTCGTAGCCCAGTTCGTCGAGGCGGGCGAGGATGGCCTGGTAGTCCTCCTCGGCCATCTCCGGTTCGCGTGCCATGATCCAGACGTAGTCGCGCTTGCTGCGGCCGATCACGGTCTGGCTGTAATCCTCGTCGAGGTAGACGATCAGGAACTCGGCCTTGAATGGCCACAGAAAGCGCATGCCCCATTCGGCGTTGTCCTCGCTCTTCACGAAGCCGGTGGGGTTGTATTCGCGGCGCGGGCCGTCGAAGCCGCCCTTGTTGAACGAGAAGGTGGTGGCAATGGTGCCGTCCTCGTTGAGGGCGTACTGCTCCAGGGCGTTATAGGCGTCGCGCTCGAGGAAGGTCGGGATGTTGGCGATCACGTACCAGTCGCCCATGTAGCGATCGAGGTCCACGTAATCCACGGTGGGCATCTTCTGCGGGGTGCTGCATCCGGTCATCAGGATCCCCAGTACCAGGCCCGCGCAAAGGGCCGCCAGTGAGCGTGTCATCAAAATTTTCCCGGGTGGCGTCGGGAAATGGACCGCGGGGGCGTGAAAAAGGTCCGGCTGGGGTTCGGATTCCCCGGAGGGCCGGCCCTTAGGCGGTCTGGCCGAGGCGCTGGTCCATCAGGTGGTCGAACAGGGATTCTTCGGGGATGATCTGCGCGCGCCCGCTGCGGAACTCGTGGGCCAGGCCCTGGATGCTGTGCTGGCGCTTGGCGCGGCCGGCGGCGTCGGTGAACAGCAACCGACCGGCGTGACTGCCGCGCCAGACCAGCTTCATCCGGGTGACCTTGGTGCCCGCAGGCGAGGTGAACTGGATCCAGGTGCCGGAAACCAGGTTGTCGGCGTATTCGACGTGCTCGTCGTCGTGATCGCGCATCAGGGACGGGTCGTCGTCGGCATGACGCGGCGAGGTGCCGAACACCGAGCTCGACCGGCTGCCGGCCCGTTTGCGGGCCTGTTCCATGCGCTCGTCTGCGGCCGCCGTTTCATCGGGCGACCCGGTCGCGGGACTGGTGTCGGGCTTGGTCGACTCGGCGGGCGTGGAGCGGCGTTTTCCGGCGGCCACCAGGTGGGCACTGACCAGGTCCTGCTTGATGCGGGCCCGTTCCTCCTTGGACAGAGGAGCCTTGTCGAGGAAGGCCCGGATGCGGGCCAGGAGGGGGGCCGAGGCCTGAAAATCCGGCTCGGCCTGCATCAGGGCCAGGAGTTCGTGCAGCAGGGCCATGCCGTCGTTGTCGGCCTCCGTGTCGCCCGCGGCTTCGGCTCCGGTGTTTTCGCTCCCAACCCCGGCATCTGCCTCCGCCGTCTTTTGCGCGGTCATCAGCGGGACCCAGGCATCCATCAGCTGCTCGCGGGCCTCGTCCGGGATGTCCTGCCCCATGGAGATCACGGTGCGCTCGACCGTGGATTCCACGCTGTAGGTGATCTCCAGCGTGCGTTCTTCCTGTTGCGCCTCGGCCTGTTCGCTGGCCGCCTGATGGGCGATCTGTTCCTCGACTTCGGCCAGATCGTCCTGCAGTCGGGCCAGCGCCTGGTCGTAGGCATCGCTGTCGCCAAGGCCCTCGTTGCGGACGCGTTCCACGTTCTCGAAGACCAGACGGCTGAGCGGCAACTGGCGGGCCTCGTCCAGTGGCAGATCGGGGTCGATGCGCAGGGCGATGTTCAGCAGCAGCCCGGTCATTTGCCGCGCGGGGTGGCCGCGGTCACGGAAGAAGTGCGTCTCGCGCATGGCGATCCGTACCAGCGGGAGCTGGAGATCCGACAGCGGTTCGCGCAACGCGGGATTGAGGTCGTCGCGCTTCAGGATCATGTCGAACAGGCCCTGAAGCAGGTCCATCACGAAGGGTTCCAGGGTGCTGGGCGAGGCACTGTTCAGCACGGTGGTGACCGCATCCGCCGGCGAGCCGTAACCAGCCCCGGCCGCTGGCGCCCCTCCGGCGGCCGCGACGACCTGGCCGGCGACCGGGACCTGGTAGCCGAACTGCGCCCAGTTGCCCGCGGCGCCGGCGGCGGGCGCAGTCGCACCCGCACCCGCACCCGCACCCGCAGGTGGCGGTCCGCCACCGCCGGGAGCACCCTGCGGCACGGGACCCGTCGCCGTGGCCGCGCCCGGATGGGGGCGGGTGCCGGCCCGTGCCTCGGGCACCGTGAAACCCGCATCGCGGAAGGCCTGCAGCAGCGCCTGCATTTCCGGCTGCAGTTCCCGGACCACGTCGCGGTCGAACCAGTGCAGCAGGAGCAGGCAGTCTTCCGGCGGCAGGGGCACGGCCTCGAGCGCTTCCAGGAAGGCCTCGCCCAGGGCATGCGGGTGCCACGGGGCGTCCTCGGGCGCGGGCGCCAGGTGGTAATCCCGAGTGACGGTCTCCAGGGCATCGATCTCCGCCGCCATCACCGAGCGCGCGCCGGTGACCAGCTTGCGCAGGGCCACCTCGCGCTCGGTATCGGCGGCGTCCATCAGGCTCAGTTCGTGCTCGCCCGCCGCCTCGGTGTTGTCGGCATCCTCGGGTGTAACTGCATTGTGAAGTCGGTCACGAAAATGCTGGAGGATGGCGGCGCTGGCCATGCGGATCTGGCGCGACAGGGCGAGGTTCTGGGCCGCGCGCTGGGAGTCGATCGCGCGCTCGGAGGCCTCCATCAGGCGGTCGTCGAGTTCGCCCAGAAAGGTCTCGAGGCGCGTCTGGACGCCCTTGGAGAAGGGGCCCCAGACGCGATGCAGGGTTCGGGCCGGAATCCGGTGACGTTGCGCCATGATCGCTGTGTATCTGGTCCAGGCCCCAATCTAGCACCCCTGCGGCTTCGGGTGTGACCGTCCTTGGTGTCTCGATGTGTGTCGGTCGTGGAACCGCCCGCGGATACCCGGGTCAACCTTGCATCGACGCGGGGGACCTTCATTCATGCAGCAGATGATCGAGTGGGCGGAGCAGGGACGACTGCCGGATACGTTTGTGCGCGCGGGCATTCGTCGCCTGCTGGCCGAACGCTTGCGCGAAAGCGGTGCGCCGGCCGAGGAGGCGATGGAACGGCGCTATGCGCTGATCGAGGCGATGCGCAAGGCGCCCGTGGCGTTGTCGACCGAGGTGGCGAACGAGCAGCACTACGAGGTGCCCACCGAGTATTTCGAGCGCTGTCTGGGGCCGTGGCTGAAATACTCCTGTGCCTGGTGGCCCGACGGTGTGAATGACCTGCGTGCGGCCGAGGCGGGCATGCTGCAACTGACCTGCGAGCGGGCCGGTCTGGAGAACGGTCAGCAGGTGCTGGAGCTTGGTTGTGGCTGGGGGTCGCTGTCCCTGTGGATGGCGGAGCAGTATCCGCAGTCCCGCATTGTGTCGGTGTCCAATTCCGCGACCCAGCGGGCCTCCATCGAGGCGCGCCGGGATGCACGCGGACTGGACAACCTGACGATCGTGACCGCCGACATGAATGACTTTGCCCCGGAGCAGACGGGGTTCGACCGGGTGGTCTCGGTGGAGATGTTCGAGCACATGCGCAACTGGCCGGAGCTGCTGCGGCGCATTTCGACCTGGCTGCGACCGGGCGGACAGTTCTTCATGCATGTATTCGCCCATCGCGAGTTTGCCTACCTCTTCGAGAGCGAGGGCGCCCATGACTGGATGGGGCAGTACTTCTTCCGCGACGGGCTGATGCCGGCGGATGACCTGGCGCGGCACTTCCAGGACGACCTGCGGGTGGTCCGCCAGTGGCGGGTGAACGGCCAGCACTACGCGCGCACCCTGAATGCCTGGCTGAGCCGCCAGGATGCCGCGCGTGACGCGCTGATGCCGCTGTTCGAACAGACCTACGGGAAGCAGGACGCGGCGCTGTGGTTCCAGCGCTGGCGCATGTTCTACATGGCCTGCGCCGAATTGTTCGATTATCGCGGCGGCAACGAGTGGTTCGTGTCGCACGTCCTCTTCCGGCGGCCCGAGGCCTGACCCGTGGCGGGCTGGATGCTGTTCGTCGCCGGGCTGGTCGCGGCGCTGCTCCTGATGACGGGGGTCTGGGCGGCAAGTGTCGCCCGCCGCGATGCCAGCCTGGTGGATCGCTACTGGGGGCTGGGCTTCGTGCTGGTCACGCTGGTGTGGTGGGGGCTGTCCGGCTGGCCGCCGCAGGGGCTGTGGATCGTGATCCCGGTGCTGCTGTGGGGTGTGCGTCTGTCCGCCTTCATCACCTGGCGCAACTGGGGTCATGGCGAGGACGGGCGCTACACCGACATGCGCGCCGGTCGCAGCGACACGGCCTTCGCCGCCCGCAGCCTGGTGACGATCTTCTGGCTGCAGGGGGGCCTGGTGGCCGTGATCGGCCTGCCGATGCTGGCGGTGATACAGGCGGATGGCCTGTGGTGGCCGCTGGCTGTCGCCGGGCTTCTGGCCTGGGCCGTCGGGTTGTGGTTCGAGGCGGTGGCCGATGCCCAGATGGCGCGCTTTCGCCGCGATCCGGGTAACCGTGGGCAGGTGATGGATCGCGGGCTTTGGCGCTACAGCCGCCATCCCAACTACTTCGGCGAGATCGTGGTCTGGGTCGGGTTCGGCCTGCTGGCCCTGGCCGCCGGGGGCTGGTGGGCCGTCCCGTCGGCGGTGGTGATGATCCTGCTGATCCTGCGTGTGTCCGGCGTCACGTTGCTGGAACGACGCCTGCACAAATCGCGTCCCGGGTACGCGGACTACGTGCGGCGCACCAACACGCTGATCCCGGGTCCGCCACGCCCCTGAACTGCGGGTGGCAACGGGCCCGGATCCCTTGCCGTGCTTTCCCCTCCGCGCTATAAAGCGCACGTCCCGCCGGGCGGTTTCGCCGCCGGGCGCAGCCTTCATTGATGCAGCCAACCGCGAGCGAGTCGATCGATCCAATGAGTGCGACCCCGAGTTCCGTCCAGGCCATTGAGCTGAAAGGGCGCATGATGCTGGTCTCCGTGCTGCGCGTGTACCAGACCGATCCGCAGGTCCTGGGCGAGGTGCTGGCGGCGCGGCGCGAGCAGGCCCCGGAGTTGATGCGCGACATGCCGATCGTGCTCGATCTGGAGGCGGTGGCCGAGAGCCCGGAGTCGGATCTGCAGGCGACCATCGAGCGCGTGCGCGCCGAGGGCTTCAAGCTGATCGGGCTGCAGGCCGGCGAGGTCGCCGAGCGGCTGCAGAGCTATGCGGAACTGTTCGATGTCCTGCCGGTGCTGCAACTGGGCGGGCGCGGCGGTGCGCCCACCGGCGAGGTGTCGCTGGAGGACGAGACCCCGGCGCCCGAGCGGGCCGACGAGGCGCAGGAGAAGAGCGCGCCGGCCGAGGTCGCGGCCGTCCACAGCGCGACCCGTATCGTCGATCAGCCGGTGCGCTCCGGGCAGCAGATCTATGCCCGTGGCGGCGACCTGATCGTGACCGGCGCGGTGTCGCCGGGGGCCGAGTTGCTGGCCGACGGGCACATCCATGTGCTGGGGCCGTTAAGAGGGCGTGCGCTGGCCGGGGTGCGTGGCCTGGTGACGGCGCGTATCTTCTGCCGGCGTCTGGATGCCGAGCTGCTGTCCATCGCCGGGCACTACCGGATCGCCGAGGACATCACGGAAGCCGAGCGTGGCGAGAATCGGCTGGTGACACTGGACGGCGAAAGCCTCAAGATCGCGGAGATCTGAACGGCGGCCCGAAGGGCGGCCGGCCACGACATGACAGGAACCCGTCCGCCTGTCCCCGGCACCGCCGGGTACCGGCAAGACGACAAGGAGCTGCAGCCAACATGGCACGTATCGTAGTGATTACCTCGGGCAAGGGCGGGGTGGGCAAGACCACCACCTCGGCCGCGATTGCCACCGGCCTGGCCCTGCGCGGCCACAAGACCGCCGTGATCGACTTTGACGTGGGTCTGCGCAACCTCGACCTGATCATGGGGTGCGAGCGGCGCGTGGTGTACGACTTCGTCAACGTGATCAACGGCGACGCCAACCTGAAGCAGGCCCTCATTCGCGACAAGCGGGTGGACAACCTGTACATCCTCCCGGCCTCCCAGACCCGCGACAAGGACGCCCTGACCCAGGACGGCGTGGAGCGGGTGCTGAACGAATTGTCCGAGGATTTCGAGTACATCGTCTGTGACAGCCCGGCCGGCATCGAGCGTGGCGCCCTGATGGCTGCGTACTTCGCCGACGAGGCGATCGTGGTGACCAACCCCGAGGTCTCCTCGGTGCGCGACTCCGACCGTATCCTGGGGATCCTGGCGAGCAAGACGCGCCGGGTGGAGCAGGGCGGCGAACCGATCGAGGGCAAGCTGCTGCTGACGCGCTATTCGGCCGAGCGTGCCGAGCGCGGCGAGATGCTGAGCATCGAGGACGTCGGCGAGATCCTCGCGATCGAACTGCTCGGCGTGATCCCGGAATCCCAGGCGGTGCTGAATGCCTCCAACGCCGGGCAGCCGGTGGTGCTGGACGAGGAATCCGATGCCGGGCAGGCCTACCAGGACGCCGTGGATCGGTTCCTGGGCGAGGAACGTCCGCTGCGCTTTGTCGACGTACCGAAGAAGGGCTTCTTCGGGCGCCTGTTCAAGGGGTGATCATGGGGATCTTCGATTACTTCCGCCAGCCGCGGCAGAAGAGTGCCAGCGTCGCCAAGGAACGCCTGCAGATCATCGTGGCGCGCGAGCGCGCGGCGCGTTCCGGGCCCGATTACCTCCCGGCGATGCAGCAGGAACTGCTCCAGGTGATCCGCAAGTATGTGCAGGTCGACGACGACGCGGTGCAGATGAACGTGGATCGCGAGGGGGACTGCGAGGTCCTCGAGCTGAACATCACCCTGCCGGACGACAAGGAATAGCACGATGAAAGTGCTCATCACCGGCTCGGCCGGATTCATCGGCAGCGCGCTGAGCCTGCGCCTGCTGGAGCGCGGCGACGAGGTGATCGGCGTCGACAACCTGAACGACTACTACGACGTCTCGCTCAAGGAGGCGCGCCTGGCGCGCACCCAGGACCACCCGAACTATACCGAGGTGCGCGAGGACATCGCCGACCGTGCCGCGATGGAGCGGGTATTCCGCGAGCACCGTCCGCAGCGGGTGGTGAACCTGGCGGCCCAGGCCGGGGTGCGCTACTCGCTGGAGAACCCGGCGGCCTATGTCGACACCAACCTGGTCGGCTTCGGCAACATCCTGGAGGGCTGCCGCCACAACGGCGTGGAGCACCTGGTCTACGCCAGCTCCAGCTCGGTCTACGGCGCCAACACCACCATGCCGTTCTCGGTGCACGACAACGTCGACCACCCGCTGTCGCTCTACGCCGCGAGCAAGAAGGCCAACGAGCTGATGGCGCACACCTACAGCCACCTCTACGACCTGCCGGTCACGGGCCTGCGCTTCTTCACCGTCTACGGTCCCTGGGGCCGCCCGGACATGGCGCTGTTCCTGTTCACGAAGAAGATCCTGGCGGGCGAGCCGATCGACGTCTTCAACTACGGGCACCACCGGCGCGACTTCACCTATATCGACGACATCGTCGAGGGCGTGATCCGCACCCTGGATCACGTGGCGCCGCGCAACCCCGAGTGGAGCGGGGCCGAGCCGGATTCCGCCACCAGTGCCGCGCCCTATCGGCTCTACAACATCGGCAACCACGAGCCGGTGGAGCTGATGCGCTACATCGAGGTGCTGGAGGACTGTCTGGGCCGGAAGGCCGAAAAGAACCTCCTGCCGCTGCAGCCGGGGGATGTGCCGGACACCTATGCCGATGTCGAGGCCCTGCGCGAGGATGTGGGCTATGCCCCGGCCACCCGCGTGGAAGACGGCATCGCCCGGTTCGTGGACTGGTATCGCGAGTACTACCGGGTCTGATTCCCGGGCGGGGCCTGCCGGATGGCGAGCCCCGCCAGGGCCTTCCTGCGCCGGACCTTTCCTAAGCCTTCGCGCACCCATGCAGCGGGTGGGTGCCAGGAACCTGTGACCTTCCGGTGAGTCCACCACAGACATGGACGCAAAGGAGGTATCGGGATGAGCCAGACAATACTGATGGTCGTCACCAGCCACGGCGAGATCGGCCCGGGCCAGGCGACCGGCGTGTGGTTCGACGAGTTCGCCGAGCCCTATGATCGCTTTCGCAAGGCCGGTTTCGAGGTCAAGGTGGCGAGCCCGAAGGGCGGGCCGGTGCCGCTGGATCCGAAGAGCCTGGAGGCCAGCCATCCGGGGGCGGCCGCCGTGGCCGCCCAAGAGGCCCTGGACGATACGATCGCGCTTGATGAGGATATGCATCACGGGGCCTATGCCGCGATCTTCTTCCCCGGCGGGCACGGGACCATGTTCGATCTGCCGGACAACCCGCATGTGCAGCGCCTGGTCGCGGAGTTCCTGGAGAACGACAAGGTCGTGGGTGCGGTCTGCCACGGCCCGGCCTGCCTGGTCGGCGCGATGCTGGCCGACGGGAGTTCGGCGGTGAAGGGGCGCAAGGTGGCTGCCTTTACCAACAGCGAGGAGAAGGCGGTGCAGCTGGACAGCGCGATGCCGTTCCTGCTGCAGGACAAGCTCCAGGAGCTGGGTGGCGAGGCCGAGACCGCCGATGACTGGGCGGATCACGTGGTGGTTGACGGGAAGCTGGTGACGGGCCAGAACCCGCAGTCCAGCAAGAGTGTGGCCGACGCGATCGTACGCCTGCTGCGCGAGGCGGGCTGACCCTCCGCCAATGGGGCCGGGGCCAGGTCCCCGGCCTTTACTGTGCCGATTTGTGAATCCGGTTCAAAAATCGGCTTGGGTTCGATATGCTGCCTGCCATGAGCACCGAGGATCGCAGAAGGCGCGAGCGCGAGGCGCGCGAGGCGCTGTTTATCGAACGGGCCCATGAACGGATCCGCGAGGACGGGCTGCTGGGCCTGCAGATGTCGAAGCTGGCGGCGGATTGCGAGTACGCCACCGGGACCCTGTACCAGCACTTCGAGTCCCGCGAGGACCTGCTGGCGGCCGTGGCGGCGCGCACGACCCGGGAGCGGGCCGGGCGATTCCGGGTCATCCCGGGGCTGACGCTGGGCACGCGGTCGCGGATGCTGGCGATCGTTCTGACCGATATCGATTTCGCCGCGCAGAATCCGGACTACTACCGGCTTACCCAGTACCTGGTGACCGAGGTGGTGTGGGCGAATGTCTCGGTGGCCCGGCGCGAGGCGTTGCTGGAGGCGGGGCGTCCGATCAGCGAGGCGGTCCACGCGGTAGTGGCCGAGGCCCGCGAGCGTGGCGACCTGCCGCCGGCGCGGGAGATCTCCGAGGAGGAGATGGGGCTGGGGCCCTGGGCGCTGAACGTGGGGATGCAAAGCCTGGCCAATGCCCGGGGCCTGCTGGATGCCTATGACATCCATCGGCCTTATGACCACCTGATCCGCCATTTCCACGCCCTGATGACCGGCTGGCGCTGGGAGCCGCGACTGGATCCGGACGAGCCCGCGGTGGTGCGCGCCGAGACCGACCGTGTGCGGGCGTCGCTGCGCGCGGCCGGGATCGGCGAGCAGATCGCCGAGGACGGCTTGAGCGCGGCGGACTGACCCGACCGCGTATATTCATGATGCCGACGGGGGTCGCCCCGCCGGCCCGGGAGACTTCGATGAAGCGTTTCATCCTGATGCTGGTGGCGGTCGCCATCGTGCTGGGCGGTATCTTCGGCTTCAAGACCTTCGTGGATCAGCAGATCGCGGAGTACTTCGAGGACATGCCGGAGCCGGTGGTCACCATTAATGCCGCCGAGGTCGCGACCGATACCTGGACCCCGCGGGTGCGCGCGATCGGCAGCCTGGAGGCGGTCCAGGGCGCGACCCTGAGCTTCGAGGCGCAGGGCATCGTGCAGGCCATTCATTTCGAGAACGGTGCCCGCGTCGAGGCTGGCGATCCCCTGGTGGATCTCGACACCACCCTGGACGAGGCCGAGCTGGAGAATCTGCGCGCGGCCGAGCGCCTGGCGCAGCGCGAGCTGCAGCGAGCGCGCGGATTGATCGAGCGCAACGACATCTCGGACTCCGAGTTCCAGCGGCGCGTGGCGGAGGCCGAGCAGGCCGCCGCCTCGGTGAAGGCTCAGGAGGCCCGCATTCGCCAGAAGAGCCTGCGCGCGCCCTTTGCCGGGGAGCTGGGCATACGCGAGGTGAACGTCGGCCAGTTCGTGGGTCCCGGCGAACCGATCGTGGTCCTGGAGGCCCTGCAGCCGCTGTACGTGAATTTCACCCTGCCCGAGCGGCGTCTGGGCGAGGTCGCCCTGGGGCAGCAGGTCGAGGTGGAGGTGGATGCCTTCGGTGATGCCTTCACCGGCGAGGTGACGGCCATCGAGCCGCGGGTTCGCGCGGCCTCGCGCATGTTCCGCGTGCAGGCCGTACTCGCGAACGAGGAGGGGCGTCTGCGTTCCGGCCAGTTCGCCCGCGTCACGCTGGATCGCGGCGAGGCGGAGGAGGCCGTGGTGGCGCCGCAGACCGCGATCCGCTTCGCCCCCTGGGGACAGTCGGTGTTCGTGATCGAGGAGGATGACGAGGGCCAGCTGCGGGTGGAGCAGCGTCTGATCGAGACCGGCGAGCGCCGGGGTGACCTCGTGCGCGTGCTGGACGGACTGGAGCCGGGCGAACGCATTGCCGCCAGCGGGCTGCTGAAACTGCAGAACGACACGCCGGTGGAGATCACCGAGGACGCCCAGCCCGACGCCGAGCGCGATCCGCGTCCGGCGAATCGCTGAGCGGGGCCCGGCCATGCGCTTTACCGACATCTTTATCCAGAAGCCGGTGCTGGCCACGGTGGTCAGCCTGTTCATCCTGCTGTTCGGGGTGCGCGCGGTGTTCGATCTGAACGTGCGCCAGTTTCCCGAGGTGCAGAACGCGGTGGTGACCATCAGCACCGCGTACATCGGCGCCGATGCCGATCTGGTGCAGGGGTTCATCACCACGCCGATGGAGCGCGAGGTGGCCGAGGCCGAGGGGATCGACTATCTGGTCTCCACCAGCCGTGCCGGCATCAGTATCGTCGAGGCCCACCTGGAGCTGGACTACGACCCCAACGAGGCGCTCACCCAGATCTCGGCGCAGGTCGACAAGATCCGCAGCGATTTGCCGGCCGAGGCCGAGGACCCTGTCGTGGATCTCTCGGTCGGGCAGGACGTGGCGGCGATGTACATGTCGTTCTACTCCGAACGGCTATCGAACAACCAGACCACGGACTACCTGATCCGCGAGGTGCAGCCGGAGCTGGCCACGGTCAACGGGGTGCAGCGCGCCGAGATCCTGGGCGCCCAGAGCTTCGCCATGCGTGCCTGGCTGGATGCCGACCGTATGGCCTCGTTCGGCGTAACCGGGCGCGACGTGCGCGAGGCCCTGGAGCGCAACAACGTACTCTCCGCCGTGGGGCAGACCCGCGGCTCGATGGTCGGGCTGGACCTGACCGCGGACACCGACCTGCAGCGCCCGGAGGAGTTCGAGCAGCTGATCCTGTTCGAGACCGACGGCGACCTGGTCCGTCTGGGCGATGTCGCCGAGGTCGAGCTGGGCTCGGAGAGCTACGACACCTCGGTGCGTTTCAATGGCCAGGCGGCGACCTTCGTGGGCATCGAGCTGGCGCCGGACGCGAACGCGCTGGACGTGATCGCCGAGGTGCGTGACGTCTTCGACGAGCGCATCCTGCCGCGGCTGCCGTCGGGGCTGGAAGGCGAGATCGTCTATGACTCCACCGACTATATCCAGAGCGCGATCGACGAGGTGCTGCTCACCATCGGGCTCGCCCTGGCCATCGTCCTGGTGGTGATTTACCTGTTCCTCGGCTCGCTGCGCAGTGTGCTGATTCCCGCGGTGGCGGTGCCGCTGTCCCTGGTGGGCACCTTCATGCTGATGCTGCTGATGGGGTTCTCGCTGAACCTGCTGACGCTGCTGGCGATGGTGCTGGCGATCGGCATCGTGGTGGATGACGCGATCATCATGCTGGAGAACATCTCGCGGCATATCGAGGAGGGGATGTCGCGCATGGATGCGGCGATCCAGGGCGCCCGCGAGCTGGCCTGGCCGATTGTCGCGATGT
Source organism: Thioalkalivibrio sp. ALE16 (assembly GCF_000381305.1). Taxonomy (NCBI): domain Bacteria; kingdom Pseudomonadati; phylum Pseudomonadota; class Gammaproteobacteria; order Chromatiales; family Ectothiorhodospiraceae; genus Thioalkalivibrio; species Thioalkalivibrio sp. ALE16. The sequence continues at coordinate 227,683 of NZ_KB906355.1, forward strand.
CGACCACGCTGGTGGCCGTGTTCCTGCCCCTGGGCTTCATCGGCGGGCTGACCGGGACCCTGTTCATCGAGTTCGCCTTCACCCTGGCGGCGACCGTAGTCATCTCCGGGATCGTCGCGATCACGCTGTCGCCGATGATGTGCTCCAAGATCCTGCGCGATGGGGCCGTGGAGAAGCGCGGGCGCATCGAAAGCTGGCTGGATGCGCGCTTCGAGTCCCTGCAGGGCCGCTATCGCCGGCGCCTGCACGGGGCGCTGAACGACCGCTTCACCATTGCGGTGTTCGGGGCCATCGTGCTGGTGTCCTGCTACTTCCTGTTCGTGACCTCGCAGAGCGAGCTGGAGCCGCCGGAGGACCAGGGCTTCGCGTTCTCCATCATGGAGGGCGACGCCTACATGGGCCTGGACTGGCTGGAGCGCAACACCGCGCTGACCGATCGCTTCTTCGACGAGATCCCCGAACTCGAGAACATCTTCATCGTGAACGGCTTCGGTGGGGGCCCGGGCATCGCCGGTGCCAGCAACCAGGCCCTGGGCGGCTTCGTGCTCGCGCCCTGGGCTCAGCGCGAGCGGGATACCGAGACCATCCTCGAGGAAGAGCTGCAGCCGCGTCTGGACCGGATCCCGGCGCTGGAGGTGTTCGCCATCCAGCCGCCGCAGCTGCCCACCCCGGGCGATGGCGCGCCGGTGAGCGTGGTGCTCGGGTCGACTGGTTCGTTCGAGGAGCTGGAGCAGTTTGCCGACGAGATCGTGGGTCGGGCGATGGAGACCGGGCGCTTCATCTTCATGGATACCGATCTCGACTTCGACCAGCCCCAGGTGGACCTGAAGATCGACCGCGAGCGCGCCGCCCAGCTGGGCATCGACATGGCCACGCTGAATGCCGATCTCGCAACCATGCTGTCCGGTGGCTTTGCCGGGCGTTTCGCGATGGAGAACCGCAGTTACCGCGTGATCCCGCAGGTGCAGCGCAGCGAGCGCCTGAATCCGGAGCAGCTGGAGGAATTGTTCACCCGGACCCGCGATGGCGAGCCGATCCCGCTGTCCAGCATCGTGACGCTGGAGGAGACGGTGACCCCGCGCTCGCTGAAGCGCTTCCAGCAGCTCAACGCCGTGACGCTTTCCGGCGTCCCGCGCCCGGGCGTAACCCTGGGCGAGGCGCTGGACATCATCGACGAGATCGCCGCGGAGGTCCTGCCGCCGGACGTCAGTGTCGACTACGCCGGCCAGTCGCGCCAGCTGAAGGCCGAGGGCGGGGACCTCGTGGTCACCTTCTTCTTTGCCCTGCTGGTCATCTTCCTGGTCCTGGCGGCGCAGTTCGAGTCGTTCCGCGACCCGCTGATCATCCTGACCACGGTGCCGATGTCGATCGCGGGGGCGTTGATCTTCATCAGCCTCGGGGTGACCTCGCTGAACATCTATACCCAGGTTGGCCTGCTGACGCTGATCGGACTGATCGCCAAGCACGGCATCCTGATCGTGGAGTTCGCCAACCAGCTGCAGCGTCAGGGGCGCAGCCTGCGCGAGGCCATCGAGGAGGCCGCGTCCCTGCGTCTGCGCCCGATCCTGATGACCACCACGGCGACGGTGGTAGCTATGGTGCCGCTGCTGATGGCCGCCGGGGCTGGCGCCGGCTCGCGTTTCGCCATGGGGCTGGTGATCGCCAGCGGCATGGCGATTGGCACGCTGTTCACCCTGTTTGTGGTGCCGGCCATCTACCTCTACCTGGCCCGTGATCACCAGACGGCCAGCGGCGCCGAGCCCGCTGCGGACGCCGCCTCCTGAAGCCGTCCGCCCCGACCCGGGCGTCGGGGTCCGGGCGGTCGGTGAAGCCGTCTGTGCAATCCGTCGCGACAAAGGCATGCACGGACTACGGTCTTGGACTACAATCGCAATCCGCATTGCGGCGCGAGCGACGGATTCCGGTCTGGCCGCGCCGCTGCGAACCGAACCCCTGCCGGTCAGCGGCCCTCCCGCTGCCCGGCTTTTATATAAACGATAGTCTATTGGTCGTATCTAGATTATTTATTTGTTATTAGTGATTGCCCTCCCTAATCTAGTCGACCGTCACGATTAACCAACGCGTAGGAGAAAGCCACATGGCCGCCAAGAAGTACTCCGCGGGTGTCAAGGATTACCGCGAAACATACTGGATGCCGGAATACATGCCGCTGGATACCGATCTGCTGGCATGTTTCAAGATCACCCCGCAGCCGGGCATCGACCGCGAAGAAGCGGCAGCCGCTGTGGCGGCCGAGTCGTCCACCGGTACCTGGACCACGGTGTGGACCGACCTCCTGACCGACATGGATTACTACAAGGGTCGGGCGTACATGATCGAGGACGTCCCGGGTGACGACGAGTCCTTCTACGCGTTCATCGCCTACCCGATCGACCTCTTCGAAGAAGGCTCGATGGTGAACGTGTTCACCTCGCTGGTCGGCAACGTGTTCGGCTTCAAGGCCATTCGTGCCCTGCGCCTGGAAGACGTGCGCTTCCCGATGGCCTACGTGAAGACCTGTGGTGGTCCGCCTTCCGGTATCCAGGTCGAGCGCGACAAGATGAACAAGTACGGTCGTCCGCTGCTGGGCTGCACCATCAAGCCGAAGCTGGGTCTGTCCGCGAAGAACTACGGCCGTGCCGTGTACGAGTGCCTGCGTGGCGGCCTCGACTTCACCAAGGACGACGAGAACATCAACTCGCAGCCGTTCATGCGCTGGCGTGATCGTTTCGAGTTCGTGCAGGAAGCGACCGAAAAGGCCGAAGCCGAAACCGGCGAGCGCAAGGGTCACTACCTGAACGTCACCGCGCCGACCCCGGAAGAGATGTACAAGCGTGCCGAGTTCGCCAAGGAGATTGGCGCGCCGATCATCATGCACGACTACATCACCGGCGGCTTCTGCGCCAACACCGGCCTGGCCAACTGGTGCCGCGACAACGGCATGCTCCTGCACATCCACCGTGCCATGCACGCGGTGCTCGACCGCCATCCCAAGCACGGTATCCACTTCCGTGTGCTGGCCAAGATCCTGCGTCTGTCCGGTGGTGACCACCTGCACACCGGTACCGTGGTCGGCAAGCTGGAAGGTGACCGCGCCGCGACTCTGGGCTGGATCGACCTGCTGCGCGAATCCTTCGTGCCGGAAGACCGCTCGCGCGGCATCTTCTTCGATCAGGACTGGGGCTCCATGCCGGGCGTGTTCGCCGTGGCCTCCGGTGGTATCCACGTCTGGCACATGCCGGCCCTGGTCTCCATCTTCGGCGACGACTCCGTGCTGCAGTTCGGTGGCGGTACGCTGGGTCACCCGTGGGGCAACGCCCCGGGTGCGACGGCCAACCGCGTTGCGCTGGAAGCCTGTGTGCAGGCGCGTAACGAAGGTCGCGAGATCGAAAAGGAAGGCAAGGAGATCCTCACCCAGGCCGCCCAGCACAGCCCCGAGCTGAAGGTGGCGATGGAGACCTGGAAGGAGATCAAGTTCGAGTTCGATACCGTCGACAAGCTGGATACCCAGCACAAGTGATCGCCCGAGTGCGGGCGGCCTGACGGGTCGCCCGCACCCTGACAGAACAAGAGCATAGGATTACCGACATGTCCGATATTCAGAACTTCAAGCCGGTACAGAAGTACGAGACCTTCTCCTACCTGCCCGAGATGAACGCCGATCAGGTGCGCAAGCAGATTGAATACTGCCTCGCCCAGGGCTGGAACCCGGCGGTGGAATATTCCGAGAAGGAAAACGCCATGTCCCATTACTGGTACATGTGGAAACTGCCGTTTTTCGGCGAACAGTCCGTGGAAGCGGTCCTTCAGGAAATCGAAGAATGCCGCCGCTCCAACCCGGGCATGATGGTTCGCTTCATCGCCTACGATAACTACGCCCAGAGTCAGGGCATGGCCTTCGTGGTCGACCGCGGTCGTTAAGAGAGGCCCCGGTGCCTGCCGGGCCCGGTTGCGGGCCCGGCAGTTCAGTTCAGCGTTATTTACCGTTGCTGCCGCCAACTGTAAGGAAGTGCCATGAGTAATCCGACATCTGCGTCTGAAGGTCTCTCGGGGCGCGAACGTGCCCTGGAACGGCGCAAGGCCATGTCTCGTAATGGCAAGGCTGCCGTGAAGTCGACCGGCCAAAACAAGGGGAACAGCCGTTCCGCCGCGGCTGCGCAACAGGCGCGCCAGGCGAAAGCGGAACCCGCCCCGGCACCCCAGGCGCGGGAGCCGGAGACGCACTCCAGCGAATCGTCGTCGCCGGTCTCCTTCGAGACCCGCGACACCACCCCCGAGCGCCGCCCCGAGCCGGGCGCGCACGCGGGTGCCTCCAACGGCCGCCAGGCCGCCCTCGAGCGCCGCCAGAAGATGGCGCGCCAGGGCAAAAAGGCCGTAGGCCGCACCAACACGCGAGCGCAGGTATCCGGCGGCATGGCCCGCGCCGGCGCCGAGCGTTCGCGCCAGCTCGACGCACTGGCCCAGTCGCAGAACGTCGAGGTCGACTGCTCGAACATGAGCGGTCGCGAGATTTGCCGCCTGCGCCGCCAGGCCCTGTCGACCGACGGCAAGAAGGCCGTGGCGCCGGAGCCCCGGCGGGAAGACCGCATCAAGGGCACCGAGCCGACCGCGTCCGAGCGCAGCGATGCGAAGAAAGACTGCGGCTGCGGTTGCAAGGGCGAGAAGTCCGGGCGTGAAGAGGCCCGCGACACGGCCCCGTCGCAAGAGAATGCCGTGGTCGAGAGCGGTCTCGATCAGCTGTGCGACAAGGTCGAGTCCGGAGGCGAGGCCGCCGGTCCGCACCCGATGATCTCCGAGGTCCGTGCGATCTGCATGGCCCGCCGTGATGCGATGGCGCAAAACGGTAAGCAGGCCCTGCGCCGCCGCTTCAAGAGCGGACAGGCCCGGGGCACGCTGCCGCAGGAAGGTGCCTGGAAGGCCGCCAAGCGCAAGGGCATGTCCACGCGCGAAGTGGCGCGCCAGCGGCGCGAGGAACTCTGCAAGCTGGGGCGCGGCTCCTCCGAGCCGGGCCGCCCCTGCGGACGTCCGCGTCCGGCCGAGGGCGAAGCCCCGCCGAAGGTCGAGGAAGGCACGACGCTGGCGGGCAGCCATGTTAGCGGCACCCAGGTGGAGCGTACCTCCAGCGTGACCGGGACCGAGGCGGGCAGCTGCTCGTCGATCACCGGCACCGAGTACCTGGGCCTGGAGCACTACGAGCGCTACTGCGGCGTGCGCCCGACGGGCAACCCGCCCAAGGTCGGCACCTCGCATACCTCGCATGGCCAGTCCGTGAGCGGTACCGAGGTGGGACGTTCGACCCGCGTGACGGGTGACGAGCGGGGTTCCTGCGAGACGATCACCGGTACCGAATACCTCAGTACCGAGCAGTACGAAGGCTTCTGCGGCACCCGCCCGCAGGCGGGTCCGGCGCGCACCACCGTGATGGTGACGCGGCATGGTGAAGGCGTGTCGGGGACGTCCGTCGGGCGCAGCCCCAAGGTGACCGGTGACGAATCCGGGTCCTGCCGCGACGTGACCGGTACGGAGTACCTGAACACGGCCGCCAGCGAGGTCCCCTGCAGCACGGGAAAGCCGAACGGAGCGCCGATGAAGGTCGGCGTGATGCATACCCTTCGCGGTCGTGAACTGACCGGTACCGAAGTCGGGCGCTCCGTCCACGTCACGGGTGATGAGTACGGCAGCTGCAAGCCGGTCACCGGAACCGAATATCTTGGCACCGAGCAGTTCCAGGGCTTTTGCGGCACCCGCCCGGAGCCGACGCCGGCGAAGGTGCAGGAGTCGCATACCATGGAAGACCAGAGCGTGACCGGCGTGGCCGTGGGCCGCAGCCCCAAGGTCACCGGCGACGAGAGCGGTTCCTGTGCCTCGTTGACCGGTACGCCGTACTACAACAAGTCCGACTTCGGGGATCTTTGTGATCGTCCGGCAGCCGGAGGCGTGCCCAAGGTCGGCGTGATGCATACCCTGCGCGGTCGCGAGGTGTCCGGTACCCAGGTGGATCATTCCATCCACGTCACCGGTGACGAGTACGGCGGCTGCAAGCCGATCACCGGCACCGAGTACGCCGGCTCCGAACATTATGACGCCTTCTGCGGCGGCCAGCGTCCGGATGCGGCGCCGGAAAAGGTGACGGTCGGCCGTACCTGGAACCAGCAGTCGGTGTCCGGGACGGCGGTGGGTCGTTCCGCTCGCGTGACGGGTGACGAATACGGCGCCTGCAAGCCGGTCAGCGGCACGGCGTACATCGGGCCCGACCAGTACGACCAGTTCTGCGCGCCGCAGGACGGGCAGGTCGCCGAGACCCGCGTGGCGGAGCGTCATTCGACGCCGGCCCATCCGGTCTCCGGCAGCCAGCCGGGTTACGACGAACGCGTGACCGGTACCGAGCGCGGTGCCTGTCAGGATGTCTCGGGGGCCCCGTATGTGGGTGCCAACGAGTTTGCCCAGACCTGCGCCAGCGCGGCCGGCAGTCTGCATCCACGTCTGCGCCCGGAAGGGATGCAGGCTGCGGCTCCGGCTCAGCCGGCACCGCAGGCGGCGGAGCGTCCGATGCCGAACGCCGGGTTCAGCGTGGCGACGCCCGCCCGGTCGGCAGCGGAACGCCGCGAGCGCGTTACCGGCACTGCCTATGGCACGAGCGGGCGCCTGACCGGTTCGATCAACAAGGCCATGGGGCTGGTGTCCGGTACCGAGGAGTTCCGCTACAACGGCGGCCAGCAGGCCGTCGCGGCGGCCCCGGTCGAGGAAGGCCAGAAGATCGGCGCCGATCGTGTGACCGTGAACGGCAGCAGCAATGGCGTCTCCATTACCGGCGATGACTGGCAGCGCGGCGACCGGGTCACCGGCACCGAGGGCTTTTCCACGCGCCGTAACGCGACCCAGAAGGGCAATCCGCGCGGCGAAGGCCGCAGTGCCTACGTGAATCGCGAACTCGAACGCAAGGACGTGCCGCCGAGCAAGATCACGGGTTCCTCCGGGAACAGCGACGCCGGTTCCCTGGTGACGCTGTCCGGCGGGGCGCGCGGCTAAGGCCGGGCGAGGGCACAGGACGCCATGGTGCGAGGTCGTCGCAAGAACAGCACCCCGGGTTCGCGGTTCGCGAAGTCCCGGGCGGTGGCTGCGCGCGCGGCGTCCCCGTCCCCGGCGGCGCCCGTTTCCGCCGTGCCACCGGCGGCGCCGACCGGCTCGGCCGGTATGGAGGCGACCCGGGAGCTGCAGCCGGGCCATCCGCTGGCGGATGTGGCGATGAACGAGCGGCTGCATGCCTTCGAACGGGGGTTCCGCGAGCGCTTTGCGCAGCTGGTGCCGGTCCTGAAGGAAGTGCACGCGCTGCAACACGAGCGCGACTTCGAGGAACGGGCCCAGGCGATTGTGCAGGAGCAGCTGGGTTACCGCCTGCCGGAGAAGGCGCTGGAAGATGCCTGGATCAACGACCTGGACACGCGGGAGCTGTACCTGCACGGGACGTTCGAGCTGTTTGACCAGGTGGTGAACGAGTACTGGGCGGGTCGGGATGACCTGGTCGCGGAGGCGGAAAGCGCGATCGCGTATTTCCTCGACTGCGACTTTCACGAGGTGGACATCTCGCCCTGTTCCGATGGCCGTCTGCTGGGCCTGCGGCGCTTCATCCTGCGCCTTCCGGATCTGGCGGTACGGGTGAAGAGCTATGCCGGCGCGCAGTTCGACATCGAAGAGGATGTGCGCCACTGGACTAAGCGCGAGTTGCTGCGCTTCCGCGAGGGGCGGCCGACGACGGCCGATGTCCCCAGCCGCTATCTGAAGATCGCGGCCTACCACTACAGTGGCGCGGATCCGCTGCATCAGGGTTGCGCGGCGCACGGAAACAGCGAACGCGACGCGGCCGATGGCGCGCTGCACCAGCTGCGCGCGTTTCGCCAGGCGATCGAGAACACCTACTGCTGTGGGGCCTCGGTGGACACGCTGCTGATCGGCGTGGATACGGACACGGATGCGGTGAAGATCCACATCCCGGACGCCGACACGCGGATGAGCCTGTACCGCTTCGTGGACAGCGCGCAGCTGTACCGCGAGACGCAGGGACTGGACGAACAGGCGGCGTCGCTGCGGGTGTACCAGGCGATCCAGGATGCGATCCACCAGCAGGGCTGGGGACGCGGGAACGGCGCCCCGCACGAGGGCATGCTGCGGCTGATCTCGCGGCTGCTGCTGAACAATATTTCGCAGCTCGACTATGTGGCGCGGTACCACGGCGGGCACTACGCCGACGTGGGCCACCGGGAACGGGTGATCATCGTCGGCCAGGAGATCGAGGAGATGCAGGTGCGCAACTTCGCATACTTCGCGCACCTGGAGACGATGGAAGAGGGCTCCGAAGGTACGGACGTCGGGGTGAACAAGATTTTTCGGAAGTTGAATGTCGAGCGCGGCCTGCCGGTGCCGGTGGTGATTCATTACCGCTACGACCGCAAGGTGCCGGGATCGCGGGAACGGGTGGAGGCACGCTGCCGTCGCATCCGCGACCAGATCATGGATCGCTATCGCGACCTGGCAGAGAAGGGCCTGATTGGCTGCCACATGGTGATCCGCGACAAGCGTAGCGGAAGCCGTCTGGAACCGCTGGCCGCCTGACGCACACGGGAACGGGAATGAAGATCTGCAAGGTTGAGAAGACCCTGGTTTCGACCAACCGCATCCGCGATCTGGGGCACCGGCCGTTGCTGGTGGTCCAGGAGAAGGCCGGTGGTCCGCGCACCGTCGCGGTGGACGCGGTCGGCTGCGTACCGGGTGACTGGGTGATCGTAGTCGGTAGCTCGGCGGCACGTGAGGCGGCCGGTGACAAGTCCTATCCCAGTGACGCGACGATCGTCGGGATCATCGATTACTGGGAGGAGCAGTAGCTCCATGGAAATCATGCAGGTGCAGGACGAACTGGTGGTGACCCGTCGCGTGGACGGGCTCAAGACCATGTCGCTGCGCGTGCTGGTGGACCAGAAAGGGGCCCTGAACGTGGCGGTGGACACTGTCGGGGCGCATCCGGGCAACTGGGTGTTCACCATCAGTGGCTCGGCCGCGCGCTACGCGCTGGACGACAACAGTATTCAGACCGATCTGACGATCGGCGGCATCATCGACCACTGGGACGATGGTGGAAAGAAGACGGAAGGGTCGAAGGACGAGGCAGGACGAGACCAGACCGATGCACAGCGCTCTGCTGGTTCCCGCAAGGCGGCGTGAGCGTCATTTTTTGAAAAACTGTAACTCCAGGAGAGAAGACAATGGCAACTGAACGTTTTGGTGTGGCGCTGGGCATGATCGAGACCCGTGGTCTGGTGCCGGCGATTGAAGCCGCGGATGCGATGACCAAGGCCTCCGAAGTGCGCCTGATCGGTCGTCAGTTCGTGGGCGGTGGCTACGTGACCGTGCTGGTCCGTGGCGAAACCGGTGCCGTGAACGCCGCCGTGCGCGCCGGTGCGGATTCCTGCGAGCGTGTGGGTGACGGCCTGGTGGCCGCGCACATCATCGCCCGCGTGCATTCCGAAGTGGAAAGCATCCTGCCCGAGCAGGTTGAAAAGTAATTCATCTGTAACGCTTGATAGGAGTTGAGTAATGGCTAGCGAAAACTTTGGTGTGGCCCTCGGCATGATCGAGACCCGTGGTCTGGTGCCGGCGATCGAAGCCGCCGACGCGATGACCAAGGCCTCCGAGGTGCGCCTGATTGGTCGTCAGTTCGTGGGCGGTGGTTACGTGACCGTGCTGGTCCGTGGCGAAACCGGCGCCGTGAACGCCGCGGTGCGTGCCGGCGCGGATTCCTGCGAGCGCGTGGGTGACGGCCTGGTGGCCGCGCACATCATTGCTCGCGTCCATTCCGAGGTGGAAAACATCCTCCCGGAAAAGCCGTAACTCGCGGTAGTCGAACGCCGTCGGGTCCCGGTGGGTCCCGGCGGCTTTTTTCAAGAAGAGGTAGATGATGGCTAGCGAAATTTCTGGTGTGGCCCTTGGCATGATCGAGACCCGCGGTCTGGTCCCAGCGATCGAGGCCGCGGATGCGATGACCAAGGCCTCCGAAGTGCGCCTGATCGGTCGTCAGTTTGTCGGCGGTGGCTACGTGACCGTGCTGGTCCGTGGCGAAACCGGCGCCGTGAACGCCGCCGTGCGTGCGGGTGCGGATTCCTGCGAACGCGTGGGTGACGGCCTGGTGGCCGCGCACATCATTGCGCGTGTGCATTCCGAAGTGGAAGGCATCCTGCCGACGGCCCCGACCGCCAGCGGTTCGGCCAGCTGAGGCGACATCCATGTCCGATCCACGGATCGTGGGATACCTGAACCGCGCGGTGGCGCACGAGCTGTCGGCGGTTCAGCAGTACTTGGCCCAGGCGCGGCTGACCGCGATGTGGGGTATGAATGACGTGAGCGACTGCCTGCGTCGGGATGCCCAGGAAGAGCTGGATCATGCGGATCGCTTCATGACCCGCATGTTTCACTACGGGGTCGCCCCGAACGGCAGCCAGCTGGCGCCGGTCCGGCTTGGCCGCTCCATGGCCGAGCTGATGGCCCGCAACCGCGAGCTGGAGATGGAGGCAGTCCGTCTGTATGACGAGGCTGCTGTCTACTGCCGGCGCGTAGGCGCGGTGGACGATGCCGCGTTGTTCGAGAGCATCCTTGAGGATGAGCTGGAACACGTGCGCGAGATCGACGCCCAGGGCAGTCCCGCGTGATGCACGCGGACGCGGCAAGACGAGCGGAGTAGGCAATGGCGGATACCGATCTGGTGGTTCCGGCCGGGTGGGAGCCCGGCAAGGGGACCTCGGCGTCCATGAGCAAGCAGTTCACGTTCGAGCGCTACGGCATCACCCGGGAGTTTCTCGACCGCGTGGCCGAGCTGTCCGAACAGGACGGGTATCATCCGAACATCAGCTTCGGAACCACGTACGTGAACATCACGATTGACGCCCGAAACGGCGAGCAACTGGGAGAGGGCGACAAGGCCTTTGCCCTGGAGGTCGATCGCCTGGCCGCTGCCACCACCGGCTGAGCCGGGGGCATACTTGACGGGCCGGGGCCGTCCCGGCCCCTTCCGCAGGAGGCTGTTGCGTGGGTTCGAGGGTAATCGCGGTAGTCAATCAGAAGGGCGGTACCGGCAAGACCACCCTGACCATGAATCTGGCGGCCGGGCTTGCGCGCCGGGGTCGCACCCTGGTGGTCGATGCCGACCCGCAGGGCTCGGCCGCACAGTGGGCCCGCATGGCCTCGGATGAACGTCCGTTCCCCGCATCGGTCTTCGCGGTGGCCGGGCCCCTGGATCGGGAGCTGAAAGCGCTGCGCAAGGACTACGAGCACATCGTGGTGGACTGCCCGCCGACCCTGGAGGGCGGTGCGGTCAATGGCGCGCTTGCAGCGTCCGACGAGGTGCTGATCCCCGTACTGCCGTCTCCGGTCGATCTGTGGGGCAGTGTGCGGATGGGCCGGGGGCTGGAAGAGGCGCGCCTCAAGAACCCCAGCCTGCGCCCGTTTATCGTGGTCAATCAGCTCGAGGTCCGCAGTGCGCTGTCGCGCGCGATGAAGCATGCACTGATGGAGATCGACATCCCCGCCCTGGAGCAGACGCTGCGCCGGCGGGCCATCTATCGGCGCTCGGCGCTCGAGGGCTGTTCCGTCTTTGATCTGGGCAAGCCCGGCGAGGCCGCGGCGGCGGAGATCGAAGCCATCATCGAGGAGGTGTCGCAATGAGCAATCTGCAAGACAAGCTGGCAGCCGGCGTGCGCAGTGCACGCGAGGATCAGGACAAGGATAAGAGCCAGGACGCGGCCGCCAAGCCCGAAGCCTCGGCCCAGAAGGACACCAGCCAGGAGCCGGCGAGCAGCCAGCCGCGGGCCGCGGCCAGCACCAAGACCGCTGCCACCAAGAAGGCGGCCACCACAACCCGCAAGGCACCGGCGCGCAAGCGCACGACCACGCGGAAGAAGCCGGCCGCCACGCCCAAGTCCGGCGCATCGGCGCAGTCCACGTCCACCAGCCGGAAGTCGGCCGCAGCGAATAAGCCGGCGGCAAAGAAGACGCCCAAGGCGGACAACACCGGAACCGAACTGCATCCCGAGCGGATCTGGCCCGACTGAGGGCTGCGTTCCGGCGGCCGGGGCTTGCCCCGGCCTTTCTGATTGAGGAGTCGAAAAGATGCAGGACGAACTACGCGATCACCTGATCACCGAAGAGCCGTACTACCAGCCGACCGCGGACGAGGTGGAGCTGTACGAGGCGGCCTATTCGGTGCGCATGCCCATGATGCTCAAGGGACCGACTGGCTGCGGCAAGACGCGCTTTGTCGAGCACATGGCATGGAAGCTGGGCAAGCCCCTGATCACCGTGGCCTGCAACGAGGACATGACCGCGTCGGATCTGGTGGGGCGCTACCTGCTGGACGCCGACGGAACGCGCTGGCAGGACGGGCCGCTGACCCAGGCGGCACGGCATGGTGCGATCTGTTATCTCGATGAGATCGTCGAGGCGCGTCAGGACACGACCGTGGTCATCCACCCCCTGACGGACAACCGCCGCGTCCTGCCCCTGGAGAAGAAGGGCGAGATGGTGGAGGCGCACCCGGACTTCCAGGTGGTGATCTCCTACAACCCCGGGTACCAGAGCCTGATGAAGGATCTGAAGGAGTCCACCAAGCAGCGCTTCGGCGCGCTGGACTTCAACTACCCCGATCACGAGACCGAGGCGCGCATCGTGGCGCACGAGGGCGGGATCAACGAGGACATGGCCGGGAAACTGGTCAGCGTGGCCGAGCGTGCCCGCAACCTGAAGGGGCACGGTCTGGACGAGGGCATCTCGACCCGCATGCTGGTGTACGCGGCATCGCTGATTGCCAACGGGGTGGCCCCGCTGGCCGCCTGCCGTATGGCGCTGGTGCGCCCGATCACGGATGACCCGGACATGCGCGACGCCCTCGACTCCGCCGTCACGACGTTCTTCTAGACGCCCGCGCGGGATACGATGAGCATCCATCTGGAGGACTACCAGGACCTCCTCGAAGACCTCGGGGGACAGGCGGCCGAGGTGCTCGAGGCCTCGTGGCAGGAGGCTTCGCGTGCGTTCAGTGCCGCGGGCCTCAAGCGCTACTACCTGGAAGGGGCGCGCAGCCTGCACTCGCTCGGGCGCGGCTCCGAGATGGTGATCGCCTTCGTCCAGGAGACGCCGGATGTGGCGCAGGAACTGGGCGAGGACGCGGTCGGCGAGCTGGTCAGCTCGGCGATCAAGATGTACTCCAAGACCAGTGCCGCGGTTATCACCCTGCTGATCTCCACCAGCCCCATCGCCGCGCGGCGACTGGGGGACCAGGGTTTGTTCTCGGGCTATCTGCGCCTGGTGGACAACCTGCTGGGGCAGGCGCCGCGCGGCGTACGCCCGATGCTGGAACACCTCGACGAACTCCTCTCCCACCTCACGCTGGGGGGGCTGCGTCGCTGGGCGAGCTGGGGGGCGCAGGCCCACCGCACGGACCTGGAGGCTCAGATTGCCTATTTCGGCCTGGAGTCGCCGGAGTCCCGTTCGGTGTTCCAGAAGGAACGCCGCGGGACACTGTTCGTGGATGTCCAGCGCCGCATCAACCTCTATCTGCGCTCTCTGTGGGCGCGCGACTTCTTCATGCGCCCCACCAGTGGCGACTTCGAGTCGCGCGAGGGCTACAAGCCCTACATCGAGGGCTTCACGATCTTCCTGCCGGACGCCTTCGACGACTGGGAGGGTCTGACCGGTCTGGATCTCTATCGTGCTGCGGCGGCGCATGCGGCGGCGCACGTGGTCTTTACCCGCGAGATGCAGCCGGAGGAGGCCCCGCGGGGCGTTATCGGGGTGCTGACCGAATTGTTCGAGGATGCACGGGTCGAGGGCCTGGCGACGCGCGGCTTCCCCGGCCTGCGCAACTTGTGGATCCCCCTGCACACCGCGACGCCGGATGACGGTGACGCCCCGCAGGCGCTGCTGGCCCGCACCGCGCGGGCCCTGCTGGACCCCGACTACCGCGACGACCACCCGTTTGTGGGCAAGGCGCGCGCGGCCCTGGCGGAGCGGGCGGAGGACCTCGAGGCCGCGGGTCTGGCGCGCGAGCTGGCCGAAGCCCTGGCGCCCGAGTTTCCGGAAAAGGGTTACATGAATCCGCGGCAGGTGGCCCCGGATGTGCTCTACCGCGATGACAACCGCTATATCTGGGCCTTCGGCCGCGAGGAAGACGACTTCGAGACGCTGATGGCCAGCGGCTCGAACCAGGAGCGCGTCTACGTCACACCCATGGAGATGATCAACACCCTGGATGTCCCCGGGGCCGGGGATGATGCCCAGATGATCATGGTGCTGGCGACTGAGTGGTTCCGCGACGGTGAAGACGAAAGCATCAACCAGCAGGAGGGCAAGGAGCCGATCTCGCTGCCCTACCACTACCACGAGTGGGACTACCAGATGCAGCTGGAACGGCCGCACTGGGTCACCCTGCTGGAGCGGCGTCCGAAGAAGGGCGACGTGGAAGAGATCGATGCCATCAACGAAAAGCACAAGCCGCTGATCTCGCGTTTGAAGTTCCTGATCGAGGCGATGCAGCCGCAGGGTGTGCAGCGCATGCGCAAGCAGGCCGAGGGCGACGAACTGGACGTGAACGCCCTCGTCGAGGCGCAGATCGATCTGCGCATGCGCCGCCAGCCGGACGAGCGGATCTACGTCCGCAATATCCGTCAGGTGCGCGACCTGTCCGTGCTGGTGCTACTGGATCTGTCCGAGTCCACCAACGAGCCCCTCGCCGATGGCGAGACGACCGTGGTCCAGCTGGCGCGCGAGGCCACCGCGCTGCTGGGCGGGGCCATCTCGAAGATCGGCGACCCTTTCGCGATCCACGGCTTCGCCTCCGATGGCCGTCATGATGTCGAGTATTACCGCTTCAAGGATTTCGATGCCCCCTACGATGATCACGCCCGGGCGCGGCTGGCCGGGATGAAGGGGCAGTTGTCCACGCGCATGGGCGCGGCGATCCGGCACGCCGGCCACCTGCTGCACCAGCAGGGCACGCAGAAAAAGCTGCTGCTGATCGTGACCGACGGCGAGCCGGCGGATACCGATGTGCGCGATCCGCAGTACCTGCGCCAGGATGCCAAGCGCGCGGTGGAAGAGGTGGGCAAGAACGGCGTCTACAGCTTCTGCATCAGCCTGGATCCGCAGGCCGATGAGTACGTGGAACGCATCTTCGGTGCGCAGCACTTCATGGTGCTGGACCACATCGAGCGGCTCCCGGAAAAGCTGCCGATGCTGTACGCCGGCCTGACCCGTTAGGGCGCACACGGTACTCGCATGGCCAAGACGGGGGGCAGCTCGACACCGCCGAAGGAGTCCAGCCTTCCGCAGGTGATGTTGAAGTCCGAGCTGCCCGCGCATCTGATCCGGCATGCGACCCTGCGCCAGTTGCAGGTGTTCGAGGCGATCGTGCGCCTGGGCAGTTTCACCCGGGCGGCGGAAGAGCTCTATCTGACCCAGCCGACCGTCTCCATCCAGATCAAGAAGCTCTCCGGTGCGCTCGGCCTGCCGCTGTTCGAATACGTCGGACGCAAGGCCTTCCCGACCGAGGTCGGGCTGTTGCTGTACGACACCTGCCGCGAGATGCTCGGGGCGCTGACCAATCTCGAGATGAAGCTCGCGGAGATGCACGGGCTGAAGCGCGGGCGCCTGCGCCTGGCGGTCATCACCACGGCGCAGTACTTCGCGCCCACGATCCTCGGGCAGTTCGCCAAGCGCTATCCGGATATCGAGCTGTCGCTGGAGGTCAGCAACTTCGACCGGGTGCTGGATCGCCTGGCCAGCAACGACGATGACCTGTACATCATCGGGCACGTGCCCGAGCGGCTGACCGATATCGCGGTGTATCCGTTCGCGCCGAACCCCCTGGTGGTGATGGCCAGCCGCGACCACCCGCTGGCGGGGCAGCGCAACATCCCGATCGAACGCCTGGAGCAGGAGACCTTCCTGATGCGCGAGCCGGGTTCCGGCATCCGCGAGGCAACCCTCAAGCTGTTCCAGGAACACGGCATCAACCCGACCGTGCGCATGGAGCTCGGCTCCAACGAGGCGATCAAGCAGGCGGTCATCGGGGGCCTGGGGATCGCGGTGCTGTCACTGCATACCCTCAGCGCGGAAGGGGCCGGGGGGCCGGTCGCGCTGCTGGATGTGGAGCACTTCCCGATCCACCGCCAGTGGCACATCGTCCACCCCAGGCAGAAGGTTCTGTCGGTCGTGGCCCAGACCTTCCTGGATTTTGCCATCCAGGACGAGGCGCGGGTGCGCGGTCAGGTCGAGGACCTGCTGGCCGCGTTCAAGGCGCAGGCGAGCTGATCAGGCGGCCCGCGACCGGCGCCCTGACAGCCCCTCCAGGGTCCCTTATAATTCACGTTTTATCCGGCCGGCAATGGCCGTATGCGGAGATCAGTCAGTGACCACGAGCAGCCGGCCGCGTATCAGCGGCACCCAGTTCATCAATGCCGACGAGTCGCCGCGCGCGCGCCTGAGCCTGAGCGCCTCGCATCGCGACCAGCACCACCCGGTGACCGGGACGGGTGGCGATCCGGCGTTCGGCGCCATCGACACCCCGCCGAACGAGAGCTGCGTGGTCTGCGCCCCCGCGACCCGCCGCCTGGCCGAGGAGCTGTTCGAGGGCTGGAACGACGCCCTGCAGACCGGGGATGCGCGCAAGGTCACCGAGCGCTATGCCGAGGACGCGGTCCTGCTGCCGACGGTCTCCAACGTCCCGCGAACCACGCACGCCGAGATCCAGGACTACTTCGAGCACTTCCTCGAGAAGAAGCCCTTCGGGACGATCAACACCCGCAACGTGAAGCTCGGCTGCAACAAGCTGACCGACGCCGGCACCTATACCTTCCGCGTCACCGACGGCGGCGAGACCAAGGACGTCCCCGCGCGCTACACCTTCGTCTACGAAAACCGCGACGGCGAGTGGAAGATCGTCCACCACCACTCCTCGATGATGCCGACCGACTAGTCTTCACGGGGCGACCGTGCCCGGCCTTTTGGGGCTCGCAAGAGTAGGCGGTCTCCCTCTCGATTAGTGGCTTTCTGTGAGGGGTGGCTGTATTCCGGCATGACCAGTGTGTGATACTCGTCACGTTTCTGCGCAAACACCGCGCGGTCGGGTGGCCCCGTTTCCGGCGTGGCGCTTGAACGTACGGCAGGGGACGGCGCCCAATCGGGCCATGACTGGCGGGACGGATGACAAACGGGTCGGCACAACGGGAAAGCACTTCACCCCATTTGGTGGTTTTTACTCGGCAGTCGGGGCTGGCGGAGCGACTGGCAACGGGGCTTGCATGTACCGCCTTCGAAACCGTAGCCGATTACGAGGCCAGCCGGATCGATAGAGCCGGCATGATGGCCTTCGTGATCGATGCGGATGCGCTGCCCGACACCGCAGCCGTGGCGCGGGCCTTACGGTGTCATCCACAGGACCGAATGCGGTTGCTCTGGCTGCATGGCGACGCCGATGCCGAGACGCGGGCCCTGTCCGACGGTCCCTTTCACTCCGTAGATGAGCCCTCCCAGCGTATCGTGGATTGTGCAGCACGCCTGGAAACCGCCAATGGCGGGCGGCCCCCCCGGAGTCAGGATGAAGTGCTTCTGGCTTTGCTGTGGAGTCACCCGGGCCTGCATCTGGTGCCGGTGCGGGACTGGCATGCCCAGCAGCTGTATCGCTATCCGCTCCTAGATGCTTTGCTCGAAGAAGATACGCCCGAGTTCTGGTTGCGGGGGGTGCGCCAACGCCGTCTTCTCGAAGGTGTGGAGCTGGTCGACCGCGTACGCCTTTGCCCGGGATGCCGGCAAGGGCACCTGAGTTTTGTTGATGTGTGCCCGGAATGCGACTCGCTCGACATACGCACCGAGCCCGGACTGCATTGCTTCGCCTGTGGGCATGTGGGGCCGCAGCGTCTATTCCAGGATGGCGGCATGCTGCGGTGCCCGAACTGTTCGGCGGTCCTGCGTCATATTGGCGAGGACTATGACCGACCACTGGAGAATCACGTCTGCGGCAGTTGCCAGCATATGTTCATGGAGGGCCGCGTGCTGGCGCGCTGCATGGGGTGTGGCCAGGCCCATGACCCCGATGAACTTGAGCCCATGGGGATTTACCGCTACCGGTTATCGGAGGCTGGGCGGTTACTGGCCCGGACAGGGGAGCTGCGGGATCTCTACGGAGCCTTCGACGAGATCAACCATGTGGCGCCGGAACACTTCGAGTTCTTCGTGGACTGGTCGCTGAAGCTGCGGCAGCGTCATGACGAGATCGGATTTGGCCTGATCCTGCTGCATTTGAACGGCATGGCCCGGGTCATCGATGCGCTGGGTCATGGGCGCGGTGTGGCACTGGTGGACACCTTCGCCGAACGCGTCAAGGCCCTGGTTCGGTCCACGGATTTGATGACCCGTACCGGTGACGACCGCATCTGGCTGTTTCTGCCACAAACGACCGCGAGCGGCGTCGACGTGCTGGCCAAAAGGCTCGGAGAGCTGCTGGAAGATGTCGTGTCCCAGGTGGATGTGGGGCGTCTCGGAAACGTGTATCACGAATCTTCTATGGGCATGGCGGAAGCCGAGGATGCGGCTGCGGTCATGGCGCGACTGGTCTCGCGGTCGCAATGAACGAAATGCTTTCGCTTCCGACCGAGGCCGGGGCCTTGCTGGCTACGTTGTTCCTGGAGTCGGACGCCCTCACGCTGGCGTACATGTTCATCCCGTTCGTGGTGTTTCTGGAATTGCCGCTGAACCTGATGATCTGGCTGGGTGTGCTGCGCCACTACACTCGACGTATCTATGCGATTCCTACCCAGTACCCGTACACACCGCGGATCACCTGCATTGTGACGTGCTATGCCGAAGGCCGGTCGGTACAGGGGACGATTCGCACGCTGCTGGAGCAGGTGTACCCGGGGCAGATCGAGATCATCGCGGTGGTGGATGGCGCTGATCAGAATCTGGCCACCATGCAGGCGCTTCGCGATATCCAGCCCGAGGCAGAGCATTACGCCAGCCGCCGGCTGATCATCCTGCCAAAGGTACCCCGGGGTGGTCGGGTCTCGTCGCTGAACGCCGGGCTTCAGTTGGCGCGCGGGGAAATCGTGATGGCAGTGGATGGCGATACCTCGTTCGACAACAGCATGGCCCTGCATGCAGCGGGCCATTTCCGCGATCCTAATGTGATCGCCATGGCCGGCTCGTTGCGCGTTCGCAACTGGAATCAAAACCTGATGACCCGCCTTCAGGCGCTGGAGTATATGATCACCATTCACCTGGCCAAGGTTGGCCTGGGTGAGTTCCGCGGCATCAACAATATTTCGGGTGCCTTCGGGGTCTTCCGGACCGAGTTTGTCCGTAAAGTGGGCGGGTGGACAACGGGGTCGGCGGAGGATCTCGACCTGACCTTGCGGCTGAAGCAGTATTTTGGCCGTCACCCGGGGTTCTACATCCCCTTCGAACCCCAGGCGATGGGGCACACAGATGTCCCGGATACCCTGGTGGGATTCCTGAAACAGCGTCTGCGCTGGGACGGGGACCTGTTCTTCATGTATGTGCGAAAGCATCGCAACGCCTTTTCGCCGCGCCAGATGGGCTGGTGGAATGTAATCATAGGCGTCTGGTACGGGATGCTGTTCCAGATGGTGATGCCGGTGCTGATCGTGCTGTACACCCTGTGGCTGGTGGTGATGGCCGATCCGGGTGTCGTGCTGGCCACGTTCATACTGATCATGGGGCTCTACGCGATCCTGACGGCCCTGATGTACATCACCGCGCTGGTGTTCATTTCGGAACGCCGCGGGCGTGATCTCCGCCTGGCCTGGCTGATTCCCGTGTTTCCCTTTTTCGCATTGGGCATGCGGGTGTGGTCGTTGGTCGCCATCATTAACGAGTGGTGGCGTCATTCGAGCCAGGAGTCGTCCATGGCCCCCTGGTGGGTACTACGCAAGAGCAAGCGGTAATGGCGATGCGAGGCGGGATACTGCTCGGGTGCATGCTGATGGCGGGGCTGCCGGTCATGGCCAGCGCGGAGAGCCTGCCCCGGCTGCTGGATGCGGTCGAAGAGGCACCCTCGTTGCTGGCCGAGCAAGCCGCGTTCGAGCAGGCGGACGCCTTGCGGGAGCGCCGGCATCAGGAGGGTGGCTGGGAGCTCTTCGGAAGCGCTGGCGCTGGGGTTTACCGCGAACCGGTGGTCGAAGGGCTCAATCGGCGATATCGCGGCACCAGCGGTTCGATCGGGATACAGCGTCCGCTGCTGGGCACCGACGAACAGCAGCGAAGGGCGGAATGGCAGGCCCGTGGGGAGGCCGGTGCCGCCTGGTACCGGTATCAGGAAGCATTGCAGACCCTGAGCCGTGACGTGGCCGAGTCCTACGCGCGGGTCTGGCATGCTCGCCAGCTCCAGTCCCTGGGCCAGGCGCTGCTGAGCGTCGAGCCGGATCTCGAACGGACCCTTGCGGAACGCGGGGACGAACGGCTGATTCGCGCGGATGAGGCGGCGAGTTTGCGGCGCAGCCTGGATGCCGCGCGCCTGGACGTGGACGAGGCTCGGGTGGACGAGCACGAGGCCCGGGTGGAGCTGGAAAATCTCCTGGGCCGGCCGGTTACTCTGGAATCAACCTCAGCATGGTTTGATCCACACCAGGCGACTTGCGGTACTCCCGGGATGGACCCCGCACCGGAAGTCCTGGCGGTGGAGGAAGAGTTGCGCGCAGTCGAGGAGCGTGAGTCCCTGACCCGGTTCCACGCGGTGCGGTCGAACCTCCAACTGCGTTACAGCTCGAGTTACGAAGACGATGTTAGTCGCCTGGGGAGTGGGTTGGAGGTTGTCTGGTCCGTCTCCGTGCCCTTGCGCGCGCTGGGTGGAGACAACGCCCTGCAGAGAGAACTGAGGGCTGAACAGCGGCAGCTCCGGCACCAGCGTACATCGGCCACCCAGGCCGTAGAACAGCGCAGGGATCTGGCGCGGCAGCGCCTGGAGGTCCATTCGCGCCGACTGGATTCCCGTTTGCAGGAGATGGAAGCGGCGGCTCATGCGCTGGCGGTGGTGGAGGAACGGGCGGAGAGCCGTGTGAGCGTCCCCTGGGAAGAGGTGATGCCCGCTCGGCAGGCATATTATCAGGCCGCGCGAGGCTGGCTCGACAGCGCGCTGGAGGTCTGGCGCGCGCAGATCGGTTGCGACCTCCTGGCCAGCGATCGTCCCCGGCCAATGGAACCCATCCGGCAGGCGCGCGCCACGCTGGGCGGCGATCCGGTAACGGACGCCCGCTTGCCCTACGCGGGGCGAATCTATCTGTGGGATAGCGAACCCGTCATTCAGGGCGAGGATCCCGAGTTCTGGGGCTTGCTGCGCCGCGCCGGCGTGGAGCGTGTATGGCTGTCGCTGGATGGCGAACAGATCGATCGATACAGCGAGCATCCCGGTGTGCTGGCAGATTTCCTGCATCAGGCGCGGCAGCGGCAGGTGGATGTGGGGTTGTTGCTCGGCGAGCCCACCTGGGTGTTGCCCGAAGCGCGGGATGACCTGGTCCGTATCATCCAGCGTCTGAAGGGGGTCGACTTCGCCGATCTGCACCTGGACATCGAGATCGACCAGCTGGACAGCCATGGCTACGAGCGTGACGAACTCATTGAGGAGTGGCTGGAGACGGTCGCTGCCGCAGTCGAAGCCTCCCCGTGGCCGGTGGGGCTGAGTGCCCATCCGCGCGACTTTGGTGGCCCGGATCGTTGCCTGGCTTGCGACTTCGCCGAGGTGGGGGCAACGGAGCTTGCCCTGATGACCTACGTGACGCATGCCGATGGGATGGTCCACCGCCTGGAACCCGTGCTCGCGCGGAAGCCGGGGCTCACGATCACCCTGGCTCAGAGTGTGGAGTCGATCCTCTCGCCGCAAAACAGCTGGTTCCATCACGGCTGGGACGCGATGCTGAGCACTCTCGACACTGCGACCGAACGGCTGGACCACCTCCGTCTTCCGGTGGCGATCCAGAGCTACTCGTACCTGAGGGAAATGTGGGCCCATGAAGATTCGCTTTGATGCCACCGGCCGCCGGCGGTCAGATCAGGATGGCGGCATGAAGGTGCGCTACGGGCCCGCCCGTCGGGTCGCGTTCCGGCTGCGCTGGTATCTGATCCTTTTGCTGGTGGCCAGCCCGGTGCTGTACTTCCTTTACACGCTGGTCAACGACGCCATATCGACCGAGGTCCCGGCTCTGGTCTGGTACCCCCAGCATCAATTGCTGGCCGAGGTTCCGGGTTTTGTGGAATCGATCGCCGTCGAGCCCTGGGACCGCGTGAGCCGGGGGGAAGTGGTCGTGCGACAGCACAGTCCGCAGTTGGAACGCCGCGGTCGGCAGATCGAACAGGACCTCGAGCGCATGCGCGAGCGGGTGGGGCTTTCCGGGCAGGAACAGGGCGCGGACCTCGAGCGCCGGATCGAACTGCTCCAGCAAAGCCTGGACGAATTCCGTGCGCAGGAACGCCGTCTGGAGCGCCTGATCGACAGGGGGGCGGCGGGTCGTGGTGAACTCCTTCCGGTCCGCGCGGAGCGGGCACGCGTGGAGGAGCGTCTCGCCGAGCTGGAAGGCAATCTGGCGCGTGTCCCGCGGGGTGATGCGGTGGAATCCTGGCCGGAAAGTCTCCAGTTACGACATGACGACCTCCTCGGAGAGCGAGCGGAGGTGCGGCAGGAAAGCCGCCAACTGGTCAAGACGGCCGATCTGGATGGCGTGGTGACGGAGATCCTGGTAGAGCCAGGGCAATTCGTGGCCGTCGGCACGCCCCTGCTGCGGTATAGCGGGACGCGGCTTCGTGTGGTGGCGTATGTGGAGCCCCGCCACCTGGAGCGGCGGCTGGAACCGGGGCGCGAGGTCAGCCTGATCCTTCCGGATGGTGAGCGGCGAAGGGCTGCTGTGACAGCTACCGTTGGGGCGGCCGATCGGCTTCCGGCGGCCTTCCGGTCGGGGCTGGGTGGAGGCGAGAGCGCGGTCCCGGTGATTGTTGAGCCGGTCTCCGAATTGCCGGAGATATGGCGCGTGGATCGCCTGCCTCTGCGGGTCAAATTCTAGGGAAACATGGATTTTTTCGGGCATTCGCGCCGTCAAGGTTGTCGAATGCAACGCCGCCCTGATGGGACTTGGACCCATGCGGGTGCACCCGGGGTCAGTTCTTTCTCTGGACCCTGCCCAGCCGGATGCCGGTCGCGATCAGGCCGACGTGGCTGAAGGCCTGCGGGAAGTTGCCGAGGAAGGCCCCGCTGGCCGGGTCGATCTGTTCCGGCAGAAGGCCCAGGTGGTTGCTGCGTTCGCACAGCGAGTCGTAGAGTGCCTGGGCCTCGTCCAGGCGACCTTGACCCAGCAGGTTGTCGGCCAGCCAGAAGCTGCACAGCACGAACGCGCCCTCGTGTCCGGGCAGCCCGTCCGGGGATTCCTCCGGCAGATAGCGGTAAAGCAGGCCGTTTCCGGCACCCAGGCGTCGCACGACGGCCTCGGTGGTGGCGATCATCTTCGGGTGATCCGGGGGGATGACGCCGCGTCCCGGCAGGGCCAGCAGGCTCGCGTCGATGCCGCCGCCACCCAGATGCTCGGTGAGGCTCTGGAGTTCGGGGTCCCAGGCCTGCTCCAGGATCGCTTCGCGGATCTGCCGCGCCTCGGCCCGCCAGAGGGCGCTGTTGCCTTCCATGCCATTGGTCTCGGCCAGCGCGGCACCGCGCTCCAGCGCGACCGCGCAGAGGGCGGCGGAGTAGGTAAAGGGGCGCCCGGCCGTGCGCACTTCCCAGATCCCGTGGTCGGGGTTTTTCCACTCCGTGTTGGCGGATTCGACCAGGCGCCGCAGGCGCCCCCACAGGTGATCGTCCAGCGTGCCGCCCCAGCGGACCCAGCGCCAGGCGCAGTCGAGGATCTCGCCGAACACGTCGTGCTGGCGCTGCTCGACCGCGCCATTCCCCCAGCGTACGGGGCCCGAGCCGCGGTAGCCCTCCAGTTCGGGGTCGCTGCGCTCGGGTTGCGGGAGCTGGCCATCCACGTCGTACAGCACCCGTGGCCAGCCTGCGCGATCGACCGCGTCCAGGGCCCAGCCGATGAAACCGGCGGCCTCGTGGGTCATGCCGATATCGCTCATCGCATAGACCGAAAACGCCGCATCGCGGATCCACGCGTACCGATAGTCCCAGTTGCGGGGGCCGCCGATCGCCTCCGGCAGTGAGGAGGTGGGGGCCGCGATCATCGCCCCGGTGGCGGTGTAGTCCATCAGCTTGAGGGTGACCGCCGAGCGGCGGACGAGCTCTTCCCGGGGACCTTCATAATCGAAATGCCGCATCCATCGTCTCCAGACCAGCAGCGTGGCCTCGAGCAGTTCCTGCGGGGTGCGGGCCTGGAACCGGTGCGTGTGCGGCCCCCAACCGAGCAGCAGGTGATGCTGCTCGCCGGCCTCGAGTTCATGCAGGCTGTCCAGCGCCTCCAGTGGCAGGGAGGTGTTCAGCGCCAGGTCCAGCTCCGGCTGGTGGTGCAGGGCCAGGCGCAGGCCGGCGCCATGCGGCGCAACGGTCGCGCCACCGCGGGGCGCGATCTGCACTCGCAGACGTACCCGGCCCTCCAGCACCTCGATCCGGCGCAGCAGCTCGTTGCGCCCGGCGGGGGCGTCCTCGGAAAGGTCCGCCCCCGCGCGCAGGGGCAGGCAGTCGGTGATGCGAACCCGGCCCTCCGGGCCGGTCATCTCGGTAATCAGTACGGCGGTGTCCGGGATGTAGCGCTGGTGCGAGGCGATCAGCGGTTCCGGGGCCACGCGGAAGGCACCACCGCGCTTTTGGTCCAGCAGGGCGCAGAACAGGGGCTCGGAGTCAAAGCGGGGCACGCACATCCAGGGGATGGCGCCGTCGCGGCCGACCAGCGCGGCGGTGGTGCAATTCCCGATCAGGCCGTGGTCTTCGATGGGCAGGTAGCCGTCGATGCGTTGTACGGGACGGTCGGACAGCGTCACTGCATCACTCCCTCGCCACGCAAGGTGGCCCAAGTGGATCGGTCAGTCCCCAGGATGACCACGGATTCGCCGGGCAGGGTCAGGCGATCCGAGTCCACCACGATACCCGCATCGGAACACAACAGGCTGTGCAGCCCCCGGGCCCCCGGGCAGTGCAGGCGCTGCGGGGCCGGGGTCAGATTGCAGGCCAGCAGCAGCCCCGGCCGCTGTATCTCCAGCCAGCGCGCCGCTTCGTCGAAGCGCACCTCGATCGACTCCAGGCGGTCATCGGCGAAGGTCCAGTGGGTGTGGCGCAGGGCGATCAGCGCGCGATACCAGCGCAGGATCCGGGCATGGGGTGCGCGTTCGCGCTCGTCCCAGTTCAGCCGGGAGCGTACGAAGGTCTCGCGGGATTGTGGATCGGGGATGTCGCGGGGATCGCGCAGGAAGGCCGCGAACTCGCGCCGGCGGCCTTCGCGAATCGCCCGCCCGAGCTCGGCATCGACATGATCGGTGAAATACAGGAACGGCGCTGTGGCCGCCCATTCCTCGCCCTGGAACAGCAGGGGCACGAAGGGGCTGGTCAGCACCAGTGCGGCCCCGATCTCCAGCAGGCCGGGGGCGAGTTCCGCACCGATGCGGTCGCCGCGCGCCCGGTTGCCGATCTGGTCATGGTTTTGCAGGCAGCCGATGAAGCGCCGCCCGGGCAGGTCGGATGCCGGGCGGCCGTGGGTACGCCGACGGTAGTGCGAGTAGCGGCCGTCGTAGGCGAGGCCCCGGGTCAGCACCCGGGCGAAATCCGCGAGCTGTCCGAAGTCCGCGTAGTAGCCGTCGGACTCGCCGGTCAGCAGGGCATGCAGGGCGTGGTGGAAGTCCTCGTTCCACTGCGCGTCCAGGCCATAGCCGCCGACCTCGACCGGCCGGGTCACGCGCGGGTCGTTGCGGTCGTTCTCCGCGATGACCACCAGATGCCGCCCGAGCGCGCGCCCCAGGCGCTGCACCTCGGCGGCGAGCTGCTCGAGGAAATGGGTGGCCGAGGTATCGACGATCGCGTGCACCGCGTCGAGGCGCAGGCCGTCGAGGTGATAGTCACGCAGCCACATCCGGGCGTTGTCGATGAAGAAGCGGCGCACGGCATCGCTGTCGGGCCCGTCGAGGTTGACCGCCTCGCCCCAGGGGGTCTGGTAGCGGTCGGTGAAATACGGGCCGAACTGTGCCAGGTAGTTGCCGTCCGGGCCGAGGTGGTTGTAGACCACGTCCAGCAGCACCGCGAGGCCCCGCTGGTGGCAGGCATCGACCAGGCGTTTCAGACCCTCGGGGCCCCCGTAGGCGTGATGCGGGGCATACAGGTTCACCCCGTCGTAGCCCCAGCCGCGCGCGCCGGGGAACTCCGCCACCGGCATCAGTTCCAGATGGGTCACGCCGAGCTCGGCCAGATGGTCCAGGCGCTCGGTCACGCCGTCGAAACTGCCCGCCGGGGTGAAGGTGCCGACGTGGATCTCCTGGATCACCGCCGCGGCCAGCGGCGGCGCCTGCCAGCCGGCGTCGTGCCAGTCGAAGCGGGCATGGTCCAGCCAGCGCGACGGGCCGTGCACGCCCTGGGGCTGCCAGGCGGAGCGCGGATCGGGGAACGGGCCGTTGCCGTCGACGCGGAAGGCGTAGTCGCTGCCGTGCACCACTTGCTCTGTCTCCAGCGACCACCAGCCGTCTGCCTGGTGGTCCATCGGCATGCGATTGTCAACGCACTCCAGCTCGACCCGATTCGCCTCCGGGGCCCACACGCGCACGGTCGTCATGGCGCGGCCTGCTCGCGTTCGAGGAGAGCCACCGGAAACGCCGCCAGGATCTCCGCGACCGGATGCTCGCCGCCTTGCAACGTCGCGCCGCACAGGTGGCTGTGCCAGGTGCCGGGGGGCAGCATCAGCCGGGTGTCGCGCCAGTCGCCCGCGAGTCCGAGTACCAGGCGCGGGACCAGAACCAGGGCGCCGTTGCCGCGCAGGTAGGCGACCACGTGACTGGCGCGTTCGCCGCTGGCGCGCAGCGGGGTGTACGCGGCATCCGGGTCGAACCATTCCGGGTGACGGCGGCGCAGGGCCAGGGTCTGCTGCACCACCCACTGCTTGGGCAGGCCCTCGTCGGCGCGCGCCTGGATCTGCGCCGGGGTCAGGTGCTGGAGATCTTCCAGCAGCCGGGCACGCGTGGCGAAGTCCACCGGGCGGCGGTTGTCCGGATCGACCAGGCTCAGGTCCCACAGCTCGCTGCCCTGGTAGAGGTCCGGGACCCCGGGCGCGGTCAGCTTGATCAGCGTCTGCGCCAGGCTGTTGGTGCGGCCGGGAGCGACCAGCGGCCGCACGAACGACTCCAGCGCCTCGCGAAACCCGGGGTCGCCCAGGGTCCCGGCCACGAACGCGCGCAGGGCCTGTTCGTAGTCCTCCTGTGGTTGGGTCCAGCTGGTTTGCAGCTTGCCCTCGCGTGCGGCCTTTTCCATGTAGGCGGTCATGCGCTTGACGTCGATCGGCCAGGCGCCCACCAGGGTCTGGTAGTAGAGATACTCGATCGCCGGGTCCGGCCATTCACCGTTGCGGTGGCGAGCGTTCTGGCGCATCCAGCCGCGCACGCCTGTGGCCCATGCCTCCGGGATCTCCGAAAGCAGCAGCAGGCGGGCGCGCACGTCCTCGCTGCGCTTGGTGTCATGGGTCGAGGTGGTCAGCATCGCCTCCGGGTGAAGCGTCCGGGCGCGGGCGCTGGCCGCGTGGAATTCGTCCACCGCTATCCCGAAGCGACCGGGGTCACCGCCGACCTCGTTGAGGGCCGTCAGGCGGTGGTAGCGGTACAGCGCGGTATCCTCCACGCCCTTGGCCATTGCCGGGCCGGTCAGCTGCTGGAAGCGCAGGGCCAGCTCGGTCACGTGCTCGCCGGGGATGCGCAGCAGGAGCAGGTCACGCAGGAACTGCAGCAATTCGCTGTCCAGTTCCGGGCGGCGCGCGGCGGCCTGCTCGATCGCGGTCTCGACGCGGGCGATGTCGGCCGCCGTCACGCCACCTTCGCGCGGGGCGAGGTAGGTGCGGTAGACCGGGAAGCAGGCGGCTGCCTCCAGCAGGGCGAGGTACAGCTCGTGGCGGGTGTAGTCGCGGTGGCGCCGGTGTTGCTCGCAGATCGCCACGAACAGCGAGCTCAGGCGGTTCAGCTCGCTGCCGAGCAGGTCCTTCAGCACTAGGCGCTTGCATTCGTAGACCCGCCCCGGGTAGTCGGCGTCTTCGCCCGTGAGTTCCTCGAACAGCCGCGTCAGCGGGGCCTCGCCGGCCGGGTCCACGAACAGCCCCTGCACGCGGTTGAGGAAGTCGTAGCCGGTGGTGCCGGCGATTGGCCAGTCGCGCGGCAACGACTCGTTGGGCTCGAGGATCTTCTCGGCGACGATCCAGGTGCCCGGACAGGCGCGGCGCAACTGGCTGAAGTACTGCCCGGGATCGCGCAGGCCATCCGGATGGTCGACTCGCAGGCCGTGCACCGCGCCTTCCGCCACCCAGCGCACCGGCAGTGCATGCACGGCCCGGAACACGTCCTCCCGCTCCTGGCGCAGTCCGGCCAGGTCGTTGATGTCGAAGAACCGCCGGTAGCCGAGGTCGCGTCCGGCCGTGCGCCACCAGGCGAGGCGGTAGTTCTGCTTCTCGATCAGGGCATCCAGCGCATCGGGATCGGCGTTGATCCGGGCCACCTCGGCCGCGATGGCCTCGGCGGCCGCCGGGTCGTCGCGGGTGATTTCGTCCAGCAACTGGCGAATGACGCCCTGGTCGCGGTGCCGGCGTGCTACCGAGTCGCGCCCGGTGAGCTGGGGCTGCGGGAGGCGTGCGCAGGATTCCGCGAGAAAGCCCAGAAACTCGATGCCCGTGGCGCGACCGGCGCGGTCGAGCAGGTCATTGAGCGAGGATGGATCCAGCGGGAAGCGGTGCTCGTAATAGGCAAGATCGAACAGTCCACCATCGTATTGCAGACGGATCTCGCCGGCCTCGAGGACGCGGCCGTAATGATCACCCAGCACCGGGAGCAGGACCTTGTTGGGCCAGCGCTCCTCCGAAGACTCCCAGTCCACGTCGAAATGCATCGCGAACCGGCTGGACGGCCCGTTCTCCAGCACATCCCACCACCACGGGTTCTGGTCTCCGGCCACCGCCATGTGGTTGGGTACGATGTCCAGCACCAGCCCCATCCCGGCGGCCTCCAGCGCCGCGCACAGGCGCTGGCGCGCCGCCTCGCCGCCGAGTCCGTCGTTGACCCGGGAGGGGTCGACGACATCGTAGCCATGGGTGCTGCCGCGCACCGCCTGCAGGATCGGCGAGAGATACACGTGCGAGATGCCCAGCCGCGCCAGATAGGGGACGACCTCGGCGGCGTCGTCCAGCGTGAAGCCCGGGTGCAGCTGCAGGCGGCAGGTCGCGATGCGTTCGGGCTGCACGCGCTGCCCTTCGCGGCGCTCGGCGGCGTCCGCGCTTGCTGTGCTGCCGAAGGATTCCTGCATCGCCCTCCGCCCCGACGCCCGACCGGCCCGCGAACGGGGCCCTGCTCAGCGACTGCGTCATGTGAATATGGACCAGATTCCGGGGGAAGGGAATGCACGTCCGGCCGCAAGCACCGATCGGCCCAGCGCCAGCGGTTGAGCGCGACCCCCTGCCGGGCCTCGGGGGGTGCGCAGTGGAATGGGGTAAGCTTCCCTTCCGTACCCATCCCTGCAAAGGAGTTCCCGCATGCGTCGTGCGCTGGTATTGCCTGGCGGTTTGCTGTCGGTGTTGGCCGTTTTTCTGGTTTCCGTGAATGCGCAAGCGGCCGAGGCCGCGAACCTGGTCCTGGATGGCGAGGAATACGCGCTGGAGATGGAGGTCTGCGATTTCTCCGGTGACGCGGATGATCGCTACCAGACGCTGGTGGCGCGTGCCGATACCGATCGCGGTCCGCTGCGGGTGTTTGCGTCGCGCAACGAGGTCGCCGGGATGCTGACGCATTCGATTTCGGCCCAGTTTGGCGATGTCCGTGCGGGGGGCGAGGTGCTGGAGGCCAATCGGACGCGCATGGGCGAGCAGTGGATCAGCGTCGCCGGCGGTGCGCGCGAGCCGCTGATCCGGATTGACGGTGGCGAACTGCAGGCCGAGGGCCGGTTCGTCGATACCGGCATGACCGCCGAGCCGGTGGACGGGCGCCTGACCGCGATCTGCGATCGCCGATAAGGTTGGCGGGGCGGCTGCGACCACTGCATCATTTCCGCCCGGTTGGGGCGCGTCTCCCTGACCACCTGACGTGTCGAATTTCAGGAGGCCTCCGGGATGATCAAGGAATCGGACTGGAAACGGTTCAGCCAGTTGAAGAAAACCGCACTGGAACGTTACTGCGAGCGCGCCCTGGCCGATTGCCGGGCGACGATGGAACAGGAAGACCGGTCGAACCACGAACGCTTTCTGGATCTTTACCAGCACGTGCGCGAGTGTGACAAGCGGCTGGCGTTCCTCTTCGATGGCCATGCCCGCTCGAAGGCGCTGGATCAGTTCCGGTGCCTGCGCCGCGAAGGGCTGATCGAGGATGCGGAACTGGAAGGATTCACCACGGAATTCGTGGAGCAGACCCGGCCGCGGGGCCCGTAGCCTCGAGTTCAGCCGGGCGCCAGTGAAACGGGTTTTGCCCGTGAACGGATAGCGGTCTTTCGGGCCGCAAAAGGCCGACCTGATTAGCAACGAGCGTCAGTCAGGCTCAAGGGCCGTGCGGGCCCGGGTCTGCAGCCGTCCCCTGTTTCGTCATCCCGGAAACCGCGCAGCGGTTATCCGGGATCTCCACGGTATGGGGTGCCCGTACGTTGGGGCTGGACCGGCGTGTGGAGATCCCGGCTCTCCGCTGCGCTACGGCCGGGATGACGGAGGGGGCGCTACGGCCTGGATCAACGCAATCCGGGGCGAGCCATGCACGCCCCCGAATGGGCCTCGCCACTGGCTGACGCTCGTTGCGAATCAGGAAAGCCGAAGGCCCGGCGGGTGCCGGGCCTTCGGGGGGTAGGTCAGGAGGCGAGTCGCTTGTATTTGACCCGGTGCGGCTGGTCGGCCTCGGCACCCAGCCGCTTGTGGCGGTCTTCCTCGTATTCCTGGTAGTTGCCGTCGAAGAACACCACGTTGCCGTCCTCCTCGAACGCGAGGATGTGGGTGGCGATGCGGTCCAGGAACCAGCGGTCATGCGAGATCACGATCGCGGAGCCGGGGAAGTCCAGCAGGGCCTCTTCCAGCGCGCGCAGGGTCTCGACGTCCAGGTCGTTGGTCGGTTCGTCGAGCAGCAGGAAGTTGCCGCCGCTTTGCAGCAGCTTGGCGAGATGCACGCGGTTGCGTTCCCCCCCGGACAGTTCCTTCATGCGCTTCTGCTGGTCGGTGCCCTTGAAGTTGAAGCGGCCGACGTAGGCGCGTGAGGGCATCTGGAAGTTGCCGACCTGGATGATGTCCTGGCCGTTGGAGATCTCCTCCCAGACGGTCTTCTCGTCCTGTAGCGCGTCGCGGCTCTGGTCGACATAGGCCAGCTGCACGGTCTCGCCCAGCTCGATCGAGCCATCGTCCGGCTGGTCCTGCCCGGCAATCATGCGGAACAGGGTGGTCTTGCCGACGCCGTTCGGGCCGATTACACCGATCAGCGCGCCGCGCGGCACGGAGAACGACAGGCCCTGGTAGAGCACACGGTCGCCAAAGTGCTTGGACAGGTTCTCCACCTCCAGCACCTTGTCGCCCAGGCGCGGGCCCGGCGGGATGTAGATCTCCTTGGTCTCGGAGCGCTTCTGGTAGTCGGTGGAGGCGATCTCCTCGAAGCGCTTCAGCCGCGCCTTGCTCTTGGCACCCCGGCCCTTCGGGTTGGAGCGCACCCACTCGAGCTCGGATTCCATCGCCTTCACGCGGGCGGCCTCGGCCTTTTCTTCCTGCTTCAGGCGCTTTTCCTTCTGTTCCAGCCACTGCGAGTAGTTGCCCTGGAACGGGATGCCCTGGCCGCGGTCCAGCTCGAGGATCCAGCCGGCCACGTTGTCGAGGAAGTAGCGGTCATGGGTGACGGCGACCACGGTGCCCTGGAACTCCTGCAGGAAGCGCTCCAGCCAGGCCACGGACTCGGCGTCCAGGTGGTTGGTCGGCTCGTCGAGGATCAGCATGTCCGGGCTGGACAGCAGCAGACGGCACAGCGCCACGCGGCGGCGCTCACCGCCG
The DNA here is from genome assembly GCF_000381305.1 of Thioalkalivibrio sp. ALE16. Taxonomy (NCBI): domain Bacteria; kingdom Pseudomonadati; phylum Pseudomonadota; class Gammaproteobacteria; order Chromatiales; family Ectothiorhodospiraceae; genus Thioalkalivibrio; species Thioalkalivibrio sp. ALE16. Next base: position 259,890 of record NZ_KB906355.1, read on the forward strand.
GACAGGGTCTTCACGTCGGCATCCCACGGCGGCAGGCGCAGGGCGTCGGCGGCCACCTCCAGCTTGCGCTCGAGGTTGTGGCCGTCAGCGGCCTCGATCTTCGCCTCCAGCTCGCCCTGCTTGGCGGCCAGGGCGTCGAAGTCCGCATCCGCCTCGGCGTAGGCGGCATACACCTGATCCAGCTCGGCCAGCGCCTCCTTGATCGGGGCTACGGCCTCCTCGACGTTGCCGCGCACGTCCTTGCTCTCGTCGAGCTGCGGCTCCTGCGGCAGGTAGCCGATGTTGATGCCCGGCTGCGGGCGCGCCTCGCCGACGATGTCCGTGTCCACGCCCGCCATGATGCGCAGCAGGGTGGATTTCCCCGCACCGTTGTAGCCCAGCACGCCGATCTTGGCGCCCGGGAAGAAGTTCAGGTTGATGTCCTTGAGGATGTACTTCTTCGGCGGGACGATCTTGCCCACGCCGTTCATCGTAAAGATGTACTGCGCCATGATGCTCCTGCGACCTAAGCGGTTTGAATGAGGGGCGGGCCACTGACGGCCCGCACTGCGCCCGCACTTTACCATTCTGACGAGGGTGAAGCCCGAATGCCGCCGGATTTCGACGCCTGCCCGCGCGCTGGCCGGCCAGAGTGCTCGACAGGTTGGGCGGTGCCGCTGACAATGGCGCCATGATCGCGTGGTGGGAGGGCCTGTTGCTGGTGGGAGCCGGGGGTGCGCTGGGGGGGCTGGCGCGCTTCTGGCTGTCGCAGTGGATCGACAACCGCACCGGGGGCGGCCGCTTCCCGTGGGGGACATTGGCGGTGAATGCTTCCGGTGCGCTGCTGATCGGGCTGGCGCTGGGATGGGCATCGGGGCCGGCGCTGGCCTCCGGGCTCTGGCTGCTGCTGGTGGTGGGTGTGCTCGGCAGCTTCACCACGGTCTCCTCGTTCAGCCTGCAGGTGGTCGGGGTCGCGGAGCAGGACGGGCTGCGCCCGGCGCTGGTCTACGTCCTGCTGACCCTGGGCGGGGGGCTGGCGCTGGTGGCCATCGGGCACGCGCTGGGCCGTCTGGCAGGGGGTGCGGCGTGACCGGGTATTCGCTGCGGCTCTCGCTGTTCGTGGCGCTGGGGGCCGCGCTCGGCAGCATGGCGCGCTACGGCGTCTCCTGGACCGGGCTGCACCTGGCCGGGACCGGCTTTCCCTGGGACACGCTGGCCGTGAACGTGGCCGGGTCGTGGCTGATCGGGCTGTATGCGGTGATCAGCGCGCCGGGCGGCTGCCGCCCGGCCGACCCGGTGTTTCGTCATTTCATGCTGGCCGGGGTTTGCGGCGGCTTTACGACCTTCTCGGTGTTCAGCCTCGAGAGCCTGTGGCTGATGCAGTCGGGTGCTGCAGGCCGCGCCGGGCTTTATGTGGGCGTGTCCCTGGTGCTGTGGATTGTCGGGGTGTGGCTGGGCAGCCGCATGGGGCGGCGCTGGAACGCCACTGCGGCGCAGGGTTGAACCCCTCGGGGCGTGAGACTGAGCGCCGTTTCACGACCCGCGCGTCGGGTGATTCCGCGGTCGCTGGCGTGGCCCGGTCAACCGGCCGGCGGTTCGATGCGCGTCCGGCTCGGGCCCGCGTGTTCGATCCAGCCGTGGAGCATGCGCGGGGTGGTGGTGCCGGCCGCGCAGCGCCCGTTGCGGTCGATCACGATGGCCCCGCCGTAGCCCGCGAGCCGCTCCCGCAGGCGCTGCAGGCTCGCGTTCAGGGCCTCGGCGGCGCTCAGTCCAAGATACTCGACACGGTCGGCCAGTTCCCGGGCAAACACACTGCGCAGGAAATGCTCGCCATGCCCGGTCGCGGAGATGGCGGCGGTGGCATCGTCCGCGTACACGCCCGCGCCGGGGATGGGCGAGTCGCCGACCCGGCCCGAGCGCTGGCCGGTCATCCCGCCGGTGGAGGTGGCCGCGGCCAGATGGCCGTGGCGATCGCGCGCGACCGCGCCGATAGTCCCGGGCGCGGGTTCGTCATGATCCAGTGTGACCCGGCCCTGGCACAGGGCGCGCTCCAGCTGTTCCCGCCGCTGCGGGGTGATCAGGGTCTCCTCGTCCACCTGCGGCATCCCGATCTCGCGGGCGAAGCTGGCGGCGCCGTCCGCGACCAGCAGCACATGTTCCCCGTCGTCGAGGACCGCTCGCGCCAGCCGGATCGGGTTGGCAATGCCGCGAACCGCCGCGACGGCCCCCGCAGCGAGAGCCGCGCCATCCATGATCGCGGCATCCAGTTCCACGGTCCCGTCCCGGGTCAGGACGGCACCGGTGCCGGCATTGAACAGCGGGTTGTCCTCGAGCCGCGCCGCGCAGTACTCCACGGTATCCAGGGCGGTATCGCCCCGCGCCAGCCGCTCGCGACCGGCCTCCAGTACCGCGTGCAGCGCGGCGTGGTAGCGGCCGGCGGTCTGTGGATCCCCGGCCTCGCGGATCTGCCCGGCGCCGCCGTGAATCATCAGCGAGAAGGGTTCGGATGGCATCCGCCCTCCTCGATCTGGCCGCGGATCAGCAGGATGTCGCTGTTGCTTGCCGGGATGAAGCGGCTCTGAGCAATCGCGATAGCCCCGTGGCGGTTGACCGCCATGCGCCGTTTCAACTGCCCCTGCAGGCCCCCGCTGTAGGGGGTGTCGAGCGTGCCCGGGACCGCCTCGACAGGCCCGAACCGCGCGGACTTCAGCGGCGCGTGGGTAAAAGCCAGGCCCCAGGGGCGATCGGTCGGGTGGGGATAGCGCTGCCAGACCAGATACAGACACCGGTCGTCCCGGGCCAGATTCGGGAAGCCGCCCGGCCACTGATCCGCGTCGATCCGGGTAGGCGGTGCAAAGTCCAGGGTGTCGGCGTCTGCGCGACTGACATGCAGGCGGCGGAAATGGGGCTGCCGGTAATCCTCCAGATCGTTGGCCGGGATCGCCCCGAAGGCCAGGTGAACAACGCCCTCCGCGTCCACCACCAGCACCGGGGCGTCGGCATGGCCCGGGTGCTCCAGCGCGGTGGCCGGTTCGGAAAAGCCGGCGTCCAGGTTGTTCGAGTGGGCGATCCGGATGTCCGCGTACGGACTGTCACCCTCCGACCAGGCCAGCAGCACGCGACCGGACGGCGTCTGTGCAAGGGCCGGGGCGCGGGCCGGCACAGAGTTGTCCGGGTTGACGGTCACGGGTTCGGCGAAGGACGCGCCGCGATCCGCCGAATAGGTGACGCGCAGCGGACCTTGGTACTCGGTCCAGGCCGCGACCACCTCGCCGGTGGTCGTCAGCAGCAGGTCCAGGCTGCCGTTGTCCCAGCGCTGGGCGGTGATGCGGCCCTTGCCGGCACCGTCGCGCGAACGGGACAGGTTCTGGTGTCCCTCGAACGAGCGGCCTCCGTCGCGGGATCGGGCGTACAGGATCTCGCCGCCGTGGTCGCCGCCGGTAAACAGGATCTCCTGCCACAGCAGGTGCACGTCGAAGGCGTCGGCGTCGTCCGGCGCCGGTTCGACCGCGACCCGCGGCAGCCAGGAAAAGGTGCCCGGCACGCCGCCGATCCGGGTCGGTCGCTCGAAGACCGCCCGGCCGTCGCGGTCGTAGCGCTGCAGGAACAGGGTCTGCTGCGCCTGGTCGGCCCAGACGACCAGCGCGTCGCCATGGTCATTGATCGCCACCGAGGCATCGTCGACATAGCGAAAATCCGAGGCGTTCATGCGCCAGGGGCCGCGGAAGGCCTCGCCGCGCGCGACCTCGACCGGCTCCTCCCAGGCGACCCGGGATTCGGGTGCGTCTCCCGCCAGGGCCGCTGGCCCCCACAGGGCAAGGGCGAGCGCGCACAGGGGGGCCAGCGAGGCCCTGGTCGGGTGCAGCGCAGGGGGCGTATGAACGCTGGCGTTGGGGGCGGGGTATCGATTTACGGGCGTGTCTGTCGCGGCCATGGGCAGCCTCCCGGGAATACCCTACTGGTGGGGGTTGAAACCGCGTCGGCGCAGCAGCGTCTTTTCGAGTTCGACCAGCGTGAACAGGATCAGGCCGAAGGCGAGGATGCGCAGCCATTCCCCCGGCCCGATGGCGGTGGTGCCAAACAGCAGCTGCAGCGGCGGGGCGTAGGTGAACAGGCCCTGCAGCACGATCAGCACGCCGACCGCGATCAGCACGGGGCGGCTACCGAACAGGCCTGCCCGGTTCAGTGCCGGTTCCAGGATGTAGCGGCTGTTGAACAGGAAGAACAGCTGGCCCATGACCAGGGTGTTGATGGCCACGGTGCGCGCGAATTCCTCCGCCACGCCCTGCTGCTCCAGCCACAGGAAGTGGCCGAAGGTGCCGGCCACCAGCAGCGCGGAGACGAAGCCGATGCGCCAGAGCAGGAAGCCGGACAGTAGCGGCGTGTTGGGTGGCCGCGGCGGGCGCTGCATGGTGCCGGGTTCGGTGGGCTCGAAGGCCAGTGCCAGGGCCAGGGTGACCGCGGTGACCATGTTGACCCACAGCACCTGCACCGGTGTCAGCGGCAGGGTGAGGCCGAGCAGGATCGCGGCGACGATGGTGAAGGCCTGGCCGCCGTTGGTGGGCAGCAGGAACAGGATGGCCTTCTTCAGGTTGTCGTAGACGGTGCGGCCTTCCTCCACCGCGTTGGCGATGGAGGCGAAGTTGTCGTCGGCCAGCACCATCTCCGAGGCCTCGCGCGCGGCCTCGGTGCCCTTTACGCCCATGGCCACGCCGACATCGGCGCGCTTGAGGGCGGGGGCATCGTTGACACCGTCGCCGGTCATTGCGACCACGTCGCCGTGGCTCTGGATCGCGCGCACCAGGCGCAGCTTGTGCTCCGGCGTGGCGCGGGCGAACACGTCCACATGGCGGACCTGCTCCGCGAGTTCCGCGTCGCTGGCGCTTTCCAGCTCGTGCCCGACCACCACACCGCCCTCGGTACTGATGCCCAGCTCGTCGGCGATCGCGCGCGCGGTCACGCCGTGATCGCCGGTGATCATCTTCACGCGGATGCCGGCCTCCTGGCAGTGGGCCACCGCCTCGATCGCCTCCTCGCGTGGCGGGTCGATGATCCCGCAGACCGCCACCAGGGTGAGCCCGCCATCCTCGATGTCGGAGAACTCCAGTTCCTGGCGGTGATCCTCCATGCGCCGGGTGGCCAGGGCGAGCAGGCGCTGGCCGCGCGCGGCGACGCCGTCCATCCATTGCTGCCAGTGCTCGGCGTCCAGGGGCGCCTCGCCATCGGCGGTACGCTGCTGGCTGCATACGGCCAGCACGCGTTCCGGCGCCCCCTTGAGAAAGACGAAGGCGCCGCCTTCATGGTCATGGTGCAGGGTAGCCATGAACTTGTAGGACGACTCGAATGGGATCACGTCGTCCCGCACGAAGCGCTCGTTGATCGCCTTCGGATCCAGCCCGCCCTTCATCGCGGCGACGATCAGGGCCCCCTCGGTCGGGTCGCCCTCCATGGTCCACTGGTCGTCCTTCAGATAGACCTCGGCATCGTTGCACAGCAGGAGGCCGCGCAGGACCTCGGCCAGCAGGGGATCGGCCTCCGGGTCCGCCTCCTGGCCGTCGCGGGTAATGCCGCCGTGCGGCTCGTAGCCGACCCCGCCCAGCTCGTACTCCGCCTGCGTGGTGATGATGCTCTTCAGCGTCATTTCGTTGCGGGTGAGGGTGCCGGTCTTGTCCGAGCAGATGGTGGTGACGGAGCCCAGGGTCTCCACCGCCGGCAGGCGGCGGATGATCGCGTTGCGCGTGGCCATGCGCTGCACCCCGATCGCCAGGGTGATGGTCATGATCGCCGGCAGGCCCTCGGGGATCGCCGCCACCGCCAGGCTGACCGCGGCGAGGAAGGTCTCCACCAGGTCGTAGTCGCGCACCCAGTAGCCGAAGGCGAAGGTCGCCGCCGCCAGGACGCCGATGGCCACCGACAGCCAGCGGCCGAACTGGGCGATCTGGCGCAGCAGCGGGGTGGTCAGGGTCTCCACCTCGCCGATCAGGGTGGAGATGCGGCCGATCTCGGTATCGGCCCCGGTGCCGACCACCACCCCGCGGCCCTGGCCAAAGGCCACCAGCGTGCCGGAATAGGCCATCGAACGGCGATCGCCAAGGTCGGATGCGGCCGCCACCGGCTCGCTCTGCTTGTCGCTGGCGACCGACTCGCCGGTCAGCGCGGCCTCGTCGATGCGCATGTTGTGCGCCCCGGTCAGGCGCAGGTCCGCCGGGACGCGGTCCCCGGCCTGCAGATACACGATGTCGCCGGGGACCAGCGTCTCTGCGGGAATACTGTGGCGCTGGCCGTCACGCAGGACCTGGGCGCGGGGCGAGAGCATCCCGCGGATCGCGTCCAGCGCCTTCTCCGCCTTGCCCTCCTGGATGAAGCCGATGATGGCGTTGATCAGCACCACCCCCAGGATGACGCCGGTATCCAGCCAGTGACCAAGGAACGCGGTACCCACCGCCGCGGCGATCAGCACGTAGATCAGCACATTGTGGAACTGCAGCAGGAAGCGCCGGACGGGGCCGGTGCGCGCGGCCTCCGGCAGGCGGTTGGGGCCGACATCCTGAAGCCGCTGTTCCGCGGCGGACGAGGCGAGTCCGTGCGCGTCCGTCTCCAGACGCCGGAGCACTTCGTCGGTCTTCAGGGCATGCCAGTCGCGTGACGGGTCGCGATCGCTCATGGGTCTCCCGGAGATGTATCACCCAGTGGATCCGGACCTGCTTATCATGCGCCGGCGCGGCCCGCGCTGTCAGGCCATGGCGCGCAGCCGGGGTGGAATTTTCCCAGCGCGAACGAGTCTATTTCCAGACGACTCAATAACAGGAGGTTCCCATGTCTCGCTGGATTGCCACGGCTGCCCTGACAGTGGCCGGATTGGTCGCGGCCTCGAACGTGATGGCGGCGGAGAAGGTTACGCTGGAACACGATGACCGAACCCTGATCGGTCATATGAAGGAAGGCATGGGGGCGAGCCCCTCCGACGGGGTTGTCCTGATGCTGCACGGCACCCTGGCGCACGGGCGCATGGAGGTGATGGCCGCGGTGCAGGATCTGCTGGCGGACCATGGCCTGAATACGCTGTCCGTCAATCTGAGCTACGGCATCGACGCGCGCGAGGGGATGTTCGAATGCGATGCCCCGGTGCGTCACGGCGTGGATGACCATCTGCAGGAGTTGAGCCTGTGGCATCAATGGCTGCAGGACGAGGGCTATGGTCCGGTCACCCTGTTTGGCCACTCGCGCGGTGGCAACCAGGTGGCCCGCTACCTGACCGAGCATGACCCGGACGGCATCCGCGCCCTGGTGCTGGTGGCCGCGTCCACCTTCGACGAGGACGAGGCTGCGAGCGAGTACGAGGAACAAAGCGGTATGCCGCTTCAGGTGCTCCTGGATCAGGCCCGCGAGCTCCAGCGCATGGGCCAGGAAGAGACCCTGATGGAGGATGTGCGTTTCCTCTACTGCGAGGAGCTGGACGTGACCCCGCGCGCTTTCCTCGGCTACTACGAGCCGACCCGCCAGAACGATACCCCGACGGTGATCCGCGGGATGCAGATCCCGACGCTGGTGATCACGGGTTCCGAGGACGACGTGGTGCCGGACCTGCCGGAGAAGGTCGAGGCGGTGAAGGACCGCGGCGACATCACCCTGATGACCGTGGACGGCGCGGGGCACTTCTTCCGTGACTTCTTCGCGGACGACGTGGCCGACTTCACCGCGGACTTCATCGATCAGAACTGAGCTCCAGCCCGCAATAGGAACGGCGCCTGAAGGCCGGCCCGGGGCAGTCCCGGGCCGGCCTTTTTCGTGCCTCGCTCGAGGGCGGCCTTATCCGGCGAGCAGCGTCAGGTAGAGCCCGAGCATCGCTGCGGAAAACAGCAGCCCGATGGTCTCCCAGCGGGTCAACATGCGCTCGGCGGCCTCCAGGCGACGGCGCGCGCCCAGGCGCAGCGCACGCATGCGGGCCGGTATCCGGGGTGGCCAGGGCCCCGGCAATGCCAGGCGGCGTCGAGTGCGGCGGGCGCCGTCCCAGGCGGCCTCGGCCAGCACGGCCAGATCCCCCTCCGGCACGCGCGGGGTCTCGCGGTCGCGAACCCCGCGCCAGGCCAGAAGGGCTAGGCCCAGCCCCAGCATGACCGGCCACAGCAGGGACGAGCCGTACAGGTCATGGACGCTCAGGGGCAGGGCCGTGGGGCCGGCCAGCAAGGTTGCGAGCGGGAGCAGGAGTGCCATCAGCGAAAGGCCGCCCCAGGCCCACCAGCGCGGTCGGTCGAGGCCGTCGGCCGCGGTCTCGAGATCCGCCCGCCAGCGCCACAGGAAGCGCAGTAGCAGCACCGTGGTGCCGGCCGCCGCGAGGGTCAGCAGCCACTCGGTATGGGCCAGCCAGCCCGACAGGGCCCCCACCGCCAGCGGCTCCTTCAACGCGTTCTTGGCCAGCGCGCCACTGGTGAAGGGCAGGCCCGCCAGGGCCAGCGCCGGCAACAGCGTGAACAGTGCAAAGGCGGTCCGCGCCGGGCGGGTGACCGGCCACTGCCGCTGCATGCCGGCGGTCAGGAACAACGCCCCCTTGGCCAGACCATGATGCACGGCGTACAGCGTGACTGCTGCCAGCAGCCAGCCGCGCGCCTCGGGCAGGAGCAGGGCCAGGCCGATACCCGTGGTCATCAGCCCCATCTGCGAGATGCTGGAGTAGGCGAGCAGGGTCTTCGGCCGTACCTGCAGCACCCCGACCAGTACGCCGAGGAAGGCCGCCGCCAGGCCCAGCAGGACCAGCGCCTCGCCCAGCACGGCGTGGCCGGCGGCGTCGATTGGCAGCAGGCGCATCCAGCCCAGCAGGCCGGCCTTGATCATCGCCCCGGACAGCACGGCGCTCGCGGGTACCGGAGCGGCCGGGTGGGCCAGCGGCAGCCAGAAATGCAGCGGCAGCATGCCGGCCTTGATGCCGAGCCCCAGGACCAGTAGGACCAATGCCCAGCCCTCGGGGCGCGCCGCGGCCACGGCCGCCAGGCTGGACTGCCCCGCCGCATGGACAGCCAGTACCAGACCCGCGAACAGCAACACCTCGCCCAGTACCGCGAGGATCAGATACACCCGTCCGGCCCGCCAGGCCTCCGGCTTGCCGGAATGGATCACCAGTCCGTAGGCCGACAGGCTCATCAGGGAAAAGAACAGATAGAAGGCGATCGCGTCCTGCGCCAGGATCAGGCCCAGGTTGCCGGCCAGGGCCAGCAACCAGAACACATAGAAGCGATGCCGCCGGGGATCGTCGCGCCGATCGGAGAGCGCGAACAGCCCGGCGGCCAGCCACAGGCCCGCGGTCAGGCCCAGGAAGGCCCGGCCGGTCGGGTCGACCGCCAGGTGGGTGCCCATCAGCAGGCCGGAGAAGGTCGCCTCCAGCCCGGGCGGGGCCAGGACGGCCAGCGCCAGGCCGGGGAGCGCCGCCCAGGGCACCAGGCGGTTCAGCCGCGCCCGCCCCGGACGCAGGCCAATGAACACCGCGAGCAGCAGCGGCGCGAGCGGGACGGCCAGCAGCACAGCCCCGCTCACAGCCCGAACTCCGGCAGCGCATAGTCACGCTGGACGATCAGGCTGACCCAGCCGAGCGGGCTCAGCCCCAGCCCGGCAAACAGCCCGACCAGGAGCCCCAGCGCGGCGGTAAAGACCACCGGGAACAGCAGCATCCAGTGGGTCTCGAAGCGGGTCGGGCCGGCATGGGCCTGCAGGGGTTCATGCCACGGCTCGCGGCGCTCGCCCAGCCAGCCCCGGATCACCGGGGGCAGGAAATAGGCCGCGTTCAGCAGGCTCGACAGGACCAGCACTCCGAGGATCCAGGGCATGCCGGCCTCCAGCGCCCCCAGCCCCAGGTGCCACTTGGTCACGAAACCGGCCAGGGGCGGCAGGCCGATCATGCCCAGCGCGCCCGCGGTAAACGCCAGCATGGTCAGCGGCATGCGCCGGCCCACGCCGTCGAGCTCGCTGATGCGATGGATGCCCAGGGTCTCGGCGAAATTGCCGGCGCAGAAGAACAGTGTGATCTTGGTAATGCCCTGGTGCACCAGGTGTACCAGCCCGCCGATGACCCCCAGGGGCCCGGCCAGCGCGACGCCCAGGATGATGTAGGAGACCTGACTCACGGTGGAGAATGCCAGGCGCTGCTTCAGGTCGTCGGTGCGCAGGGCCTGAATGGAGCCATAGATGATCGTGACCGCCGCGATCACCAGCAGCCCGGCCGTCAGGCCCAGCTCGATCGCCAGTTCCGCCCCGTAGACATCGTTGACCACGCGGATGATGCCGAAGGCCCCGGCCTTGACCACCGCCACCGCGTGCAGCAGCGCGCTGACCGGCGCCGGCGCGACCATGGCGATGGGCAGCCAGGAGTGCAGCGGCACCAGCGCGGCCTTGACCCCGAAGCCGACCATCAGCAGCACGAACAGGACCTGCAGCGTCACCGAGTGAGTCTCCGCGAGGCCTTCAAGGTAGCCGCCCGGGGTGAAGCCCTCGGCCCCGGCCAGCAGCGTGAGCCAGACGATGGCCGTGAACAGTACCAGTCCGCTGGTCAGGGTGTAGCCGAGATAGAGGCGTCCGGCCCGCAGGGCCGCCGGCGTGCCGCGGTGAACCACCAGGGGCCAGGTCGCGAGGGTCAGGATCTCGTAGAAGATCAGGAAGGTGATCAGGTTCCCGGACAGGGCAATCCCCACCGTCGCGCTGACGCACAGCGAGAAGAAGCCGAAGAAGCGGCTGCGTCGCGGTGAGCCCTCGAGGTAGCCGATGGCGTAGACCGTGGTTACGAACCACAGCACGGCCGAAAGGCTGGCGAACAGGAGCGACAGCGCATCGGCCGCGAGCACCAGGTCGATGCCGGGCATCAGCGGCAGACTGAAGTGGTATTCGTCACCGCGCAGTACACCCGCCAGCAGCACCCCGACCAGCGCCAGCTTGGTGCCGGCGCCGCCCAGGTTCAGCGCGGTGCGCAGGCCCTGTCGGTGCTCCGGCAGGAAGAAGATCGCGATGCCGGGTCCCAGCGAGCTGAACAGGATCGCGAGCAGCAGCCAGCCACCGTCCATCACGGGGCCCCCGGGGTCAGGGCAAGGGTGTTCAGCGTCAGCACGCCGGCCAGCCCGGCCAGCGCCGCGACCGTGGCCAGAGCCAGCGGGACCCAGTCCATCCACGGCGACACTGCCTCGCCGGCGTCGCGGCGGCCGCGATGAAACGCCGGGGCCACCATGCGCAGCACGTAGGCCGCCGCCAGCAGCCCGCCGCCGGCGATCGCCAGCACCCACAGCACGCCGATCAGGCTGCCGGCGAGGACCGTGCCCAGGCCGGCCTCCAGCAGCAGGTACTTGGCGATGAAGCCACCGGTGAACGGCAGCCCCATCAGGCTGACCCCGGCTAGCCCCAGGGCGAACACCGTGCGCGGCCGGGCCCGGAGTACCGCGCCCAGCTCGGCCAGGCGGTCATGCCCGGCGGCGTGTTGCAGGGTGCCCGCGGCGAGGAATACCGAGGCCTTGGCCAGGGCATGGACCACCGCGAAGAACACCACCACCCGCCAGGCGCCCGGGTCCACCAGCATCAAGGGGAAGGCGACCAGCAGATAGCCGAACTGGGCGACCGTGGAATAGGCCACGATGGATTTGAGCCGCCCCGCGCGCAGCGCCTGCAGCGAGCCCCAGATCAGCGCCCCCACCCCGAGCAGGCCGACCAGGATGCCGAAGGCCGGGGTCGCCAGCGGGGCAAACACCCCCATCCACAGCCGCAGGATCAGGTAGAACGATCCCGTGACCACCAGCCCGGAGAGGACCGCACTGACCGGTGCCGGGGCTGACCCATGGGCCGGCGCCAGCCAGACATGCAGCGGGAACAGGGCGGCCTTGAGCATCAGGCCCGCGGTCATCAGCACCGCCGCCATGCGTTCCGTCGGGCCCGCTTCGGTACGGGCCTCCAGCAGCACCAGATCGAGTACCCCGTGTTCCCCGAACAGCAGAACCACGCCCATCAGGAAGCTGAGCGAGCCGAGGATGTTGACCAGCAGGTAGCGCACCGCGCCGGAGACCGCGGCGGCCGTGCCGGTGAAGGCCACCAGGGCGACGGCCGAGAGCGACACCACCTCCAGGGTGATGTACAGGTTGAAGGCATCGCCGGAGAGAAACAGCATGTTGAGCCCGGCCCATAGCCACAGCCACAGGGGCCAGAACTGGCGACGCTCGATGCGGTCGTGCACGTAGCCGAGGCTGTAGAGGCTGGTGGCCAGGGCCACTACGGCGGTAAGCACCAGCAGGGTCATGGACAATCCGTCCAGCTGCAGCATGAGCCCCAGCGGGGCCTCCCAGCCGCCCAGGGCCACCCGCGTCGCGGCGGTCTCCGGGTCCGGCCCGGCGTGCAGGAAGGTCGCGCTCAGACCCAGCACCCAGGCCGTCACCGCGAGCGCGCCCAGCAGGCCGATCCGGTGGGCCTGGCGCGGCCATGCCGTTGCCAGCACGGCCACTCCCAGAGACAGCGCGACCAGTCCGGCGCTCCCCGCCGGGAGCCATTCGGGGTTTGCCGGGATCACGCCGACCGGTCCTCGCCGGCGGACGATTCGGCCGGACCCCCATCCGCGTGGTGCTCCTCGCGCGAGATGTCCTCCACCGGGGCGTCGTCATCGGGCGGCCCGGGCAGCATCACTGCGTGGCCGGTCAGCCGCGTCAGGTGCACCACCAGGGCCAGGGCGAAGGCGGTTGCACTGACCGCGACCACAATCCCGGTCAGGGTCAGCGCCTGCGCCACCGGATCCGGCGGGCCCTCGCCGCGGGCGGCGACACCCAGCAGCACCATGAATACGCCCGAGCCCATGATGTTCAGGGCCAGGATGCGCAGTACCAGGTGGTGGCGGCGGATCAGCCCGTACAGGCCCAGGGCGAACAGGATCGCACCCCCGGTGGGATACAGCAGGCCCGGGGCCAGGGTGTGCGCGACGGTCTCCGCCAGCCCGTTCATGTGTCGTCTCCGGCCGGGCGGCCGGCCACGAACAGGGCCACCAGGGTCAGGGCAATGGACAGCGTCGCCGCCACCTCGATCAGGATGATGAGCGGATAGGCCCACGCGTCGGCGTAGCCGAGAAAGCCGTGCCCGGCGACGAGACCATAGGTCCCCACCAGCAGGAACAGCGCGACACCCGCGGTGATCCCCAGACGCAGCGGCGCCCCGGGGGCCATCGGCAGTTGCCGCGGCCGGGCCAGCACCAGCAGGATGCCGGCTGCCCCGAGGATCGCCCCGGCCTGGAAGGCCCCGCCGGGGGCGTGGCTCCCGGCCCACAGCACGTACACCCCGGTGACGATCGCGACCGGTACCAGCAGCCGCAGGGTGCCGGGCAGGATTGGGCCCGGGGCCGGGCGGGCCGGGATCAGGTCGTGCCGCCCCAGGGACCACGCGCCCAGCAGCGCGATCAGCACGATCGCCAGTTCCAGGAAGGTGTCGTACGCGCGGAAGTTCAGCAGCACCGCGGTGATCGGATGATCGACCCCGGAGACGTCCATGTGCGCATCCACCACCGGCTCCAGACCGACGGACTGCGGCTGGTGCCACAGCGCGGTCACCAGCAGGCCGCCGACCACCAGGGCGAAGGTCAGCGCGGGGAGGAAGGTCCGGCGTTCGGGCGGCGGGTCATGCAGGGCGCGCAGCAGGGCATGGGGCCCGGTGGGGTCGGGCGGTGGCGTATGCGGCCGCCCGCTGCGGCGTTCGGCCATGATGCTGCGCAGGCGCTCCAGCGTCACCAGCAGCAGGGCGCCGGTGATGCCCGCGCCGATGGCCGCCTCGGCCAGCGCGATGTCCGGCGCCTCCAGCCGCACCCAGGCCAGCGCGAGCAGCAGCCCGAAGGTGATGAACAGGACGACGGCCCGGAACAGGTCGGTGCTCGCCAGGCAGCGCCAGGCCACCCCGACGATGCCGGCCAGCAGGACCAGATCGAAGAGGACCAGCAGGGCGTTCATCGGTCCGACTCGAACTCCCCGTGGGTCCAGGTGCGTTGCGCGACCATGTGCGCGGCCGTGGTCCCCGCCGCCAGTACCAGCACCCAGATCAGCAGCAGCTTCAGGATGTCCGCCGGTCCGCCGGCCTGGAACATCAGTCCGAGTATCACCAGCCCGAGCCCGACGTTGTCGGCCTTGGTCAGGGCGTGCAGGCGCGAATAGACATCGGGAAAACGCAGCAGCCCGGCGGTGCCGGCCGCGAAGAACACCAGTCCGGCGAGGATCAGGATCACGGTCAGTGCGTTAGCGATCATCGTGGCGCCTCTCGGGGCCGGGGGTGTCCGGCGGCTGGCGGTGGATCGGGGTATCCGGTGGTTCCGGCAGGCCGTGCTGGCGGACGAAGGCCACTGCGGCCACGACGGCCAGCAGGGCGAAGACCAGTGCCACGTCCACCAGGGCGGATTCCTCCAGTGCCAGCGACAGGAGCAGCAGGATCGTGACCCCGGTGGTGCCGAACAGTTGTGCGGCCAGCATGCGGTCGCCGGAACCCGGGCCTCGCAGCACGCGGACCAGTCCGAGCAGTATGGTGCCGAGCAGGAACAGGGCGGCGGCCAAATAGAAGAGGCTCATGGAGCGGCTCCGTCGTCACTGGCGCGGCGGTCACGCGGGTCGTGGAATGCCGCACGGATCCGTTGTTCCAGGGCGATCAGAGCCGCCCGCGTATCGGCGTTCCGGTCCAGCACATGCAGGGTCAGCAGGCGCCCCTCCAGGCGTACGCTGAGCGTGCCGGGCAGCAGACTGACGACCGCCATGAACAGGGTCAGGGGCGGGCCGTGAGCCAGTTCCGTGCGGTAGGTCAGGAAGTCCGGCTGGATCGGCAGGCGCGGGTCCAGGGCGCGGCGGGCGACGTCCAGCCCGCCGAGGAACGAGCTGCGCAGGAAGAACCCCAGCAGGCCCGGAAGCGCGCCGGGTCGCAACGGCAGCGGCCGTCCGGCCGGCAGCAGCAGGCTCGCGACCGCGGCCAGGATGATTGCGAGCAGGGCCAGGGGTTCCAGCAGGGCGGCGCTGCCGGCCAGGACCCACCAGAGCAGTGCGGCGGCCGCGGCGGTGGCCAGTGCCCGCCGTGCCCGCGACCGGCCGCGACCGGCAAATCTGCGGCCGGAATGGGACGGGACCGAGGCGCGCGCCATCGCGTGATCGCTGGGTGGGGTCGCTGGTGACGCCGCCGGTTATTGCAGCTGGTTGCTGGCGTCAGTGAAGCCCATCAGGGATACGTCAAACACGAACGGCTGTTCCTGGTGCAGGGCACGGAAGGCGACGGTCAGGGCCTGTCCGCCGCGCAGCGCGCTCATCTGTTCGCTGTTCAGTTCGCGCCCGGCGACGCAGCCCTGCTGCACGCAGGTCACGTAGCCCGCATCCATCTCTTCGCCCGCATCGTCCACCTGCATACGGATGCCGGGGCGCAGGTCGACGCCCAGCGGTACCAGGATCTCGATGATGTGCTGGTCGCCCTCGCGGCGTACGGTCGCCTGCAGGAACAGCCCCTGCGCCTGCTCGTCCTGGATCTCCAGCGTCTGCTGCATCCGGCAACGCTCGCCCTGTGGCGTCTCGATACAGGCGACCTCCCAGTCCTGGTGGATCGTGGTCTCCGGCTCCTGCTGCTGCATCTGTTGTTGCATCTGCGGATCGGCCTGCTGGGACAGCGCCAGGCCGGGCAGGAGAAGAAACAGGG
This sequence comes from Thioalkalivibrio sp. ALE16, assembly GCF_000381305.1. Lineage (NCBI taxonomy): Bacteria > Pseudomonadati > Pseudomonadota > Gammaproteobacteria > Chromatiales > Ectothiorhodospiraceae > Thioalkalivibrio > Thioalkalivibrio sp. ALE16. The sequence continues at coordinate 275,526 of NZ_KB906355.1, forward strand.
CCGGGATCAGGCCCGCGCGCAGGGGGCGGATAGTCATTCGGTGTGCTCCGGAACTTGTATTCAGCCGTACAGAATGGCCAATGGCGGCCCTCGGTCGCAACCGTGGCCGGGAGAACTACAGACCGTCCTGACTGATGCATGTTCCCCGCACAGGGGCCCGATGAGCGTCTCGCAGGCCTCGCTGTCAGCGCGGTGGGTTGTGCATTGCAAACAGTTCCTCCAGGGGCTGCGGGCGGTGCAGCCCGTAGCCCTGGGCGAAGTCCACGTTCAGCTCGCGCAGGCGGGCGATGGTCGATTCGTCTTCGGCAAACTCGGCGATCGTTTTCTTGTCGAGCAGGTGACCGATGTTGTTGATGTTGCCGACCAGGGCGTCATTGACCGGGTCGGTGGCGATGTTGCGCACGAAGCTGCCGTCGATCTTCAGGTAGTCCACCGGCAGGGTCTTCAGATAGGCGAACGACGACAGCCCGGAGCCGAAGTCGTCCAGCGCGAAGCGACAGCCCATGCCGCGCAACTCGCGGATGAAGCGCATTGCCGCCTGCAGGTTGGAGATCGCCGCGGTTTCGGTGACCTCGAAGCAGAAAATCTCGCCAGGCAGCTGGTGCAGGCTCAGCTGGTTGCGGATGAATGGCAGCAGGGTCTCGTCACTCAGGGTCGCGCCGGAGAGGTTGACCGCGCAATGCTCGATGCTCGCCGGGCCGTGCAGGCGGATGTGGTCAGCCACCATGGAGAAGGTCCGGGTGATGATCCAGCGGTCGACGATGGAGATCAGGTCAAAGCGTTCGGCGGCCGGCAGGAAGACCCCGGGGGGGATCAACTCGTCGTCCTGGCTCCGCAGGCGCACGAGCACCTCGAAGGAGAGTCCCGCGGGCGGTGCGCCGGAGTCGGGCTCGGCCAGTGGGTGAATCATCTGGGCAAACAGCACCAGGCGCCCCTGTTCGACGGCGTCGGAGATCTGTGTGGCCCAGTCCATCTCGCGCCGGTGCTGCTGCAGGTCCTGGTCCTCCGGGCGGAAGATATGCGAGCGCCGTCGGCCGGCGTTCTTGGCCGCGTAGACCGCGATGTCGGCATCGGCGAGCAGCTGGTTCATGCTGCGCTCGCCGGGTTGGAACTCGATGATGCCGATGGAGGCGCTGATGCGGAACACGCGGTCTTCCCAGGCAAAGCGCAGTTCGTCCAGGACCGTATGGATGGCGTTGGCGATGCGGTCGGCGTGGGCGATGTCGCAGTGCGTGAGGATGATGCCGAACTCGTCGCCCCCAAGGCGGGCGAGCAGGTCGGTTTCGCGCACCTGATCCAGCATCAGTTCGCCGACCTGGCGGATCATCTGATCCCCGGCGACGTGGCCGGCGACATCGTTCACGACCTTGAACTGGTCGAGGTCGATGTACAGCAGGGTATGGTTTTCGTGCCCCTTCTGGCTTTCCGGGTAGCGCGCCAGCTGTTCCAGGCGCTGCTCGAAGGCGTGGCGGTTGGGCAGCCCGGTCAGGGCATCGTGGGTGGCCTGCCAGCTGAGCTGGTTGGCCAGCTCGCGCGCCTGGGTCACGTCATGGAACACCAGCACCACACCCACGATCTCGCCGTCCCGGTCGCGGATCGGCGCGGCCGAGTCCTCGATCGCGAATTCCTGCCCATCCTTGCGCAGCAGCATGGTGTGGTTGGCCAGTCCGACGATCCGACCTTCCTTGAGGCAACGCTCGACCGGGTTGACCGCCGGTTTGCGGGTGATCTCGTTGAGGATGTTGAATACTCGCGTCAGCGGTTCACCGGTGGCGGCATCGGTGGTCCAGCCGGTCAGGTACTCCGCGATCGGGTTCAGGAACGTGACTCGGCCCCGGGTATCGGTGGTGATGACGCCGTCGCCGATGGAGGCGAGCGTGACCTGGGCATATTCCTTTTCGCGGAACAGGGCCGCCTCGGCGCGCTTGGTCGCGGTGATGTCCTGCACGATGCCGTACATGCGCCGAGGCTCGCCGTTCTCGTCGCGCAGCACGTCGCCACTCCCGAGCAGCCAGCGTTCGTCGCCGTCCGGCGTGAGTACGCGGTGCTCGATGCTGTATGCGGTACCCTGCTCGAGGGTCTGTTCTACCGCGGCCTGGACCCGCGCGCGGTCGTCGGGATGGATCCGCTCCAGGTAATGCTCGAAGGTGACCTCGGTGGTGTCCTCCGGCAGGTTGAAGAGCTGGTAGGTCGGACGGGTCCAGACCAGGTCGCCGCTGGCGATATCCCATTCCCAGGTGCCGACCCCGGAGAAGGCCTGGGCCAGATACAGCCGCTGCTCGCTCTCGCGCAGGCGCGCCTGTTCCTGCACCAGGCCATCCGCCATGCGGTTGAAGGCGCGTGCCAGGCGGCCGATCTCGTCGCGCCCGGTGACCCCGGCACGCTGGTGGTGCTCGCCACCGGCGATCTGCTCCGCGGTCCGGCTCAGGCGGCTCAGGCGCCGCCCCAGTGCCTGGTAGATCAGCCACCACAGCGCGGCGAGTGCTGCGATAAGGATCGGCGCGAGCAGCAGCGCCGAGTTCAGGGCCGCGGTGCGCGCCTGCCGGAAAGGCAGCGACAGATCCCATGCGAGGATGACCGCGCCCGAGGGGCTGCGCCCCAGGTCCACCAGAGGCCCGGTGAACTGCAGCGGCGCCACCGCGATCAGGGTGTTCTCGCCCGCGACATGGCGCACCTTGGCGGCGCGGCGGTCGCGGGCGTCGGTCAGCAGCGTGCGCAGCGGGTCGGCCAGCGCGGCCATGGGTTCGGCGTCCAGGGTCTCCGCGAGCGGGCGTTCGCGCATGCCGCGGTTCAGGGCGGCAACGTAGTGCTGGCGTTCATCGACCACCCCGGCCAGGCGGACCCGGATATCGACATTGAGCGCCGCGATCTCGTCCTGAATGGCCTGCGTGCCGTTGTTTGCCAGGTGGTTCTGGACGATGCGCTGCATGCGGCTGATCTCGGTCGCCAGTTCGCGTTCGGCGTTCGCGAGAATGCTGCGCTGCTGGTTGTGGATCAGGGTCAGGGTGTAGAGGGTGCCGAGAATGAGTGCCACCACCAGCAGGAAAAGCGGCAGCGTGGTGTTGATCGGATAGCGGAACAGGCCCTGCCACATCAGCCGTCTTCCGATGGCGGGCAGCCCGCCGCCTGCAGGACGCGGTCATCGAACAGACGATCGAGGTTCACCTCGCGCTCCAGCAGTCCCTGCTGCTGCATCAGGGTGGCCAGGTGCTCGCTGCTGGCGCGCAGGGCCTCGCCGCCGTCGGCCAGGGCTGTGCAGTTTTCCGCTCGCGAGGGGAAGCGGACCCCGGCCAGCGCACCCTCCAGTTCCTCCGCGCTGAGGTCGCTGTACCGGGCCATGGTGGCCCTGGCCGGTTCCGGCTCGGCATTCAGATACTCGAGCGTGCCAAACCAGGCATCCACCAGCTGCCGGAGATGTCGCGGGTGGTCGTCGAGCGCTTGGCGCTGAACTACCAGTACATCGACGATTTCGCCCGGGATCCGGGTGCTGTCGAACAACTCCTCGGCACCGGCATTCAGCAGCCGGGTGCGGGTCGGTTCGAAGGTCGCCAGGGCGTCGACCTCTCCGCCGTGGAAGGCCTCCTCGTGGCGCCCCGCATCTACGCGCACGATATCGACTCTCTCGCGGTCGAGGCCGCCGTGTTCCAGGCCGCGAGCGAGCAGGTAGGCGGTGGCGGCATCATTCTCGACCCCGATGCGGCGGCCCTCCAGATCGGCCATGCGGGTGATGCCCGGCTGCGCCAGGATGGTGTCGCCGCCATGGGAATAGTCCAGCAGCAGGATGACGCGGATATCGTGGCCGTCGGCGCGCAGCAGAAAAGCCTCGTCCAGGGTCAGGGCGGCGGCGTCGACATTGCCGTTGCGAAAGGCGCGCAGGGACTCCACGTTCGAGCTGAAGCGGGCGAGGCGAATTTCGTCGATGGGAAGCCTGCCCTCGGAGGCGGCCAGGTGGAGGGGGTGGTAGCCGATCCACTCGATGGTGGCCACCCGCAGCGGGGTCTCCTGGGAGCCACCACAGCCGAGCAGCAACAGCGGCAGCAGCAGAACGAGCACGGCGAGACCACAGCGCCAGCGGGTGCGTGCGCTCGCTCTACGCTGGCGGGCAGGGATCGCCGCTCCGGGTGCGATCATCGCTCGCCCCTCCCTGGATGAAGTCGATGGCTCACGGACAACAGTATCCGGGGGGACCATTCCCTGGTCAACGCAGGGTCTTATTCCCGGTTCGTGTAGCGGTCGGTGAAGGCGCAGCGGCCCTCCGGCAGCCAAGGCGGGAAGTCGTAGTAGCGGGCGAGCACCGGTTCCAGGATCTGGTCGTGGTAGGCGGCGTAGTCGAAGCCGCGGCCTTCGGCGAGGGTCCATTCGACGCCGCGGATGGTCACTTCGCGTACGCGCACCTCGTCGAAGAAGGGCTCCACCTGCGCCGGGTCCAGCACGCCGCGGGTGGGGACGTAGAGCAGGTTGGCCCCGTCCAGGGCGCGGAAGTCGGTCAGCAGGTCGTCCTGGCGGCCGTAGTGGGACCCGGGGCCGAACACGCCGACCTCGCGCCCGGCGTAGTAGGCGAGCACCGCCGAGCGCGAGTAGCTGCGGGTGAAGACGTGCCAGTCGGCGTCGTATTCGTTGACCACCGCGGCCACCGATTCCGGCGCTAGGTAGAACACCGCGTCGGCGTAGCGATCCTGGCCCTTCAGCCATTCCACCGGCATCAGCGCGATCGTCAGGATCGCGATCGCGTGCAGCACGGCGAGGGCCCCGGAGAGCCAGGCGCTGATGGTCAGTGCACGCACATTCAGGAACAGCGCCGGCAGCAGCAGGAAGGGGGCGAAGGCGGCCAGCCAGTGCAGCCCGATGCTCTTGAACGGGGCGAGCAGGGCAAACAGGAGCAGCGGGATCAGTCCGGCGGACAGGAACACGCCCAGTTGGTGCGTGCGGATGCCGGCGGCCAGGGCCCGCCACTGACGCGCGTAGAACCACAGCAGCCAGGGCGTGAACAGGTAGACCAGCAGGATTGCGTAGGTCAGCCAGTTGCCGGGGTCGAAGCCGCCGTCGCCGTGCCGGTTCACGATGTTGAACATCACGTTGTACCAGCAGTTGCCCCAGTTCCAGTACAGGTTGAGCGCCACCGCCGGCACCACGCCGAGGATGATCAGCAGGAGGCCGCGCCAGTGCTGCCGCGCGAACAGCAGGATGTGCAGTCCCAGCGCAATCCCCAGCAGGACCGCGAAGTACTTGGACAGGAACGCCAGCCCCAGGGCCAGGCCGGCGAGCAGGAACCAGTGCGCGGTGCCGGTACGCAGGGCCTGCCAGGCAAGGCCGGTAGCCAGCAGGCTGAACAGGATCAGCGGGGTGTCCGTCGCGGTGATCACCGCGATGAAGAACAGCGGCATGAACAGCGCCAGCAGCGACACAAGGCGCGCGCGGACTGGATCGGTATGCCTCCACCAGAGGAAGATCGCGAGCGCCGGTGCCATGGAGACGAAAATACCCAGGGCACGGATGGCCAGCGGGTGCTCCGACAGGGGCAGGATGGCGCCCAGCCACCAGCCGATCATCGGCGGGTGGTCGTAATAGCCGAGGTCCGGGTTCTGTCCCCAGATCAGGAAATAGGCCTCGTCGCCGGTGATTGGCAGGGCCCAGGCCATGCCGATCTTGACCAGCAGCACGGCCAGCAGGATCGCGCCGTAGTGACGGGCGAGCCAGGGCCAGGAGGCGGTTGTCGGGTTCACTCGGGGGCCCCCTCTACCGACGGCCCGTGGACGCGCCGGAAATGGCCCCGGCGCAGGCGGTAGCCGCTGCCGGCCATCTCCAGAAGCGGCTGGTCAGCTGCGCTGTCGCCGTAGGCCGCGACCAGATCGACCGGTTCGTCCGGGGGCAGGGTGGCCAGCCAGGCGGCGACCGCCGCCGGCTTGGCGGCGCCGCGGCAGTTGGTGCCGTCCAGGCGCCCGGTGACGCGACCGGCGTCATCCACCGCGAGGCGCGAGCTGACCACGTCGGTGAGCCCGTAGCGCTCGGCCCACGGTTGCAGCCAGACATCCAGCGAGGCGGAGACCAGTACGCAGTCATGGCCTGCGTCGCGATGGGCCCGCAGGGCGCGCATCCCGGCCGGGCGCAGCAGGCGGTCCAGGCCGCGGTCGGCGAATTCACGGCCCCTGGCCTGCAGGTGGGCGAGGGTCTCGCCGGCGAGCATATGGGTCAGCACCGCCTCCTTGGCATCCTGATTGGACAGGCGCTTCAGCGCCAGGCCGGTCAGCGCCGGGAGGCAGTCCGGCAGGCGGCGGAGGAAGGCCGGTGTCCCCAGCGCGTGGCGCAGGAAGGGGAACAGGCTGTCGCGCCGGGTCAGGGTGCCGTCGAAGTCGAACAGCACGATCTGCCGCGTGTCATTCCGGTTCATCGTTATGGCTTCAGGGTTATAGCTTCAGGCGCTTGAACAGGTATTCGGGGATCAGGCGGATGATGGTCATGATCACCCACCACTTGGCGGGCAGGTAGGCGACGTCGCGGCCACGGCGCATGGCGCGGACGATGCCGCGGGCCACTGTTTCCGGTTCGGCCCACAGGGCGCCGGCGCGGTTGAGGCCCTCGGTCATCGGGGTGCGCACGAAGCCGGGCTTGAGCGTGACCACGTCCACGCCGCTGAAGAACAACCGGTTGCGCAGCCCCTGCAGGTAGATCGCAAGCATGCCCTTGGCGGTGCCGTAGGCGTAGTTGCTCTGGCGTCCGCGATCCCCGGCGACCGAGCCGATGGCGGCGATCACGCCGCGGCCCCGGGCTTCGAAGTCCGGGGCGATGCGGTTGAGCAGGGCGATGGCGCTGGTGCCGTTGACGTGGATTGCCTGCAGGGTCGCGTCCACCGAGGCGTTGCACGCGGCCTGGTCCGGCAGGGTGCCCCAGGCCAGCAGTACGCTGTCCACCTCGCCCAGGGCCTCCTGCGCCTGCTGCCACAGCGCCGCGTGCCCGTCGATATCGGCCAGATCGGCGCGGGCACCGAGGATGCGGTTGCCCTCCGGGTCGTCGGCGCGCACCCGCAGGTCGGCCAGCAGGGCCTCCAGGGCGTCGCCGTCGCGGGCCACGCAGAACAGCCGCGCGCCGGTATCCACCAGCTCCCGGGCCACTGCGGTGGCAATGGCCGAGGTGGCACCAAAGAGGACAACGTTCTTCATTGGGTTCATGCAGTCACCCTGCGCCAGAAGCCGGAGGAGAATTCGGGGTCCACATACTCGGCGAAGGCCTCCCAGCGGGGGAACCCCTGGCGGAAGACGTCGGCCGGCATGCGTGCGTCCTTCGCAGGGTACAGGGCACCGCCGGCCTCCTGCACGATCGCGTCCAGGCGCGCGAACAGGCGTTCGGTGTCGCGGCCCTTTTCCGGGAAGTCCAGCGCGAGCGTGGCGCCCGGGCGCGGGAAGGACAGAAGCCCCGGCGCGGCGCGCTCTCCAAAGGTCTTGAGTACCGCGAGGAACGAACCCTGGCCGCTGGCGGCGATCGCATCCAGCAGGGCCTGCACGCCGTCCCTTGCATCCGCCGGGGGCAGCACGCACTGGTACTGGTAGAAGCCGTTGTGACCGTAGATCCGGTTCCAGTGCCGGATCGCGTCCAGCGGGAACAGCCAGGGCCGGTGGTGGACCCCGCGCGGCGTGGCATGCACCGGCTGGCGGTAATAGAGGTGGTTGAACGCCCGCAGGGTCAGACGGTTGACCAGCGACACCGGCGGGTCCAGCGGGATGCTGCGGCGGCGCTCGCGCGGGGCCTCTTGGCGGGGCGCCACGGTCGCGTGCCGCGCGGCGCTGTAAATGCCGCGTCCGACGCGCCCGCCGGGGCCCGGGTTCAGGCAGTCGATCCAGGCGACGGTGTAGGGCCACTCGCGCTCGGACTGGGCATTCAGCTCCCAGAATGCGTCCAGCGAGTCGAAGCGCTGCGACCAGGCGCGCATCCAGGCGCTGCGGACCGGGCTCAGTTGCAGCGTCACGGTCTCGATCAGGCCGGTCAGGCCCAGGCCGCCGACGGTCGCGGCGAACCAGTCGGGTGTGTTCTCGGGGGTGACGTCCAGCACATGACCGTCGGAACGGCGCAGGGTCAGGGCCCGCACGTGGTCGCCGAAGCTGCCGGCCTGGTGATGGTTCTTGCCGTGCACGTCATTGGCGACCGCGCCGCCGAGGGTAACGAAGCGCGTGCCCGGCACCACCGGCGGGAACCAGCCGCGCGGCACAGCGAAGCGCAGCAGCGCATCCAGCGATACCCCGGCCTCGGCGGTGATCCGGCCCGTGGCGGCGTCGAAGGCCACGAAGCGATCCAGCCCCGGCGTATGCAGCAGGGTGGCCCCCGGGTTCAGGCAGACATCCCCATAGCTGCGCCCCAGGCCATGGGCGAGCAGAGGCCGGGGCACATCGGGCAAGGCCCGACCGCGCCGGCCCAGCGCGACCTCGGCGGCGTGCTCGACCCGCGGGATACGGTTCCAGCTGGCGGTCATGCCCGCCCCCCGACGGGCGAGCCGTCCCCGTCATTGCGAGGCCCCGCAGGGGCCGCGGCGATCTCCCGAAGCTGTTCCCGGCATCGGGGGATAACTCGCTGCACTCGCCCTTCGGGCCGGCCTGCGGCCGTTCGACGCGCTACGCGCTTTTGTACCCCGGCCCCTGCGGGGCCTCGCAATGACGGGGTTGTGGAATGTCGGTTGCGCACGACGATGTCGGTCTGGCACCAGGAGAATCTTGCGGACCCTGCGGCTCTGTGGCTTCGAACCTGTAGGAGCCCGGCCCTCCGGGCGATTGGGGCATTGGTTGCACCCCATCGGCCAGGGGGCTGGCCTCCTACAGGGCTTCGCCATGACGTGGTGAGAGCGAAGCGCCTACGCATGGTGCTCTTCCGGGTGTTCGTGGCCGCGCGCCTCGGGGTTGGTGGCCAGCGCGATCAGGCCCAGGATCACCGCGAACCAGAGGGTGGTGAAGCGGATCAGCATGGTCGCCGCGACCGCGTCGGCTGGCGGCATGTCGGCCCACAGCAGCAGGGCGACCATCACCGCCTCGGTCCCGCCCAGTCCCCCCGGCAGGAAGCTCAGCGCCCCGGCCAGCATGGCCAGCGCGAAGACGAAGGCGGCAAAGGCGAAGCCGGCCTCGAAGCCCGTGGCGTTGAGGATCCACCAGAAGGCCAGGGACTCCGCGCTCCAGGCGATCACGCTGAGGGTCGTTGCGCCGGCCAGCAGGGCGGGGCGGTGACAGCGCCGCGCCTGCAGGAGCACGGTGACCAGGTGGTGCAGGGTACGCCACAGGCGCCGGCCGGGCCGGTCGCTCAGGGTCTGCAGCCACACCAGCGGCCGGCGCCAGGCGAGCACCACCAGTGCAGCGAGGATGCAGGCCGCGCCGACCAGGATCAGCCAGGTGCCCTGTGCGACCAGCGTCAGGCCCAGCATGGACAGCAGCACCACCGCGATCAGGTCGGACAGGCGTTCGGAGACGAACGCGGCGAAGCTGTCCGGGTAGGGCACCCGGCGGCGCTTCAGGAGCACGCCGCGCAGGGCCTCGCCGGCCTTGCCCGGGGTGGTGGTCAGGGCAAACCCGGCCACGTAGATATGCAGGCTGGCGCGGGCCGGGACGGCATGGCCGAGGGTGCGCAGGTACAACTGCCAGCGGGTGAAGCGCAGGCTGTAGTTCACCAGCGACAGGCCCAGCGCCAGCAGCAGTCCGCCGATGCCCACCAGCTTCAGGGCGCGCCACACCTCGTCCGCCCCGGCCCACAGGGCGACCCCGAGATACAGCGCAACGGCGACGATGATCGAGAGCACCACCGCGCGCAGGCGCCAGCCCGAGAGATGCACCGCGCTCATGCGAGCACGAGGATGGTGACCCCCAGCCACACCGCGACGGTGGCCAGCAGGTGGGGGTCGGTGACCAGGTCGCGCGAGGTGTCGTTGCCGCCGCCGCGGGCGTGCAGGAGGAACAGGTAGCGGAAGATGCCGTAGATCACGAACGGCAGGGTGTAGATCAGCCCGTCGGTGCCGTGCAGTGCGATGGTCTGCGCGCTGACGGTGTAAAGCCCGTAGGCGAGCACGGTGCAGGCGGCGCTGATGGAGATGAACTGATCCAGCAGGCTCACGCTGTAGTCATCGAGCACGCGCCGTGGCCCCTCGGTCGTGTCACTGCGCTCGATGCGGTCATCGGCCAGCTCGGCGCGGCGCTTGGCGAAGCCCAGGAACAGCGTCAGCATCAGGCCGCACAGCAGCAGCCACTGCGAGGGCTCGATGCCCAGGCCCAGGGTGCCGGCGAGGATGCGCAGCATGAAGCCGGCCGCGATGCTGAACACGTCGAGGATCACGATGTGCTTGAGCGACCAGGAATAGGCCACGTTCAGCACCAGGTAGGTCAGGATCAGCGCGATGACCCAGGTGCTGACCATCGCCGCGAGGACCAGCGCGAGGATCGCCGCCGTGGCGAAGATCGCCCATGCGGTGGGTACGCTGATCGCGCCGCTGGCGATGGGGCGGTCGCGCTTGGTCGGATGCTGGCGGTCGGCCTCGACATCGACGATGTCGTTCAGCACGTACACGGCGCTGGCGATCGCGCAGAAGGCGAGGAAGGCGAGAGTGGCCGCCAGCACCATGCCGGGCTCGCCCCATTCGTGCGCGAACACCACGCCGAGGAACACAAACCCGTTCTTGATGTACTGGTGCGGGCGCAGCAGCTTGATCAGCGAATACAGCATGCAGGTGTCGGTCGTGGAGGTCGTTGCAGTCTACTGACGCACTCGATGCGTTACCATCGGCGCCGCTGTCGCGCACACCCGCGGTGCGCCGCTTTCCATGTTCCGATCTGCAGGAGAACTGCCATGTCGCTTGTTGCCCGATCCTTTCTGCCCCTCTTCCTGCTCGCCACGGCCGGACTGGTCGCCGGTTGCATGTCCGGCGGTGGTCCCGAGCCCGAGTTCGCCGAGGGCCAGCCGTTTCCCGAGCGCAGCCTGAATGACCAGCACGGGAACCCGGTCGAGCTGCCGGGCAATGCCCGCGTAATCCTGAAGACCGTCGAGGCGGCCCCGGCCGGCGTCGCCAACGCGGTCCTGAGCGAGATGAGCCCCGCCGAGCGCGAGGGGATCGTCTACATCGCCGACATCCACGAGATGCCGCCGCAGCCGATGCAGAACGTGGTCCTGCCGCGCATGCAGGCGCGGGACTACTCCATCGTGGTGACCTCCAGCGAGGCCGATGCCGGCTTCCTGCCGCACGAGCGCGAACAGGTGACCGTGGTCCTGCTGGATGGCGAGGGCGTGGTGACCGGTGTTGGCCATGCCGGCAGCGAAGAGGCCCTGAAGGACCTGCTCGCCGAGGCCGTCGAGTAAGCCACGCGCATGAGGCTTCCGAGCCCGGGCCGGGGCTGACATGGCCTTTTTCCTCGGCCTGCTGACGGCCCTGGGCTTCGGCGCTGGCGACTTCTTTGGCGGCCTGGCCTCCCGGCGCATCCCGGCGCTGGTGGTCGCCTGCTATTCGCAGATCCTGGCCACCGTCGTCCTGCTGGTGATCGCTCTCCCGCTGGCGGGTTTGCCCGGGACCCAGGCCCTGATCTGGGGCGGAGCCTCGGGGCTCGCCCTGGCCCTCGGGCTGCTGGCCTACTACCACGGCCTGGCCGAGGGCTCGATGGGGCTGGTCGCCGCCGTGACAGGCGTGATCTCGGCCCTGGTGCCGCTGCTGGTCGGGCTGGTGATGGGCGAGCAGCCGGGCCCGCTGGCGCTGGCCGGGATCGCGGCCATCGTGATCGCGATCGGGATGATCTCCGGCGGTTCGCGCAAGGCGAGTCCACGCCGCCTGGACGAGCCCGTGCGTGGCCTGATGGCGCTGGCCCGGGGGGCGCACCCGGTGCGCGGGCTGGTGGACGCGACCATCGCCGGCGTCTGCTTCGGGCTGGTCTTCGTGTTCCTGAACGAGGCCGAGGCGGGCTCGCCGCTGTGGCCGGTGGTGGCGACCTCGGCGGTGGGCGCGCTGGCGCTGCTGGCGGTGATGCTGGTGCGCCGGCCGCAGACCGGGATGAGCCGCTCCACGCTGGTGCTGCTGTCGCTGGCCGGTCTGTTCCAGGCCGCGGCGACGCTCGCCTTTGTCGTGGCCGTGCGCATGGGCCTGCTGTCGATCATCGCGGTGGCAGGGGCGCTGTCGCCGGCCCCGACCGCGCTGATGGCGCGTTTTTTCCAGGCCGAGCGCATGTCGCGGGTGCAACTGACCGGTTTCGTCTTCGCCCTGGCGGGCATCGTCCTCATCGTGCTCGGCGGGCCCGGGTAGGGAACCGGCAAGTCTGTTAAGTTGGCGGCGTGACCCAACCCACAGGAGGTGCCAGGTGTCCGAAGATCCCAAGCCGGAAGTCGTGCGCAGCGACGTCAGCGAGCCCGCAGCCGGGCCGCGCAAGGACGTTACGATGGTCACCGTGGTGTACGTGCTGTACCTGGTGAGCTTCCTGACCGCGCTCACCGCGATCGCCGGCCTGATCATCGCTTATATGAAGCGTGGCGAGGCCGATAGCGTCAGCGTCTCCCACTTCACCTATCAGATCCGCACCTTCTGGATCGGGTTGCTGTTTGCCGTGATCGGAGCCATCACCACGCCCATCGGCATCGGCTTCCTGATCTTCCTGGCCCTGATCATTTGGCTGCTGGTGCGCTGCATCAAGGGCCTGCTGGCCAACAACGACAACCGCGCCATCGAGCAGCCCGAGACCTGGCTCTGGTAGTTCCTGTGCGCCGCCCTTGAGCGGCGTTGGTGAATGCGCGCGCGGCTGGAGCAATACCAGGTACTGATCTACCTGGTGGCGATTGCCCTGGGGCTCGGTTTGGGCCTGTCCGAGCCGGAGTTCGGGGCGATGCTGGATGCCGTGCTCTGGCCGGTGCTGGGGCTGTTGCTGTACGCCACGTTCACGCAGACGCCGCTAAACCATCTGGGCGCGGCGTTTCGCGAGCCGCGCCTGCTCGCGGCGGCGGTGATCGGTAATTTTGTGGTGATCCCGCTGCTGGTCTGGGCGATCCTTCAGGTCGCGCCGGGCGGTCCGGCGGTCCTGCTGGGTATCGCGCTGGTGCTGCTGGTGCCGTGCACCGACTGGTTCATTACTTTCACCCATCTGGGTGGGGGTGACACGCGCCGGGCGATCGCCTTTTCTCCCCTTTCGCTGTTGCTGCAGCTCGCCCTGTTGCCGCTCTACCTGTGGTGGCTCTTCGGTGGCGAGTTCACCCTGGTTCTGGCCGGCGGAGACGTGCTGAAGGCCTTTGCCGGCCTGATCCTGGTCCCGCTGGTTCTGGCGTATCTGACCGAACGCTGGGCCGGGGAAGATCCCGGTCGCGGGCGCGTGATCGCCGGCCTGGGGTGGTTGCCGGTGCCGCTGCTGGCCCTGGTGGTGCTGATCGTCGCCGCATCCCAGGTCCAGACGGTGCTCGACGGGGTCGGTGTCCTGCTGCCGTTGTTGCTGATCTTTTCCGGTTTCCTGGTGGTTGCGGCGCTGCTGGCGCGGGCGCTGGCGCGAGCGTTCGGCCTGCCGGTCGCACAGGGGCGGGTGCTCGCCTTCAGCCTGGGATCGCGCAACTCCTTCGTTGTGCTCCCGATCGCACTGGCATTGCCGCAGGGACTGGAGTTGGCGGTGGTCGTGGTGGTGTTCCAGTCGCTGGTGGAGTTGGTCGGCATGGCCCTGTACCTGTGGTGGGTCCCTCGGCACCTGTTTCCCGCCCGGGCGCCGGCGCCTTGATCGGGCGGGTGTGCCCGCCCGCAAGCCATCGTCATGCGGTCCATGCCGGTTGTGTCTGGATGATCGTCGCGGCCCGAGGGAAGGCGTTGAGCCGGCCGTGGCGAGGGCGCGGGTGTCGTGAATTCGACAGGTTTCTGCGGCGGCGGCCTGCTGTTTTCTGTTTGTCACGGTTTTTTGACGATGCCGGCCTATACTCCGAAACGTGACGGGCGTCTCTCCGGGACCGGGGAGCCAGGGATTTTTTCGGACACGCGGGGAAGACCATGTCCGGATCAGGAAAGATCAACGGGGCCTTGTGGCCCGTAAGGCGCAGCGGGATCCTCGTCGCTGAAGGAGACGCGCGGGACTTTGGTGCGGAGATCTACCGGATGTGTTCCTCGGACACACCCCGTGAAGTCGCCTGGCTGGACATGGGCGGGCATCCCGGGACTCCCGTGCCGCAGCTTTCGAGTGCCTGGCATCTGCGCCGCCTGACGTTCCCGATGCCCCGGCCCTGGCCCGATCTGGGCGGGGTTCGGGTCGGCCTTCTGGATCTGGGACGCTCCCTGCCATCGCAGCTCGTCGACTTCGTCCACGCACACCAGCACGTGAAGTGGATCGCCCTGGTCGATCCGGTGCTGTTGCCGAGCCCGGAATTGCGCGACCTGATCCGGGACAGCTGCTACGACTTCCATACCCGGCCGCTGGATCAGGCCCGCCTGGAAGTGACCCTGGGCCGCGCCTGCGGGATGGCCGTTCTGGAGACACCCGCGGAGCCCGCCGCCGGCCTGCCATCGGGGGACGAAGGCCGACCCATTATCGGCCACAGCGCTCCGATGCAGGCCCTTGCGCGGCAATTGAGCCGGGTCGCGGGATCGGACGCCCCGGTGCTCTTCCAGGGTGAAAGTGGAACCGGAAAAGAGCTTGCGGCTCGCACGGTGCACCGTCAGTCGCGGCGCAGCGAGGGTCCGTTTGTCGCGGTCAACTGCGGGGCTTTACCGGCGCAGTTGATCCAGTCCGAACTGTTCGGTCACGAGGCCGGCGCATTCACCGGAGCGACCCGCCGCAAGATCGGTCAGCTCGAGCTGGCCCATGGCGGGACCCTGCTGCTGGACGAGATCGGGGATCTGGGGCTCGACCTGCAGGTGAATCTGCTGCGTTTCCTGCAAGAGGGGACGCTGCTGCGTCTGGGTGGCCTGCAGCCGATCCAGGTGGATGTGCGTGTCCTGGCCGCGACCCATGTCGATCTGTTCAAGGCCGTAGAGGCCGGCCGATTCCGGGAAGACCTCTATTACCGCCTGAATGTGATTCAGCTGGACGTGCCCCCGTTGCGGGAGCGTGGGGCCGACCTGGTGGAGCTGGCCCATTTCTACTTCGACCGGTTTCGTGGCCAGAACCCGCGTCTGCGCGGATTTACCCGCGCGGCCATCCAGGCGCTCTACAGCCATCGCTGGCCGGGCAATGTCCGGGAGCTGGTCAACCGTATTCAGCGGGCCGTGACCATGGCGGACGGGCGCCTGATCCGGCCGGAGGACCTGGGGCTTGCGGCGCCGCTCGAGGGCAGCGGCCGGGAGACGCTGGCGCAGGCTCGTGCCCGCGCGGAACGCGAGACGGTGATGCGGGCGCTGGGGCAGTGCGACAACAACCTGTCGCGCGCCGCACGCGAGCTGGGAGTAGGGCGGGTGACGCTTTATCGCCTGCTCGACAAGTACGGGATGCGTCCGTCCAAGCACTGAACCCCGGGTTCAGGCGCGATGGAGCGGTCCCGGTTCTGGGGGCACGCCGCGGTGCGCCGTCGGGCGCGCGGCCGGTGTGTTCCCGTTTGCACGGCCCCGAGGGGGCATGGAGAACGCACGTGAACAAGATCCGGGTCGGGAGGTGGGGGGCGGGGCTGGTCCCGCTGTTTCTGGGGTTGTCGGCCACGGTCGCCGCGCAGGAGCCCCGCGAGGCGGTCGGGGACGCGCCAAGGGACCAGGGCCCGCAGGTTACGGTCTTCGAGGAGCGCGGCATGCTGACGCCGCAGGGGCAATGGGTGATCGAGCCTTCGCTCGCCTATGTGCACAGCAGCGCGCTGGATGTCTCGATCGAGGGCTTCACCATCATCCCGGCCCTGGCGATCGGGCTGATCGATGTCAGCGAGACGGAACGGGACACGCTGACGGCCGCTGTGGCATTGCGGTACGGGCTCACCGACCGGCTCGAGGTCGGGCTCAAGATTCCCTGGGTCTACCGCGAACAGCAGGTGCGCCGGCGCGACATCCTGGAAGGAACGGAGCTGGAGCGGGTGACCGGGTCCACTGGCAGCGGCCTGGGGGATGTCGAGTTCGGGCTGTCCTACCAGTTCAACACCGCCGATCGCGGGCGCCCTTTCTTTATCGGCAATCTGAAGGCAAAGAGCCGCACCGGGACGGACCCGTTCTCGGTGGATCGACGCCGGATCGTGGACGAGGACGGGAACCGGCTCGGCGAGATCTTCCTGGAACAGCCCACCGGATCCGGCTTCTGGGCCGTGCAGCCCAGCGTGACCATGATCTACCCGACCGATCCCGCCGTACTGTTCGCGAACGTCAGCTATCTGTGGAATATCGAGCGGGATGTGGGTCCGGACTACGGCACGGTGGATCCGGGGGACGCCTTCGGCGCCAGCCTCGGCATGGCCATCAGCCTGAATGACCGTACCTCGATGAGCCTGGGTTATGACCACAGCGTGGTGTTTCGGACCCGCGTGGAGAACGATCCCGGGCTGGAGCCCGTGTTTGGTCGGCGCCAGGTGGGGACGCTGCTTTGGGGGGTGTCGCATCGCCTGACTGAACGCACCAGCCTGAACTTCTCGCTGGGGGTGGGGGTGACCGAGTCCGCGCCCGATGTGCAGATGACCGTGCGGGTGCCGATGCGTTTCTGAGATCGCTGCCGCGAACGACGGCGGCGGGGCTACCAGCCGCGACCGCCGTCGGTTAGCTGCTGCTCCAGGGCCCGGCCAAGGTCGCTGCGCGGCATCTGCAGGTTGCGCAGCTCCAGTTGCAGGATTGTCTGGTGCTGGATGGCCTGACCGTCCAGCTGGTTCTGGATGGTCGTGACCCAGCCCTGGCCGCTGGCCGTTTCCGAGACGAACGTCTGTGCCGGGAGGCCCGCCGTCGCGTTGAGAATCGTGATGCGACCGGCGGAGGGGTGGCTCGTCGCGGCGCCAAGGGTTCCCAGTGGATGCAGCGTGCTCTGGTGCAGGATCTCGCCATTCAGGGCCGTGATCTGTTCCAGGCCGATCGCGATCTGCAGCCCGTCGCGGCCGAAGAAGCCACCGCGCTGCTCGGCCAGCACCGCATCGGCGACCACCCGCGGGTCACCCGCGCCGGGAAGCGTTTCCAGTGCCTGGGCCGCGACGGGCAGGCCGACGGCGAGGATGCAAAGCGCCAGGCGGGCAAGCGTCGAACCGGTCCGCGGCCCTCGGGGGGGCGAGGCATCGCATCGCTGCGGGGATATGGGGGCCATGGACGTTACCATTCCCGGGCCCGTGGCAGATTCAGGGTGAAACTGGCCAGGTCGCGGCGCACCACGCCGTCCTCGACGGGTGCGCGGGTGATGGCGGCCCACGTCTGGGGGGCGTTGAAGTTCGCGCGGGCGCGCTCGACCTCTTCGCGGATGATGAACAGGATGTCGTTTACCCAGACCGCCTCGAACTCGGGTCGGCGGTAGCTCTTCAATCCCAGGGCCGGGTCCCCGACCAGGACCTCGCCCTCGCGCAGGCCCTTGATGACCACAAAGTGCCGATAGCCGCGCGTCTCGATCATCGCGATGGCGGGCACGCCCAGCCCCTCCAGGTCGTCCAGGCCGATCCGGAAGCCGTCCGCCGCCAGGCCGGCATCCGCCCCGAGGTAGTTCTTCATGTCCAGCAGCGAAAAGCCCTGGGCCCGGATCAGGTCCTGGTCACCGCGGCGGAACATGCCGTCAAAGGTGGTGGTTTCCACCGTGGGCCGGTCGTAGTGGTAACTGAGCAGGGTGGCCAGTGCGGCGGAGCCGCAGCTGAAGTCGTATTGCTGCGGGACCACCGAGCGAAAGCGCAGGGCCTTCATGCTCTCGACCGGGACGTTCATGCTGCCAATCATCCCGGGAACCTGCGCCCCGCCCGCCTGGGCCTGCAGCGCCTGGGGTGCCAGCAGGGCAAGCACCAGGATCCCCGGCGCAAGCAGAAGGTGGTGGTGCCGCATGTTCACGGATGGATCGTGACGTTCACGATCATGGATTCCTGGATGGCCACGTTATGGCCGGTGTTCTGGATGACGGTGGAAAACCCGCGGGCATTGTCGAACGCGCCCGGCGCGATCAGGTTGGTGCCGCCATGGCCGCCCATGACGACGTTGTCATGCAGGGCGATCTGGGAGTGGACCTGGCCCAGCTGGATGTTGCTGACCCCCTGGCGCGCCCGTTGCTGGTTGAGGGTGTCGGCATCCACCGTCGTCAGGCCCTGAAGGTCCAGCGTGCCGGATGCGGCGAGGTTTGTTTGACTGTCGCGAGGGTCGGCCGCGCTGGCGGAACCGGCCGCCAGGAGCAGCGTGCCCAGCATCGCAGCGAACAAGGATCGGGTGAACAAGGATCGGGTGAACAAGGATCGGGTGAACAAGGATTGCGAATATCTCGGATGGAGGCGCATGACCGGATTCTCCAGTGCAGGGCCGTGACGCGACGGGTCTCGGACCCGCCGCGTGGCACGGACTAGTTGCCCAGATTGAGGTGTGCCTGCACCGATACCTGCTGTTGCGTCAGGCTGTTGGCCCCGCTGTTCTGCGAGACCTGGGTGATGCCGGCGGGGGCCACGAAGGAATCGGAACCGATCGAGTTGCGGGCGATGTTGCGCGCACCCTCGGCGATGTCCACATAGTTCCCGGTGACCGTGCCGGACAGCTCGTTCTGGCTCACCACCGCGTTGACCTGCAGCATGGTGTTGAAGCTGTCGGTGGCGGTGTTGTTGCCGGAATCCATGACCGCCAGGCTGTTGTCCGAGTTGTCGCTCTGATCGCGGGTCACGCTGGCAGTGGAGCCGTTGTTGGCCGCGGCACTGTTGTCGTCGGCATTGGCCGAGCTGTTGTCGGAGCTGTCGTTGCCCGAATCGGAGATGTTCAGGCTGTTATCCGAGTTGTCATTGCCCGAGTCGGCGATGTTCAGGCTGTTGTCCGAGTTGTCATTGCCCGAGTCGGCGATGTTCAGGCTGTTGTCCGAGTTGTCGTTGCCCGAGTCAGCGATGTTCAGGCTGTTGTCGGAACTGTCGTTGCCCGAGTCGGAGACCGTGGTGTTTCCGGAATCCGCCACATTGGTGCTGTTGTCCGAACTGTCGTTGCCGGAGTCGGCGATGTTCAGACTGTTGTCGGAGCTGTCGTTGCCCGAATCCGAGACCGTGGTGTTGCCGGAGTCGGCCACACTGGTGCTGTTGTCGGAACTGTCGGACAGATCGGAGTCATTGATCGCCACCGCCAGCGAGTTCTCGTTCGCGGATGCGCCGCCATTGTCGGCGGTCGAGGAGGCGGTAGCGGTTTGGTCGCCGACCTCGCCTTCCGCCGTGTTGGTCGGATTGGCCAGTGCCAGACCGGAACTCAGGCCGAAGGCAAGTGCGATCGTGGAAGCAATAAGCGTTTTTTTGAAGTCCATGATGAATCTCCTTGTGATAGCGGAACTGCATTTGTGGACGTCGTAATGACCCGGTGCCTGGCACTGGGCATTACGGTCCAATTTTCTGCAAGGCTTGGGCCAGATGGTCAGTTCTTTTTTATTTCAATGGCTTGGGATGCATTCACTGGCTACGCTCAGGGTCATCTGTACCGCTGATGGAACACCGGTTCACGTCGCTTGCGTTGACAAATTCCGTAAGCGACGGAAATACATGAGAAAAGCGGGTGAATCCGGACTGATCCGCCAGCGAGACATGGCCCCCGGATCTCCACGGGGAGGCTGGCTGGGTCTTGCACTTGTGCTCGGGCCGCGCGCTGTGCGGAGCCGATGCAGTGACTGCCGCGCTGACGCGCTACTCCGGTACGGCAGCTGCTGGCAAACCGCGCCGGGTCTTGCAGCGATGCCGCATGCCGGCAGGCGACTGCAGCGGGCCGTGCGCGCTCAAGTCTTCCGGCAGCGTGCCGTTATCGCAATATATGGAGGGCGTTATGTGCGTCCGGGCCCCGGGATCGGGAACCCGCGCCGGTGCCCGCCGCTCTATCCGTAATCTGGACCGAGGTGCATTCCGCGCTCGGCACTGCCTTGGGTTCACGACATGACGACCGACGCCTTCACCCTTGACCGTCTGCATCGCCAGGGCGATCGCATCATGGTCGCGGTCATGGGATTTCTCTTCATCCTGACACTGGGGCTTTCCGCCTGGCACGGCACCCTGACCGCCGCGCTCGCGTTCGGCCTGCCGGCGCTGGCCATCGCGGGGACGCTTTTGTGGGCATCACCCGGGAGCCTTCTTAACCGGCTGGTGAATGGCGGTTTCCTGATGGGCTTTGCGGCGCTGATGATCCATCAGGGGCAGGGCATGATCGAGATGCACTTCGCGATCTTCGTGCTGCTGGCCTTCCTGCTCTACTACCGCGACTGGCGTGTATTGGTACTTGCCGCGGCCGTGATCGCGGTCCATCACCTGTCGTTTCATTACCTGCAGGAGGCCGGGGTGGGGGTTTACGTCTTCCCGCCGCACGCGGGCCACGCACACGGGCTGGGGCTGGTGATGCTGCACGCGGCGTTCGTGGTGTTCCAGACCGGCTTGCTGGTGTACATGGCCCGGCTGCTGCATCGCGAGGGCCAAGAAGCCGAGGAACTGCATGCCATCACTGCTCAGCTCCAGGTCCGGGATGGTGTTGTGAACCTGAGCCTGGATGCGGCGCAGGGGCATAGCGCCATTGCCCGGCAACTGGGCGATTACCTCGGCGCGGTGCGGCGTGCGGTGCTGGAGACTCGTGCGACCGCCTCGGCCCTGGGGGAGATGTCGGCACGGTTGGGGACGACGGTCAACCGCAGCGAACAGGCGGCGCAAAGCCAACAGTCGAATACCGATCAGATCGCATCGGCGGTTACCGAGATGGAGGCCAGCGCGCGCGAGGTCTCGGGCCATGCCCGCGATGCCGCGGCGGCCACCGGCAGCGCGGATGAACAGGGGCGTAGTGTACGGGCGGAGCTGCAGGATACGGTTGCCAAGATCGAGTCCCTGGCGCAGCAGGTGGAGACGTCCGGCGCCGGGGTGCGCGATCTCGTGGCCCAGGCGGAGACGGTGGGCGGTGTGCTCGAGGTTATTCAATCAGTCGCCGAAAAGACCAACCTCCTGGCCCTGAACGCCGCTATCGAGGCGGCACGGGCCGGCGAGCAGGGCCGTGGCTTTGCGGTGGTAGCCGACGAGGTGCGTAGGCTGGCCTCGCAGACCGGTGAGTCCACCGAGGAGATTCGGGGTATCGTCGAACGCCTGCAGGAAGGCGCCAGGCGCGCGGAGGTGGCGAGCCGCGAGGCCGGCGAGCAGGCGGCGGCCGGGGTGGATCGGGTACGTGAGGCCACGCATGCCCTGCAGGCTATTGCCGACGCCGTGACCCATATCCGGCAGATGAACGACCAGATTGCCCTGGCCGCCGAGGAGCAGACCCGCGTGACGGGCGAAACCGCGGAGAATGTGGAGCACGTGTCGGAGGTCGCCCGAGCGGTGGCCGAGGATTCGGTCGCCAGCCGCGAGGTGGCGGACCAGCTCCAGCGTCTGAGCCAGGATCTGGGCGCGGGGATGGAGCGTTTCCGGATCGACGGCGAGCGCGCCTGAGCTCAGGCGGGCGTTTGCAAGCGGTTAAGACGGCCGCACGCGCGAGGGCCCGCAGCCGTCCGTTCCCGGATTAGCGTTCCAGGTACTGCAACTTGTTCTCGACGCCGTCCCATTCCTCGGCGTCTTCCGGCGGGTCCTTGCGCGCGGTGATCACCGGCCAGGTGCGCGAGAGCTCGGCATTCAGCTCGATGAAATGCATCTGGTCCTCTGGTACGTCGTCCTCTGGCAGTATGGCTTCGGCCGGACATTCCGGTTCGCACAGGGTGCAGTCGATGCACTCGTCCGGATCGATGGCCAGGAAGTTCGGGCCTTCGTGGAAGCAGTCGACGGGGCAGACCTCGACGCAGTCGGTGTACTTGCACTTGATGCAGTTATCGATAACGACGAACGTCATGGTGTTTCTCCCTTTTTGTTCAGTCTTGTGACCGGTCGTTTCCGCTGACCGCCCTGGCCGAGCGTGAACCGGCCGTGGCACCGACAGCCGGCAGGATTTCGCCGCATTGTAACGCCTCCCCCGCGGCTGTCGGGAATCCCGGGCGAACCCTGGCCACATTCGGGGGCTTCGCGCCAGCGGCGGACCGATTGCCGCGGCCCTTCCGGGACCTCGCAATGACAGGGAAACCATCTCGTCACCGCAAGGAGTGGTCACTCCTCAACCCCTCATCGCAGGGCGCAACCCTCCCCTTAATCCATCATTGCCAGGAGCGGCCATCCCCTTCTCCGTCATCGCGAGGAGCGAAGCGACGTGGCGATCTCTCGGTGGACCCCCGGCGCGGGGTCCCTCGGTGAATTCCGATGGTTCCGAAAGTGGTTGCCACGGCCCCTTCAGGACCGCACAACGAGCGCGTCAATCCGGGTTGCGCAGCGCGTCCTTCATGCGGTAGAGCGCGTCCAGGGCCTCGCGCGGGGACATCTCGTCCGGGTCCAGGGTGTCGAACAGGGCCTTCAGGGCGCGTTCTTCCGGGGCCGGCGCGGGGCGCGCCTCGGGCTCCGGCTCGGCGGCCGCTGGCCCGGGCGGCGCGGTGAACAGGCCGAGCTGGGGCGAGTCGGCGGCCGCGGCGCGGTCCTCCAGCTCGCGCAGGTGGGTGCGGGCGAGTTTCAGCACGTCGGCCGGTACCCCGGCCAGTTGCGCGACCTGCAACCCGTAGCTCTGGTTGGCCGGCCCCTCGCGGACCTGGTGCAGGAACACGATGCTGTGTTCGTGCTCCATGGCGTCGGTGTGCACGTTGGCCACGGCCGCTTCGCGTTCGGCCAGTGCGGTCAGCTCGAAGTAATGCGTGGCGAACAGGGTCAGCGCGCGGTTGTGGCGCGCCAGGCGTTCGGCGCAGGCCAGCGCGAGCGCCAGCCCGTCGAAGGTGCTGGTGCCGCGCCCGATCTCGTCCATCAGCACCAGGCTTTCGGGACCGGCGTTGTGCAGGATATTCGCGGCTTCGGTCATCTCCACCATGAAGGTGGAGCGCCCGGAGGTCAGGTCGTCGGAGGCCCCGATGCGGGTGAAGATGCGGTCCACCGGCCCGATCTGCGCCCGCGCGGCCGGCACGAAGCTGCCCATGCAGGCCAGCAGCACGATCAGGGCCGTCTGGCGCATGTAGGTGGACTTGCCGCCCATGTTGGGCCCGGTGATCACCAGCAGGCGGCGCTCTTCGGGGTCCAGTTCGGTGTCGTTGGCGACAAACGGCGCGTCCAGACCGGCCTCCACCACCGGGTGGCGCCCCTGCTCGATGCGGATGCCGGGATTCTCCACCAGTTCCGGGCAGTGCCAGTCCAGGCGCTGGGCGCGCTCGGCCAGGCAGGCGAGGGCGTCCAGTTCGGCGAGCGCGTCGGCGATGGCGCGCAGGCGCGGGGCGCGGCCCTGAAGCTCGGTGATCAGGCCGTCGAACAGGGCGCGCTCGCGGGCCATCGCCTGCTCGCGGGCGGAGAGGATCTCGTCCTCGAAGCGCTTGAGTTCCTCGGTGGTGTAGCGCTCGGCGTTCTTCAGGGTCTGGCGGCGCATGAAGCGTCCGGGCAGCTCCGCCGAGCGCGTGCGCGAGACCTCGATGTAGTAACCGTGCACGCGGTTGTAGGCGACCTTCAGGGTGGGGATGCCGGTGGCCTCGCGCTCGCGTGCCTCGATCTCGCGCAGGAACGAGTCGGCGTCGTGCTCCAGTGCGCGCAGGCGGTCCAGCTCGGCATCGAAGCCCGGTCGGATCATGCCGCCGTCGGTGACGCGCAGCGGGGGCTCCTCGACCAGCGCGGCGGCCAGAGTGGTGCTCAGGTCGGCCTCCGGGGCCAGGGCCTGATGCAGGGCCTGCAGGGCGTCGCTGTTCCCGGCCACGGGCGTCAGGGCCTGGTGCAGCGGCGGCAGGCGTTCGAGGCTCGCGAGCAGGGCGGTCAGGTCGCGTGGGCGCGCGCTGCCGAGGACGATGCGCGACAGGATGCGTTCGACATCCGCACTACCGGCCAGGGCCTCGCGCAGGGGCGTGGTGGCGCCGGCCTCCAGCAGCGCGGTGATGGCGGTCTGGCGCTCGCGGATAATGGCGCGGTCGCGCAGCGGCTGGTGCAGCCACTGCAGCAGCCGGCGCGAACCCATCGCCGAGCGGGTGGTGTCCAGCAGGGCCAGCAGCGATCCCTGGCGTTCGCCGCCGAGCGTCCGGGTCAGTTCCAGGTTGCGGCGGGTGGCCGGGTCGAGCACCAGCATCTGGCTGCGCAGTTCGTGCGCCAGACCGGTGATGTGGGCGAGATCGCCGCGATAGCGGTTCTGCACGTAGGCGAGCAGGGCGCCGGCGGCGGCGATGCCGAGGTCGAGGCCGTCGCAGCCGAAGCCGGAGAGGTCGCGGGTGCCGAAGTGTGTGGTGAGCACGCGCCGCGCGGAGACGCCGTCGAAGTGCCAGTCCGCGTGGCGTTGTGGCGCGAATCCGTCGATCCCGGGGATCGGCGCGGCCTGATCGGGGATCAGGCATTCCACCGGGTCCAGACGCGCCAGCTCGGCGGCCAGTTCGGTCGCGTCGCGCACCTCCAGCAGGCGGAACTGGCCGCTGGCGAACTCCAGACTGGCGATCCCGTAGCCCTCCTTGCGGCCCTTGATTGCGGCCGAGCCGGCGGGGCAGACGGCGACCAGCCGGTTGATGCTGCGGGCCTCCAGCAGGGCCTCTTCGGTAACCGTGCCGGGGGTGACGATGCGCACCACCTCGCGTTTGACCGGGCCCTTCTGCGCGCCTACCGCGCCGGTCTGCTCGCAGATGGCCACGCTCTCGCCCAGCTTCAGCAGGCGCGAGAGATAGCTCTCCAGGGTGTGCACCGGGATCCCGGCCATGGGGATCGGCTGCCCGGCGGACTCGCCGCGCCGGGTCAGGGTGATGTCGAGCAGCGAGGCCGCGCGCTCGGCATCGTCGTAGAACAGCTCGTAGAAATCGCCCATGCGATAGAGCAGCAGCGTGTCCGGGTACTCGGCCTTGATGCCGAGGTACTGCTGCATCATCGGGGTATGGGCGGAAAGGGGTTCGGCGGTGCTCATCGGTTCGGCTGCGCTCGATCCGGGCAAACGCGCAGTATACGGATGCAGCGCGCCACATGGCAGGTGGGTCTGGCCTGGCATGTTGTGCCACACTCGAGGCCGTGCGGCGGACGCCACGTCAGGGAGGGGCGAACATGATCGGGGAAGAGGATCGGCGCAATCACCGGCGGATGCAGGTGCAGGGCGAGGCGCGCATGACCTGGTGCTCCAGCGGCGAGTCGGTCGCGGTGCGGCTGGAGGACCTGTCGGCGACGGGCTGTGCGTTCGTGGTCCAGCGCGAGACCGACCCGGGGGTCGATGTCAGCGTGGTGGTGCCAAGTCCCGATGGCCGCCTGGCGGGGTTGGAACGCCACGGCCGCGTGGTGCGCTGCGACGCCGTCGATCCAGCCGATGGCGGCGGCTGGCGGGTTGCGGTCGCCTTCGATACGGAGGGATGATCGCGCCATGACCGCCGCATCCAGCAGCACGATCCTGACTTCGGGGGAAACCGACGCCCCCGGCCTCTCCGCGCTGGTGTACGACCTGGGCGAGCGCCTGATGGCACGGGGCGAGCGTCTATGCACCGTGGAATCCTGCACCGGTGGCGGCATCGCCCAGGCGATGACCGATGTTCCGGGCAGCTCGCAATGGTTCGAATGCGGCTGGGTGGCGTACTCCAACGCGGCCAAGACGGCGATGGTCGGGGTCCCGGCCGAATTGATCGCGGAACACGGCGCGGTCAGCGAGGCCGTGGCCCGCGCGATGGTCGAGGGCGCACTGGCCCGCTGCGATGCGGATCATGCGCTCTCGGTCACCGGGATCGCCGGGCCCGGTGGCGGGACCGCGGACAAGCCGGTCGGTACGGTCTGCTTCGGCTGGCAGACGCGCGGCCAGGAGGTGCGCGTCGCGACCCGCCATTTCCCCGGCGAACGCCACGCCGTTCGTCTGCAGTCAATGCTCCACGCCCTGAGCGAACTGCTCGCCCACGAGGCGGCCTGACGCCGCTCGGGGCGGGTTTCGTGCCCGGCATTGATCCGCGCAGGATCCCGGGTTGGGTCGTTCCCCGCCCTGTGGGATACTGCGGCCCCGTATCCGGCCCGCAACGGGTCGGAAACCATCGCTGCAAGTATCGGGAGGCAAACCGTGGACGAGAATCGCAAGAAGGCCCTGACCGCCGCACTGGGGCAGATCGAACGCCAATTCGGCAAGGGCGCGGTGATGCGCATGGGCGATCAGCAGGCGGTGGATGTGCCGGCCATCTCCACGGGCTCCCTGGCGCTGGATATCGCGCTCGGGATTGGCGGCGTGCCGCGCGGGCGCGTGGTCGAGATCTATGGCCCGGAGTCCTCGGGCAAGACGACCCTGACCCTGCAGGTGGTGGCCGAGGCGCAGAAGGCCGGCGGTACCGCCGCGTTTGTGGACGCCGAGCATGCGCTCGACCCGACCTACGCCGAGAAACTGGGCGTGAACGTGGACGATCTGCTGGTCTCGCAGCCGGATACCGGCGAGCAGGCGCTGGAGATCGCCGACATGCTGGTGCGTTCGGGCGCGGTGGACGTGGTGATCGTCGACTCGGTGGCGGCGCTCACGCCCAAGGCCGAGATCGAGGGCGAGATGGGCGATTCGCACGTCGGCCTGCAGGCGCGGCTGATGTCGCAGGCGCTGCGCAAGCTCACGGCCAACATCAAGCGCTCCAACACGCTCGTGATCTTCATCAACCAGATCCGCATGAAGATCGGCGTGATGTTCGGCAGCCCCGAGACCACCACCGGCGGCAATGCGCTCAAGTTCTATTCCTCCGTGCGCATGGATATCCGCCGCATCGGCGCGATCAAGAAGGGCGACGAGGTGATCGGCAACGAGACCCGCGTAAAGGTCGTGAAGAACAAGATGGCGCCCCCGTTCAAGGAGGCCTACTTCGAGATCCTCTATGGCGAGGGTATCTCGCGGGTCGGCGAGATCATCGAGATGGGTGTGAAGGAAGGCCTGATCGACAAGGCGGGTGCCTGGTACAGCTACAACGGCGAGCGGATTGGTCAGGGCAAGGAAAACGCCCGCCAGTACCTGAAGGACAACCCGCACATCGCCGAGGAAGTCGAGAAGACCCTGCGCGACCGCCTGCTGCCGAAGCGCAACAAGGCCGCGGCGGAGGACGAGCCGGTCGATGCCCCGGTCGAGGAGCAGGGCTGACCCGGCCGACCCCGAGGCCGCGCTGGAGGCGGGCCTGCGGTTGCTGGTCCGGCGCGAACACTCCGCGTTGGAGCTGAGCCGCAAGCTGGCCGAGCGTGGGTTCGAGCGGGATGCGGTTGATACCGCGCTCGAGCGCGCGCGCGAGCTCGACTACCTGAGCGACACCCGCTACGCGGATTTCATCGCCCGCCACCGCACGGAGCAGGGCTACGGCGAACAGCGCATCCGCGCCGAACTCGCCCACAACGGTATCGGCAGCGATACCGTCAATGCCGCCCTCGATGCCCTGGAGGTCGACTGGACCGATCAGGCCCGCGGCCAGCTCGAACGCCACTTCCGCCACCCCCCCGAGACCCGTGAGGACGAGGCCCGCATGCTCCGCCACCTGGCCGGCCGCGGCTTCCCCGGCGGCGTCGCCCACCAGGCCCTCGCCGCCTGGAAAGACGCATCATCCAGGGATTGATGTGGGAGCGGGCTTGCCCGCGAATGCTCCCGCCGATGGTTATGCTGGCGTTTTCGCGGCCAAGGCCGCTCCCACAATGCACTTCCCGAGCACCGGAAGCATGGCCCGAAGGCGGGCCCGGCGATACGCGGCTGGGGCGCTTGCGTGATAGCATTCCGGGTTTGACCCCAACGCTCACCGGAACCGCATGAAAAGCGCCGACATTCGCCGGAGTTTCCTCGAATTCTTTGAAGGGCATGGCCATACGATCGTGCCGTCCAGCCCGCTGGTACCGGGCAATGATCCCACGTTGCTGTTTACCAACGCGGGCATGGTGCAGTTCAAGGATGTGTTCCTCGGGCGCGAGAAGCGTCCGTATACCCGGGCGGTGTCCACGCAGCGCTGCGTGCGCGCGGGCGGCAAGCACAACGACCTCGAGAACGTCGGCTATACCGCGCGCCACCACACGTTCTTCGAGATGCTGGGCAACTTCAGCTTCGGCGACTACTTCAAGCGCGACGCGATCCACTACGCCTGGCAGTTCCTGACCGAGTCCATTGGCCTGCCGCCGGAGAAGCTGTGGGTCACGGTCTACGAGACCGACGACGACGCCTACAGCGTCTGGGCGAACGAGATCCAGGTGCCGGCCGAGCGCATCATCCGCATCGGCGACGACCCCGATGGCGGTTCCGACAACTTCTGGCAGATGGGTGACACCGGCCCCTGCGGCCCCTGCACCGAGGTGTTCTACGACCACGGTCCGGAGGTCGAGGGCGGCCCGCCCGGCTCCCCGGACGAGGACGGCGATCGCTACATCGAGATCTGGAATCTGGTGTTCATGCAGTACGACCGCGACGCGGACGGCACGCTGAACCCGCTGCCACGCCCGTCCGTCGATACCGGTATGGGACTGGAGCGCCTGGCCGCCGTGCTGCAGGGCGTGCACTCCAACTACGAGATCGACCTGTTCCAGGACCTGATCGCGGCCGCCGCGCGCGTGACCGGGGCGAAGGAGAGCGATTCCGCCTCGCTGCGCGTGATCGCCGACCACATCCGCTCCATCGCCTTCCTGATTACCGACGGCGTGCTGCCGTCAAACGAGGGCCGTGGCTACGTGCTGCGCCGCATCATCCGTCGCGCCGCGCGCCATGGCTTCAAGGTGGGCGCGCAGGACGCCTTCCTCTATCAGATGGTCGGCGACCTGGTGCGCGCGATGGGCGAGGCCTTCCCGGAGCTGGCCGAGGCGCAGGCGCAGGTCGAGAAGGTGCTGGAGAAGGAAGAGCGCAAGTTCCTGGAGACGCTCGACAAGGGCATGAAGATCCTCGAGGACGACCTGCGTGATCTCGAAGGCCAGGTGATCCCGGGCGAGACCATCTTCCTGCTGTATGACACCTACGGCTTCCCGGTGGACCTGACCGGCGATATCGCCCGCGAGCGTGGCCTGGAACTGGACATGGCGGGCTTCGAGTCCGCGATGGCCGACCAGCGCGCCCGGGCCCGCGCCGCCAGCCACTTCTCCATGGACGACGGCGGCCTGCCGCAGGTCGATCTCGAGACCACATTCTCCGGTTACGAGACCGTCGACGACGAGGGTCGCG
This sequence comes from Thioalkalivibrio sp. ALE16, assembly GCF_000381305.1. Lineage (NCBI taxonomy): Bacteria > Pseudomonadati > Pseudomonadota > Gammaproteobacteria > Chromatiales > Ectothiorhodospiraceae > Thioalkalivibrio > Thioalkalivibrio sp. ALE16. The sequence goes on from NZ_KB906355.1 coordinate 304,681, forward strand.
TGGTCGCGCTGTACCAGAACGGCGAGCCGGTCGAACGACTCGAGGTCGGGGCCGAGGGCCTGGTGGTACTGGACCGCACGCCGTTCTACGGCGAGTCCGGCGGCCAGGTGGGCGATGTCGGCACGCTCAGTGGCTCCGGGGTGCGCTTCCAGGTCGCTGATACCCGCAAGCAGGGCGCGGCGCACATCCATGTCGGCCAGGTCCGCGCCGGCACGCTGGAGGTCGGCCAGACGCTACAGGCCGCGGTCGAAGGCCCGCGCCGCGAGAACATCCGTCGCCATCACTCGGCGACCCACCTGCTGCACAAGGCCCTGCGCGACCAGTTGGGCGACCACGTCCAGCAGAAAGGTTCGCTGGTGGACCCGGAGCGCCTGCGCTTCGACTTCACCCACATGGAGCCGCTGACCGACGAGCAGCTGCGTGCCATCGAGGCCCAGGTGAACGCCGAGATCCTGGCCAACGAGGCCACCGATACCCGCGTGATGGACATCGAGTCGGCGATGGAGTCCGGCGCGGTCGCGCTGTTCGGCGAGAAGTACGGCGATCAGGTCCGGGTGCTGAAGATTGGCACCTCCGTGGAGCTGTGCGGCGGCACGCATGTGGATCGTACCGGCGACATCGGCCTGTTCCGCATCACCTCCGAGGGCGGGGTGGCGGCCGGTATTCGCCGTATCGAGGCGGTGGCCGGCGAGGTGGCGCTGCGCTGGGTCGACCAGCAGCTCGGGTACCTGGATGCGATCGCCGATCGCCTGCGCGCCGGGCGTGGCGAGGCGGCCGACAAGGTCGCCCAGTTGCAGGAGCGCTCGCGCGAACTGGAAAAGCAGATCGAACAGCTCAAGGGCAAGTTGGCCAGCCAGGCCGGCAGCGATCTGGCCTCGCAGGCGCAGGAGGTCGGCGGCGTGCAGGTGCTGGCCGCGAAGGTCGAAGGCGTGGAGCCCAAGGCCCTGCGCGACATGGTCGACCAGCTCAAGCAGAAACTCGGCAAGGCGGTCGTGGTCCTGGGTACCGCCACCGGCGAGGGCAAGGTCAGCCTGGTGGCCGGCGTCACCAAGGCCGAGACCGGCCAGTTCAAGGCCGGCGACCTGGTCGGTCATGTCGCCGCGCAGGTGGACGGCAAGGGCGGCGGCCGCCCGGACATGGCGATGGCTGGCGGTCAGAGCCCGGACAAGCTGGATGCCGCGCTGGCCTCGGTCGCCGACTGGGTACGCGAACGCGCCTGATCGGCCACGAGTCTGCGCAGCCGTCATCGCGAGGCGCGCAGCGCCGCGGCGATCTCCAGGGGTTGCCCCGGCGCTGGAAGGCGGGTGGTTCCGGTGGTTTCGGACGGCGGTTGCCGCGGCCCCTGACGGGGCCTCGCAACGACGGTGGTCTTTTCATCGCGAGGCGCGCAGCGCCGCGGCGATCTCCTTGGGATAGCGCCGCCGCTGACGGGCCTCGCAACGACGGATATTTTGTTGTCTAATGGTGGCCTTTTAAGTAAACGCTAATGGATGGGGTGCGCCCTGTCCGGACGGCCGCAAGGGCCGGGCACGGAACGGAATCTTCAAATGGCGTTGCTGGTACTCAAATTTGGCGGCACCTCGGTGGGCTCGCCCGAACGCATCCAGGCGGTCGCGGAACGCGCCCTGAAACTGCGCGAGGAAGGGCACCAGCTGGTGATCGTGGTCTCCGCGATGAGCGGCGAGACCGATCGTCTGCTGGGGCTCGCCCACGCGCTGAACCCGCGGGCGGATGGCCGCGAGCTGGACGTGCTGCTGTCCACCGGCGAGCAGGTCACCATCGCGCTGCTGGCGATGGCGCTGGAGGCGCGCGGCTGCGACGCGCGCTCCTACACCGGCGCGCAGGTGACCATCCGCACCGACAGCGCGCATAACAAGGCGCGCATCCGCAGCATCGACGATGCCCGCGTGCGGGGCGACCTGGACGCCGGGCGCGTGGTGGTCGTGGCCGGTTTCCAGGGCGTGGACGAACACGGTGCGATCACCACCCTGGGCCGGGGGGGCTCGGATACCACCGCAGTCGCGCTGGCCGCGGCGCTCAAGGCCGACGAGTGCCGCATCTACACGGATGTCGACGGCGTCTACACCACCGATCCGCGCCTGGTCCCGAATGCCCGCCGGTTGCACAGCATCACCTTCGAGGAGATGCTGGAGATGGCAAGCCTCGGTTCCAAGGTGCTGCAGATCCGGGCGGTGGAATTCGCCGGCAAGTACAACGTCCCGTTACGAGTGCTGTCCTCGTTCGAGGAAGGACCGGGGACCCTGATTACCACGGAGGAGGATGCGCAGGTGGAACAGGCGCTGGTTGCGGGTATCGCGTTCAATCAGAACGAGGCCCAGCTGACGATTCAGGGCGTCCCCGATCAGCCGGGGGTCGCGCATCGCATCCTCGGCCCGATCGCGGAGGCCAATATCGAGGTGGACATGATCGTGCAGAACGTGGGCGCGGATCAGACCACCGACTTCACCTTTACGGTTCATCGCAACGACTACGACAAGGCCCTCGAGATCCTGCAGGCGGCGGCCAGGGACCTCAACGCCCGCGAGGTCGCAGGCGACACCCACATCGTGAAGATCTCGGTGGTGGGCGTCGGCATGCGCTCGCACGCCGGCATCGCCAGCAAGATGTTCGAGGCCCTGTCGCGCGAAACCATCAACATCCGGATGATCTCCACCTCGGAAATCAAGATCTCCGTGGTGGTGGATGAGAAGTACCTCGAACTTGCGGTACGTGCATTGCACGATGCATTTGAACTCGAACACGACCCAGCCGGTCAACAGGAGGACGGTTAAGGATGACAGACCGTAAAACGGTTACCGGACGACCGACTCCGTCCGACACAGGCACTGCGGAGAAGAGCATGCTCATTTTGACTCGACGTGTGGGCGAGACCCTCATGATCGGCGAGGATGTGTCCGTCACCGTCCTGGGGGTCAAGGGCAATCAGGTCCGCATCGGCATCAACGCGCCCCAGGACGTCGCGGTCCATCGCGAGGAGATCTTTCAGCGCATCCAGCGCGAATCGAACGTCGCCGGCGGTGACGGCGGCGGGGAGAACTCCGGTGGCGGTGGTAGTACCGGGGCCGGGGGTGTGGCCGCAGGCGCACGCGACGACTGAACCCTCGGCAGGCAATGTCAGGGCCCGGAGGCGGATCACCGCCTGCGGGCCTTTCATTTGGCTGCCCAAGAACGTATCCTGTGCCGCGTTTCCGGAGAGTTGGCCGAGCGGTCGAAGGCGCTCCCCTGCTAAGGGAGTATGGGTCAAAAGCCCATCGAGGGTTCGAATCCCTCACTCTCCGCCAAATACCGCAAAGGGGCCCAAGTGGCCCCTTTCGCACGTCTGGCCCCCGAGATTTCCGGGATTCGAACCCGAGATATGAGAACGATGGTTCGACCGGTGGCGCGCAGCGACACCGGAACGCCGCAGCGCAGCGAAGGCGGCCCGAAGGGCGACCGGCGCAGCCGGGCGTAATCCTCACTCTCCGCCAAATCCTGTGAAGGGGCCCAAGTGGCCCCTTTTGCACGTCTGGCCCCCGAGGTTTCCGGGATTCGAACCCGAGATATGAGAACGATGGTTCGACCATTGGCGCCCTGCGGGGCCAGCACGCCGGAGGGCGGGCGGCGGAACCGACCGTCACACCCTTACTCTCTATATTCCCCGGCGACGAGGTCTGCGCGGCGCTGTTCGCATTTCGACTGCGGGGTATCCCTTCGGTCCGGGTTCAGGAGGGGGCGGGGCGGCCGAGATCGAGGCGGGGCCAGTCGCGCGGCAGGGATTCCGGGGCGTGGGTCACGAGCAGGCACTGGCGCTGGTTCAGCCACGGGCCGATGCGGGACAGTACGCGCTCGAGGGTCCTCGGGTCGAGGCCGGCGAAGGGTTCATCGAGCAGGACGACGGGACGGTCCTGAAGGAGGATCGCCGCCAGGGCGAGCCGGCGCCGCTGGCCGCCGGAGAGGTACGAGCCAGCTTCGCCGATGCGGTAGTGCAGGCCTTCTTCCGTGCCACGCACGGCATCCGCCAGATCCACCTGCTCCAGAGCCTCCCACAGGGCCGCATCGCTGAGATGTGTGTGACGCGGCTCCAGGATGTCGCGGAGGGAGGTGTCCGGCAGTTGCAGCCCCTGAGGCAGGTAGCTGAGATGGCGGTACCGGGTGTCGGCCGAGATTCGATCGAGATCGTCGCCGCCAAGCGCGATGCGCCCGGTCAGGGGCGGCAGTTCGCCGGCGAGGGTGTCCAGCAGCGTGCTCTTGCCGCGCCCGCTGGCCCCGCTGATCACCAGCGGACGGCCGCGCGCGGGGGTGAGGTCCAGGGGGCCGAGCAGCGGGCGTTCGCGGTGAAAGCCGATGGTCAGGCCGTGGGCCTGCAGCACGGGGGCGTGGCCGGCAGGGGCCGGGCGTGCGGCCCCTGCCGGGGCCTGCCCGGCTGCTTCGAGATGCTGCACGCGCCCGGCGGCCTTCAGGCTCTCGCCGGCACGCCACCACGCCCCGGGCAGGCTGCCGAGGACCTCGCCCAATCCCAGGGTCATCAGCGGCAGCAGTACCGCCACAGGCGCGCTCAGGGTCCCGTCGCGGTACCAGCCCAGGGCGAGGACCAGCATCAGCAGCGCGGATGCGCCGACCACGGCCTGCACGGCCTGTTCAGACCCAACGCCGAACGCCTCCTGGGCGCGTTGCTGGCGCGCGTAGGTCGCGTTCTCGCGGCGCAGTGAGGCCTCGTGTTCGCGGGCCCGGTTGTAGGCCAGAAGCTCGGCCAGGCCGCCAATGTAGTCGAACAGCCCGATGCGTTCGCGTGCCCGGGCCTGCACCAGCGCATGGCTTCGGCGCTGCCCGGCCAGCGCGAGCAGCGCGGAGACGGCAAGTGTTGCAAGACCGGAGACGGCGAGCACGGCCGCGGCGGGCCAGGGCGCCAGCCAGATCGCGATGACCAGCGTGACCACGAGGCTGATGGCGGCGGCGACCATCGGTCCGACCACCCGCAGGGGCATCCCATCGAGGGTGTCGATGTCGCTGGTCAGGCGGGTCTGCAGGTCGCCACTGCGGTAGGCGCGAACGCGTGCCATGGGCAGTGCGGCGAGCCCGCGGAAGCTGTGGCCGCGCAGATCGGCCAGGCTGCGCAGCACCGCCTCGTGACTGACCAGACGCTCGAAATAGCGTGCCAGGGTGCGGCTGATCGCGGCGGTGCGGATGCCACCGGAAGGTACGTAGAGGTCCAGGGTGGCCAGAAGTCCGGCGCCGGCCAGCGCGGTCGCGGTGATAAACCAGCCGGACAGCGCCAGCAGGGCGATCCCGGCGATCCAGGTCAATGCCAGCAGGCCCCAGGCGCCCCAGTACCAGACGCGGCGCCGGCGGAAGACGCGGTGCAGAAAGGCGAGGTTGGCGCGGGTTTCGTCACGCATGGGGTGTCTCCGGCGTGACCGGCGCCAGCTCCAGCTGTTGCGGGCAGCGCCGGTGGATGGCGGCATGATGGCTCGCGATCACCAGCGTCAGGCCACGGGTGTCGGCCAGCCGGAACAGCGTGTCCAGGAGTGCCTCTTCGGTCTCCACGTCGAGCGCGCTGGTCGGTTCGTCGAGCAGCCAGAGGCGGTGCCCGGAGAGCAGTGCGCGCGCGACGGCGACCCGCTGGGCCTGGCCGCCGGAGAGGCCGTGCCGGGCCTCGCCGATGGCGGTGTCCAGGCCGTCGGGGAGCTCGGGCGCGTCGAGGGGTAACCCGGCCTGTTCCAGTGCCGTGGCCATCTCTGCATCGGGGATCATTGCGTGGCGGGCCAGCTGCAGGTTTTCGCGCAGGCTGCCGTGGAACAGATGGGCATCCTGGTCGATCCAGGCGAAATGGCGGGCCCGGGCATGGCGTTGAATGCGGCCCTCGGTGGGGGGCAGAAAGCCGGCACATACCGCCAGAAGGGTGGATTTTCCGCTGCCACTGGGGCCGGTCAGTGCGAGATGCGCCCCCGCTTGAATCTCGAGGTCGAGATGCTTGAGGACCGGTGTGCGCTGACCCGGGTAGTGCACCATCACATCCTCGAGTTTCAGCAAGGGGTCGGTCTCGTCCCCGCCGGTGACCTCGGTGACCGCGGCTGAAGCCTCGGCCCCGTTGGGCGAAGCAAGCGCGGGAGCGAGGCTCTCGGCGGCGGCCAGCGCACCGGCGCGGTCATGGTAGCTCTGGGCGAACTGGCGCAGGGGCAGGAAATACTCCGGCGCCAGCAGCAGGATGAACAACCCGGTGAACAGGGTGATGTCCCCGGCCGGGCCATAGTCGATGGCGCCGAACAGGGCGAAGCCGATGTAGATCGCGACCATGCCGATCGCGACCGCGCTGAAGAACTCCATGATCGCCGAGGACAGGAATGCGACCCGGAGGGTGCGCATGGTCAGGCGCCGTTGCTGGTGGCTGCGCTCGACGACCTCGATCTCGGTGGCCGTGATGGCGCGGGCCCGGCGCAGCCAGTCCAGGCTGCGGATGCGGTCGAGGAAGTGCCCCGCCAGACGGTTGGCCTCCTCTTGCTGACGCCGGTGGATCTGTTCCGCACCCATGCCGACGATCGCCATGAAGGCCGGGATCAGCGGGGTGGCGAGCAGCAACAGCAGGGCGGCGAGCCAGTCCAGCCAGAAGGCCGCGGCCAGGATGGCCAGTGGCGTCAGGATGACCGCCTGGCGGGCCGGCAGGTAACGCGCATAGTAGCCGGTCAGGTCATCCACCCGCGTCTGGAACTGCTCCGCCCAGGCGCCCGCGGTGGTCTGTCCGGCCAGGCGCGCGGGTCCGGCATGCCGGACCTGTTGCAGGAGATCGGTGCGCAGCTGCTGCTTGACCGCAAAGGCGAGGCGGTGTCCCGCCAGGTCGCGCAGGGCCTGGGCGGCATAGCGCAGACCGAGCAAGGCGAGGCCGCCCAGCAGGATGCCCGGCAGGTACGGGGGGGCGGCGGCGAACAGCGTGCCGTGCACCGCCCAGGCCACGAGCCCCGCCAGCGCAATGGTCGCCAGCGTGGCCACCAGCGTGCTGGCGGCACTGAGCACCAGCCAGTGGCGGTGTGGCCGTTGCCGTGCGCGCAGCCATGGCCCCGGCGCGGCACGGTGGTCCGGCGGCGGGGCGCCTGTTTCGCCCGGTTGCGGCATTGACTAGCGCAGGTAGCGCCCGCGCAGCATGTTGAAGTACAGCGGCTTGATCATATGCACCTTCAGGCGCCACCACATCCAGCTGGGTTCCCCCTGGTCGAGGAAGCTGAAGGTCGGCACCTCCTGCAGGGTGTAATCGAATTCCACCAGTGCGGCCTTGCCCACTTCGGTGATCAGCGGGCAGGAGGTGTAGCCGTCGAACTGCCGCGACGGTTCGCGATCCTGGATCACGTCCACCAGGTTGTCCGGCATCACCGCGCCATGCGAGCGCACGGTGGAGGCGGTCTTGCCGATCGCGGTCGCGACGACGTCGCCGGCGCCGAAGATGTTCGGGTAATCCGTATGCTGCAGCGTGCGGTCATCCACCGCCAGCCAGCCTCCGGCCGCCAGAGGACCGTCCTCCACCGCCAGCCCGGCGTCACGCACAAAGTCGTGCGCGCGCATCGGCGGAGTCACGTGGAGATAGTCGTAGTCCACCGTCTCGCGCCCGCCGTCGCGGGTCTCGAACTGGGCCTGGCGGGCGTCGACATCCACCGCCACCAGGGCACCTCCGTCGTTCACGCTCACGCCGCGTTCTGCATACAGGTCGCGCACCATGCGGTCAAAGCGCTGCACGCTGAACAGGGTGTCCGACCCCGTGTGGTAGTGGAAATCGGCCCCGGCGCGCTGACCGGCCGAGCGCAGCAGGTCATCGGCGATGAAGGTCGCCTTGATCGGCGCCCCGGCACACTTGATCGGCGTATTGGGGATGGTAAACCGCGCCACCCCGCCGTTCTCGCCGAACGCATGGATCTGTTCGTAGGCATCGCGCGCGGCCTCGGCGCTGGCATACAGGCTGGTCAGGCCGGGACGCCCGATATCCCCGCGGCGCAACCCTTCGATGGCTTCAAAGTCCAGGTGCAGCCCGGTGGCGACCACCAGGAAGTCGTAGTCGAGCCGGTCGCCGTCGGTGGTCTCGACCCGTTGCGATGCGGGATCGATGGCCGCCACCGCGGAGCGCACCCAGTCGACGCCGCGCGGGATATAGCGTTCATTGCGGCGCTGGACCTCGCCCACGGAATAAACGCCCGCGGCCACCAGAGTCCAGCCGGGCTGGTAATGATGGATCTCGCTGGGCTCGACGATGGTGATGCGTGCGCCGTCAAGCAGGTCGCGCAGGCGGGCGGCCATGGTCATGCCGGCGGCCCCGCCACCGAGCACCACGATGCGCGCCTGGCTGGAGACCGCCGCGCGGGCCGGGGCGGCCTGCACGCCAGTCGCCGACATCAGGCCGGCGGCACCGGCGATCTTCAGGAAATCGCGCCGGGACAGTCCTCGCAAGGTCTCCCGGGCCTGCCGGGCCAGGGCCTGGTCAATCTCGGGGTGCTTCGGGTCTTCGGGCTGATGCATGGCTCTCTCCGCGTATCCGTCTGCCGCTCCGGGGACCGGGCGGGCCAGTTCTGAGGGTCGCGCCGTCTGCCGGGCGCTTCGTGTGACGGAATGCTTACAAGTTGCATGCCAACACCGGCAGACCGCCCCGTCGGGGCCTGGGCGCCCGTGCTGGTGGTGACGGCCTGCCATAAATGGCAGTCATCTGCGGTCTGGCTGCCAAAACTGGCAGACCCGGGGCGGCATTGGCGGGCGTTGGCCAGGCGCCAAGACACGGGCCAGTCGCCTGCAGCGCGCCGCCGGGGTCCGGACCGGAACTCTGGCACGGTACTTGTTAGGGGTTCATCGATACGTCATCCCGGCGTGCCCCTGATAACGGAGGAAAGGCCATGGAGCTCGACCCCATACTACTCTCGCGAATCCAGTTCGCGTTCGTGGTTTCGTTTCACGCGATCTTCCCGGTGTTCACGATCGGGCTGGCTTCGTTTATCGCGTTTCTGGAATTTCGCGCCTGGAAGACCGGTGACACGATCTATACCCAGATCTCGAAGTTCTGGATCAAGATCTTCGCGGTGGTCTTCGGTATGGGCGTGGTCTCCGGCCTGGTGATGTCGTTCCAGTTCGGGACCAACTGGAGTGCGTTCTCCTATGCCACGGCCAATTTCCTCGGGCCGGTGCTGTCCTACGAGGTACTCACCGCGTTCTTCCTGGAGGCGGCGTTCCTGGGCGTGCTGCTGTTCGGGCGTGACCGGGTGCCGCAGGGCGTGCACCTGTTCTCGGCCCTGATGGTCGCGCTGGGCACCTTCATCTCGTCGTTCTGGATCCTGGTGGCCAACAGCTGGATGCAGACACCGGTCGGCTTCGAGCTGCAGGACGGGGTGTTCCATGTCACGTCCTGGATCACGGCGATCTTCAACCCGAGTTTCTGGCCGCGCTTCTTCCACATGGGGCTGGCCTCGCTGCTCACCGCCGGCTTCGTGGTCGCCGGGGTCTCCGCCTGGTACCTGCTGCGCCAGCGCGACGTGGTGATGAACCGCAAGGCCCTGGGCACCACCATGTGGGTGCTGCTGTTCGCGGCACCGGCGCAGCTGGTGGTCGGTGATATCCACGGCCTCAACACCTTCGAGCATCAGCCGACCAAGGTGGCGGCGATGGAAGGCGTGTGGGAGACCGAGCGCGGGGCGCCGCTGCTCTTGTTCGCGATCCCGGACTCGGCCAACGAGACCAATCACTTCGAGATCGGTATCCCGAAGATGGCGAGCTTCATCCTCACCCACGACCTCGACGGTGAAGTGCCCGGCCTGCTGGAGGTTCCGGCCGAGGAACGTCCGCCGGTGGGCATCACCTTCTGGTCGTTCCGCATCATGGTCACGATTGGCATGGTGATGATCCTGTTCGCGCTGGCGGGCGCCTGGCTGCGCTTCCGCCGCCGGATGTATGCCTCGCCGCTGTTCCTCAAGGGGCTGGCCTGGATGATCCCGGCGCCGTTCCTGGCGGTGGTCGCGGGCTGGTTCGTGACCGAGACCGGGCGCGCGCCCTGGCTGGTCTACGGCGTGATGAATCATGCCGAGGGCATTACCCCGGCCCTGACCGGTGGCATGGCCCTGTTCACCCTGATCGGCTATGTGGCGGTCTACGCGGCGGTGTTCACCGGGGGCGTCTACTACCTGGTGCGCATCGTGCGTCAGGGCCCGGAACCGGCCGATGCCGTGCATGCGCCGGCGCACGCCAAGCGTCCGCTGTCGGCCGCTGACACCTTCGTCGATGACGCCGCGGTCAGCGGTGCAAGGAGCTAAGTGATGGAAACCACGATTGATATCACGCTGATCTGGGTCGTCATCATTGCCGTGGGCGTGATCGCCTACGTGCTGATGGACGGGTTCGACCTCGGGGTGGGGATCCTCTTCCCCTTCGCCCCGGGGGAGACCTCGCGCGACGTGATGATGAACTCCGTCGCCCCGGTGTGGGACGGCAACGAGACCTGGCTGATCCTCGGCGGCGCGGGCCTGCTGGCCGCCTTCCCGCTGGTGTACTCGGTGTTCCTGCCGGCGCTTTATATCGGGGTCTTCCTGATGCTGGCGGGGCTGATCTTCCGCGGCGTGGCCTTCGAGTTCCGCTTCAAGGCGCACCGCTCCAAGGGCCTGTGGAACGCCGCCTTCGCGATCGGCTCGGCGGTGGCGGCCTTCGCCCAGGGCGCGGTGGTGGGTGCCTATATCCAGGGCTTCGAGATGGACGGCTTCAGCTTCGCCGGCGGTCCGCTCGACTGGCTGACGCCGTTCACCGTCCTCACCGGCATCGGGCTGCTGGCGGGCTATGCCCTGCTGGGCGCGACCTGGCTGATTGTGAAGACCGAGGGTGATACCCAGGCCTTTGCCTATCGGGTGGCGCCCTGGATGCTGGCGGTCGTGCTGCTGGTGTTCGGCGCGGTGAGCCTGATTACCCCGTTCATCGACCCGAAGGTGATGGAGCGCTGGATGGGGACCTGGCAGTACCTCTGGGTGCTCCCGGCGCTGGCGCTGTTCTCCGCCTGGGTCCTGATCCGCGCGGTGCGCCGGCGAGATGAAGGGATCCCGTTCGTCGCCACGATTGCCCTGTTCATCACCACCTACCTGGGACTGCTGGTGAGCAAGTGGCCGTACGTGGTGCCGCCGGACTACACCTTCTGGGATGCCGCCTCCTCGCCGGATGCGCAGCTGTTCATTCTGGTGGGGGCGTTGTTCGTGATCCCGATCATCCTGGGCTACACCGCCTGGACCTACTGGGTCTTCCGCGGAAAGGTGACCCCGGAGACCGGGTATCACTAGGCGGGAGCGTCCGGCGCGTGCCACAGGGCCGTTCGGGAATGCGCGAGTCCGCCATTCAGGACACCCATCCTCGCGGCTGCAGGGAGCCGGCAGCGGGGCAGGGTCCGGATGGCGGGCCGTCAGGTCACCAGTAAGGGGTGATGCCATGGTGTTGAACATCGCTCGGCTGAACGTGTCTATGGGACAGCGTGACGGCGTCGGTTCCGGCGTCGGATACGCCTTCCAGGACCCCTTGTTGCGAGGCGACGTGACCAGCATCCCGAAGAAGGAGACGGCACCCCTGGACCCCCACGTGGGGACCCTGCGCCAGGTGCTGGAGGTATTTCGTGAACCGGCCATCCTGCTGTCCCCGGATTATCGGATCCTGGCGGCCAATGGCGCCTACCAGCGCATCTACGGGACTGATCGCGATGGCTCCGGTCGCACCTGCTTCGAGGCCTCCCATGGCTTCCGCCGCCCCTGCGACGAGGCGGGGGAGTCCTGCCCCCTGCGGGCCGCGCTGGGCAGTGGCCACCGCGAACGCGTGCTGCACGTGCATCACACCGAGGCCGGGCGCGAGCACGTGGACGTCGAGTTGCTGCCGATCCGGGATGCTGACGGGGAGATCCGGTACCTGATCGAACGCCTGCATCACCTGCCGGTGTCCGCGCCACAGGCGGGCAGCGGCGGGCTGGTCGGTCGCTCCAGGGCCTTCAATGCCATGCTGGGGATGATCAGCCGGGTGGCGCCGAGCAATGCGTCGGCCCTCCTGCTTGGCGAGTCCGGCACGGGCAAGGAACTCATCGCCCGCGCGATTCACGAGGCGAGTCCGCGGCACAAGTCGCCGTTCGTGCCCGTGGAATGTTCGGGGCTGACCGAAACCCTGTTCGAAAGCGAGCTGTTCGGCCACGAGCGCGGTGCCTTTACCGGCGCCGCGTCGGCCAAGGCCGGGCTGGTCGAGGCGTCGGCCGGGGGCACCCTGTTCCTGGACGAGGTGGGGGATATCCCGCTGAGCCAGCAGGTCAAGCTGCTGCGGCTGCTGGAGACCCATGCCTATCGCCGGGTCGGAGGCGTCGAGTCGCGGCGGGCGGATTTCCGCCTGGTCTGCGCGACCCACCGCGACCTCGAGTCCATGGTGCGTGCCGGCGAGTTTCGCGAGGACCTCTACTACCGCATCAACACCTTTCCGATCGAGGTGCCCCCGCTGCGCGAGCGGGTGGAGGACATCCCGTTGCTGCTGGAGGCCCTTGGCGAGCGCCTGGATCTGGTCGTGCCACCGCGCCTGGAAGACGAGACGCTGAGAGTTCTCGAGCAGTATTCCTTCCCCGGCAATGTGCGCGAGCTGCGCAACATCCTCGAGCGCGCGGCCTTGCTGGCAGACGGCGAGGCGATCCGTCCGGAACACCTGCCGGACCGCGTGCGGCAAGGCGGTCCGTCCCCGGTCGGGGCCAGGACTGGCGGACTGGAAGGGTTGCTGCATCCGCAGTCACTGCGCCCGCTGGACGAGGTCGAGCGCGAATACCTGCGGCACGCGGCTGCGGTGTACCCCGGGGACCGCCGTGCGCTGGCAAGGACCCTCGGGATCAGCGAGCGCAGCCTGTACCGCCGTCTGAGCCAGCTGGAGGGCGACGCCGACGAGCAAGACTGAAAGTGCCCGGGCGGGCCGCGTAACGCGTCTCGCCCGAGTTTAAACGACGTCCGCGTGGGCGGTCGGACGTCCGGCCACTGCCTGTCACAAGGCACGGGAGTGGTGAGATACCGCCATAAGCATCAGTAAAACACGATATTCCAATACAGCTTAAAGACCGGAGTCTCTGATGAAAAAGACCGCAATGACCCTCTCCCTGTCCGCCGCCCTCCTGGCGACCCCGATGCTGGCCGCTGCCGAGCCCCTTTCGTTTGGCGAGCAACAGACCATCCGCTCCATGGCCAGTGCCGGGGTCGGGCAGGCCATCGTCAACCAGATGGGCGCCGGTTCGATGGCCGTGATCAATAATCCGTCACCCATCTGTGGTGCCCTGGCGGGTGGCCTGGGCGCATCCATGCTCTCGGCCGATCCGCGGGCGGGCTTCCAGATCGCGACGCTGCGCTCCGGCGAGGATGCCGCCGCCGCGGTGCATGTGACCGCGGACAAGGACGTGGCCTACCTGGCGCTGGGGGGCGAGCTGGATCGCGATGAGAACGTGGCGCTGGCCCACGCCTACCTGCAGGAGCTCGCCGCCTCGGAGTGGGACGGCACCCTGGTGCTGCACATCTCCTCGTGGATGCAGAAGCAGGTCCAGGCTGTCGCGGAGGCCGACGAAGCGGTGGCTGACTATCTGGAAGGGCTCCGCATGGTGGCGCTCCAGCCCGACCTGGAGGCGGGTCAGGCGGTGATGCTGGGCGTGAACTTCGATGGCGACGGCTTCACGACCGAGGAGATGGGTCGTCAGGACATGCGTGAAGACCTGGTGGACTTGTTCCGTCGCATGTAGGCCCGTGGTCAGCGGGCTGGGGCAGGGGCCGTCTTGCCTGGCCCGCTTTAGTGAAAAACTATCGTTGCGTTAAGAAATAAGTAATTCACTATATTCGGGTCGACAGATAAAGTAAGACGTACATGGAGGCACGACCCCATGAACGACCCGATCAAACTTTCAAAGCAAGGAGTACATCATGGCACTGCGTTTGGGCGATACCGCACCGAATTTCCAGATTGACACCACCAAGGGCAAGATCGACTTCCACGAATGGATCGGCGACTCCTGGTGCTTCTTCTTCAGCCACCCGGCCGACTTCACCCCGGTGTGCACCACCGAGATGGGCCGTACCGCGCAGCTGGCCAAGCAGTTCGCGGACCGCAACACCAAGCCGCTCGGGCTGTCGACCGACACGGTCGAGGAGCACAACAAGTGGATCGAGGACGTCAACGACACCCAGAACACCACGCTGGAGTTCCCGATCGTCGCCGACGCCGACAAGAAGATCTCGGAGCTCTACGAGATGATTCACCCGGGCGAGAGCGAGACCGCCGCCGTGCGTTCGGTCTACATCATCGACCCGAACAAGAAGATCCGGCTGATGATGACCTACCCGATGTCGGTGGGCCGCAACTTCGACGAGATCCTGCGTGTGATCGACGCGCTGCAGACCGGTGACCAGCACGGCATCGCGACGCCGGCCGACTGGACCCCGGGTGCTCGCGTGATCATCCCGCCGACGGTCAGCAACGAAGATGCGCAGAAGAAGTTCCCGCAGGGCTTCGAGGAGATCCGCTCCTACCTGCGCTACACCCAGGTCTAAACGATCGGGCGACGATCGCACCGGCCGCTAACGCCGGAACGCTCTGGAGAGTGGAGGGCCCCGTAATGGGGCCCTTTCTTATGTCCGGGTACAGCGCTTGTTGAGGTGAATCGCTGGTCTTGCCCGATGAGCCAGGGCTAGCCCCATCCCTGCAGGTGCGCGCTCGCGCGCGAAGCCCCCGCCAGCGCCGGTGGCGGGCACCACCTGGCGGCGCCACCCGCTCGGTTGGTGGTGGGGCCTACCGCCCCAGCCCCGTCAGACGGCTGGGTTCGAGGATCTCGATCCAGTAGCCGTCGAGGTCCTTCACGAAGGCGATGTCCTTCAGGCCGCCCTCGTCCGGGCGCTTCACGAACTCCACGTCATTCTGGTCGAACCAGCGTACGGCCGCGTCCAGATCCGGGACCGAAAAGCAGATGTGGCCGAAGCCCTGCGGCTCTTCGTTGCCGTCGTGGTAGTGGAAGCCGGCGTCCTTCTCGGTGCCGTAGTTGTAGGTCAGCTCCAGGATGCCGCGCTGGCTGAACATCCAGCGGGTGGCCTCGCCGGCGTCCTTGGGCGGCTGCGGTTCGTCCTCGCCGATCTGCGCCAGGAAGTAGAGCGTGAACTCGAACTCCGGGAAGTCCAGCGTCTTCACCAGCTGCATACCGAACACGCGCTGGTAGAAGTCCAGCGCCTTCTGCGGATCCTTCACGCGCAGCATGGTGTGGTTGAAGCGAAAGCCGGCCGTGGGATTGTCGCTCATGGTGCGTCCTTGTAGTCCGTAAGAGGGTACTCCGGAGACTGGAACACGGCCGGCCGGGTTCCCTCAAGTGCCGCCGTCACGTGTTGAGATCGAGCGGTCGGGAACGCGACTCCCCCGTCACTGCGAGGAGGCGCCGCCGACGCGGCAGTCTGTCGGGTTGCCCCGACGTTGGAGGCTGCGGTGGGAAATCCCGGCGCTTCGCTGTGGCCGGGATGATGGACCACCAGACCCCGGTCGCATGCCTGGCCGCGCAGGAGCCTGCTTGCAGGCGAAGGGCTTGCGATGGACTCCGGCGCGGGCAGGGGCTTCGCGGGCGAGCCCGCTCCTACAAGGATCGTCGCCCCGGAAACCGCGCACCGGTAATTCCGGATCTACCGGTCGGGAGCCGGCGTTATCGACCGGGCTACCCGCGGCAGAAGGGCCAGACCTGGTAGAAGCGGCGGCAGCGGAACTCGGATTCGCAGCTCGCCAGCTGGGACTCGTAGCGGTCGGCCCGCTGGGCAACCTGGCGCGCCGCGGCCCGCACCTGCGGCTTGTTCTGATAACTGCCGCGGCTGTAGCCGCCCTGGCCCTCGTGGTAGGCAAGGTAGAGGTGCTCCGCGTTGTACAGCGGTACGCCGGTCATGCGCCGGGTGCGGTCGTTGTACCAGCCGATGAAGTCGGTGGCGTGTTTCATGTGCGTGCGCCGCGCGAAGCGGCTGCCGGCATCCTCGCGGTATTCGCCCCAGACCGGATCCTGCGCCTGGGCGTAGCCCCGCGCGGAGGATGGCCGGCTCCACGGGATGAAGCCCAGCAGCCGCTCGCGGTCGGGGCGCACGTGGCTGCGGAACGAGGACTCCTGCTGGATGAACGACATCTGTGTGGCGATGGGGGTGCCCCATTCGCGTTCGGAGTCGCGGGCGTAGTCGTACCAGCGCGGCTGCTCGCGGAAGATCTCGCAGATATTGCTCTGGTCCTGGGGTGGCGATGGCGCCAGCGTCGCACAGCCCGCCGTGATTGCGGCCAGCGCCAGCATCAGGCCCGCCCGCAGCCCATTGAGCGCCATGGCTCGCCATTCCCCCTGATCTGCCTTGCCCACCCGAATCTCCCGCTCGGTTCCCCAGTGGCCGGGAGTATAAAGCACCCGCAACGGGGGCCAAGGGTGCGCCGGCTGACGTGCCCGGTTTCGGAGGCTGCCCCGGCCCCTGCGGGCGCCTCGCAGTGTCGGGCATACGGGTTCCCGGTTGCTCCACCATCCCGTCATTGCGAGCGCCGCGAAGCAATCGCCCGACGCAGCCCCCGGCGCCGGAATACCCCCAGCAGACTGCCACGTCGGCTGCGCCTCCTCGCAGTGACGGGGGCGGGGGCGAGCGGGGAGGGAGCTCTGTGGAGGGAGCGGGGGGGGGTGTGGCAGTGGCCTGTGGGAGCGGGCTTGCCCGCGAAGCCCCTGCCCCCGTCGGAACTTGGTAAAAGCCATTCGCGGGCAAGCCCGCTCCCACAAAGAGCATGGGCGACACTGTTGTTATGCGGCGGTGTTCCAGCCGGGGTCGAGGGGGCTCAGGGCAGGGTCGGTCTGCCACGGGCCGGGTTCGACGGGTTCGTTCGCGATGTCACGGATGCGGGCGATGAACTCGCGGCGGGGCAGGGTCACGGCCCCCAGGTTGAGAAGATGGGCGGTCTCCATCTGCACATCCACCAGCGGCCAGCCCCAGGCGACCAGGTGGCGGCTGAGCCAGGCGAGCGCGATCTTGGAGGCGTCGCGCTCGCGCGAGAACATGGACTCGCCGCAGAACAGCCGCCCCACGGCCACGCCATAGAGCCCGCCGATCAGGCGCGGACCGTCCCAGACCTCCACCGAGTGTGCGTGCCCCGTGCGGTGCAGGGCGATGTAGGCCTGCTGCATGCTGGCGGTGATCCACGTCCCGTCGGCGTAGTCGCGCGGCACGGCGCAGGCCTCGATCACGGCCTCGAAGGCGCGATCGAAGCTGACCGTGTAGCCACGGTTGCGGATCGCCTTCTTCAGGCTGCGGTGCAGGCGGAAGTGGCCCGGCTCCAGCACCGCGCGCGGGTCCGGGCTCCACCACAGGATCGGCTGCCCGGCCTCGAACCAGGGGAAGATCCCGGATCGGTAGGCATTCAGCAGACGTGGCACGGACAGATCGCCCCCGGCCGCGAGCAGGCCGTTCGGCTCGGCCAGGGCATGGGCCGGGTCCGGGAACGGCGCCTCCGGATGCTCCGGGTCCAGCCAGGGCAGGGTGATCTGCGGGCTGGAGTTCATGGAGCGCTTCCGTGCATGCCCCGAGATTGGAGGCCCGGGTTATGTAGGAGCCTGCTTGCAGGCGAAGGGCCTGTGGCGGTGTCCCGCGCGGGCAGGGGCTTCGCGGGCGAGCCCGCTCCCACGAAGATCGTCTCTGCGGGGCGACCCGGGCCCCGGTGGTATGCCAAGCCTTGTAGGAGCCGAGCCCTCTCGGCGATTGCGGCATTGGCTACGCCCCATCGGCCAGAGGGCTGGCCTCCTACAGGTTGGGTCCGGCGTGCGGGGTGTTGTAGGAGCGCAGCCCCCTGCGCGATGGGGCGCAGGGATAGGCCCCATCGGCCAGAGGGCTGGCCTCCTACGGGGGATGGTTCAGGCGCGAGGTGCATCGTTGGGTTGGACCTGCCGGTAGGGCGAGTGTTCGTGCAGGCGTTCGCAGTGGGCCTGCATCATCTGGGCCTCGCGTTCGCAGAAGTCGCGGACGGGCTGGTCGAAGCCCTCGGTCAGGATCATGTGGGCGGAGTAGGTGGGCGTGGGCAGGAAGCCGCGCGGGATCTTGTGTTCGCCTTGGGCGCCGGGTTCGAAGCGGGCCAGGCCTTCGCGGATGCAGAATTCGATGCCCTGGTAGTAGCAGGTCTCGAAGTGCAGGTCGGCCAGCTCCTCGGTGCAGCCCCAGAAGCGCCCGTAAAGGGTGTCGTGGCTGCGGTAGCAAAGCGCCGCGGCGATGGTCTCGTCGTCCCCCGTCTCGCCGGGGCGTCTTGCCTCGAACAGCACCACCTGGTCGCCCAGCGCCGCAGCGGTCTCCACAAAAAAGGCCTCCGACAGCGTCGGGATGCCCATGTGCTTCTCGAAGGTGTCGACGTAGAAGCGATGAAAGCGCGCCCAGTCCTCGGGCGATCCGGTGGCCCCGGTCAGCGTGCGGAACTCGATGCCGGCCTCATTGACGCGGCGGCGTTCGCGCTTGATGTTCTTGCGCTTTTTCGAGCTGAGCGCGGCCAGGAAGTCGTCGAAGCTTGTGTAGTCGGCGTTCGTCCAGTGGTACTGGCAGCCCATGCGCTCGGCCAGCCCCAGCTCGCGGGTCACGTCCAGATCATCCTGGTTGGGGAACAGGATGTTCACGCCCGAGGCATTCAGTTCGCGCCCGCGGGTGACCAGGGCGCGCACGAGCAGGGTGCGCAGGTGATCGAAGTCCGGCGCCTCCGGGTGCACCAGCAGGCGTGGGCCGGTGGCCGGGGTGTAGGGCACGGAGACGACCAGCTTGGGGTAGTAGTTGAGCCCCTGGCGGTTCCACGCGCTCTCCCAGGCGAAGTCGAACACGAACTCGCCGTAGTTGTTGGTCTTGGCGTAGGCCGGTGCGGCCGCGACCAGCTGGTCGTCGCGGAAGATCAGCACATGCTGCGGGAACCAGCCGAACTGGCGGCCCAGGCACTCGTGGCGTTCCAGGCCTTCCAGGAAGGCGTGGCGCAGGAACGGCTCGGTGCCGCCAGTGAGGGCGTCCCAGGCGGCCGGATCCACGTCGGCCAGGCCGTCGCGCAGTTCGACACGTTCGGGCGCGTCGCCCGAGTCGTTCTCCGGCGGGTGCGGTGCCTGGGTATCGCCCTCGGCGCTCACGTGATCAACCGAGCTTGTCCAGGTACTTCTCCGCGTCCAGTGCGGCCATGCAGCCGGTGCCGGCGGAGGTGACCGCCTGGCGGTAGACATGGTCCATCACGTCGCCGGCGGCAAACACACCCGGTACGGAGGTCGCGGTGGCGTTGCCTTCCAGGCCGCTTTGCACCTTGATGTAGCCGCCCTCCATGTCCAGCTGGCCCTGGAAGATGTCGGTGTTCGGCTTGTGGCCGATCGCGATGAACACGCCCATCACGTCGATCTCCTTCGTCTCGCCGCTCTGGGCGTGCTTCAGGCGGGCACCGGTCACGCCGGTCGCGTCGCCGAGAATCTCGTCCAGGGTGTGGTTCCACTCGATGGTGACGTTGCCGTTCTTTTCCTTCTCGAACAGCTTGTCCTGCAGGATCTTCTCCGCGCGCAGGGCATCGCGGCGGTGCACCAGTACGACCTCGGAGGCGATGTTCGACAGGTACAGGGCCTCTTCCACGGCGGTGTTGCCGCCGCCGATCACCGCGACCTTCTGGTTGCGGTAGAAGAAGCCGTCGCAGGTCGCGCAGGCGGAGACACCCTTGCCGGCGAAGGTGGTCTCGGACTCCAGCCCCAGGTACTGCGCGGAGGCCCCGGTGCAGATGATCAGGGCATCACAGGTGTATTCCCCGGAGTCGCCGATCAGGCGGTAGGGCTTGTCCTTCAGCTGCACCGTGTGGATGTGATCGAAGATCACCTCGGTGTCGAAACGCTCGGCATGCTTCTGCATGCGCTGCATCAGTTCGGGGCCCTGCACGCCCTCGTTGTCGCCGGGCCAGTTGTCCACGTCGGTGGTGGTCATCAGCTGGCCGCCCTGTTCCAGACCGGTGATCACGACCGGATTCAGGTTGGCGCGCGCGGCGTAGACCGCGGCGGTCCAGCCGGCCGGGCCGGAGCCCAGGATCAAGAGCGGGCAGTGGCGCGCTTCCTTGCCGCTGCCGCCCTTTTTCGGTTCGGACTCGGTGGCGCCGCCCAGCTGGACGGCGCCGGTGGCGGCCTGCACGGCCCCGGTGGCGCTGGCCATCTTCGGGGTCTCGGCCTGGGCCTTGCCGGATGCGTTCTTCTTGTCCTTCTTGGACTTCTTGGCGTCGCTCATGGCGCTCTCCATCTCGCAACAATGAATTCCGTGGCGGGGGCGGCGGGGCCGTCCCTGCGAGTGCTGCACACGATACCGGATCGTCGGGCGTGGGCCCGGGTTCCATGAATCGGGTAGCGGGATCCGGGGTGCGCCCACAGCTGGCGGGCCATCCCGGATCGGGGATCGATATGGCGGGGATTATTGGGAGGCCGGACGGCTTTGTCCAACGCGGTCACGGGCACCGGGGGAACGCCGCGCCGGCGGGAAGGGCGGGACGCATTTGGTTAATCGCGGTCGATAAAACATTTTCATGATCGCGCGGGCCGGATCGCGGCCCGGGCAGTCACTACATCGGCGTTTGGTGGATAACCCGGGCGCCCCTCCGGGAACGGCGGCAGGACGGGGAATCGCCGTTTTTATCCACAGCTTGCTCACGGGTTGTGCGCGGCTTGTTCTTTCGCGAACCACTATATCTAGTGGCTATGCAGTTCCGGGTCCCCGATCTATAGTACTTCACGTTCGATCCAACACCAGCGCGAGGCCGTCATGAACAGCGAACCCTACACCGCCGAAGCCCCCGAGGGCACCCAGTACCCGCCGCAGGCCGAACCGTCGGCCGAGGTCCTGGCGACCAGCCCGGGCCAGCACCAGGTGATTCGCCGCAATGGCAAGGTGACCGGCTTTGACGCCTCCAAGATCGAGGTCGCGGTGACCAAGGCCTTCCTCGCGGTGGAGGGCGGCAATGCCGCGGCCAGCCGCCGCATCCACGAGGTGTCCAAGGAAGTGGCCGGGCAGGTGGTGGACAGCCTGTTCCGCCGCGCCGGCACCCAGGGCATGACGGTGCATATCGAGGATATCCAGGACCAGGTGGAACTGGCCCTGATGCGCGGTGGCCACCACAAGGTCGCGCGGGCCTACGTGATCTATCGCGAGCAGCAGGCGCAGAAGCGCGCCGCCGAGGCCGCCGAGCAGTCCCCGGAAGAGCAGGAGGCTGCCGCCAGCCTGAACGTGACCCGCGCCGACGGCACCCAGGCCCCGCTGGACGAGGCGCGCCTGCAGGCGGTCGTCGCCGAGGCCTGTGACGGCATCGAGCACGTGGACGGCCAGAAGATCCTGACCGAGGCGCGCCGCAACCTGTTCGACGGCGTCGCCGAGAAGGATGTGGCCACCGCGCTGGTGATGGCCGCCCGCGTGATGATCGAGAAGGAGCCGAACTACTCCGAGGTCACCGCGCGCCTGCTGATGGACGCCCTGCGCCGCGAGGCCCTGAGCTTCGTGCACGGTCGCCCGGAAGAGGCCACCCAGGCGCAGCTGGCCGAGCGCTACGCCGAGTACTTCGGCGCCTACATCCGCCGCGCCGCCGACCTGGAGCTGGTCGACAGCGAGCTGACCCGCTACGACCTCGACAAGCTGGGCGCGGCGATCAAGCCCGAGCGCGACCTGCAGTTCACCTACCTGGGCCTGCAGACCCTGTACGACCGCTACTTCATCCATTCTGACGGCACCCGCTTCGAGCTGCCGCAGGCATTCTTCATGCGCGTGGCGATGGGCCTGGCGATCAACGAGATCGACCGCGAGGCGCGCGCGATCGAGTTCTACAACCTGCTGAGCTCGTTCGACTTCATGAGCTCCACGCCGACGCTGTTCAACTCCGGCACCCTGCGCCCGCAGCTCTCCAGCTGCTACCTGACCAGCGTGCCGGACGACCTGGACGGCATCTACAGCGCCATCCGCGACAACGCGCTGCTGTCCAAGTTTGCCGGCGGTTTGGGTAACGACTGGACCCGCGTGCGCGGCATGGGCGCCCATATCAAGGGCACCAACGGCAAGTCGCAGGGCGTCGTCCCGTTCCTGAAGGTCGCCAACGACACTGCCGTGGCCGTGAACCAGGGCGGCAAGCGCAAGGGTGCGGTGTGCGCCTACCTCGAGACCTGGCACATCGATGTCGAGGAGTTCATCGAGCTGCGCAAGAACACCGGCGACGACCGCCGCCGCACCCACGACATGAACAGCGCCAACTGGATCCCCGACCTGTTCATGAAGCGCGTGGCCGAGGACGGCGACTGGACCCTGTTCTCCCCGAACGAGACCCCGGACCTGCACGACCTGGTCGGGGCGGAGTTCGAGAAGCGCTACTGCGAATACGAAGAGAAGGCCGCGCGCGGCGAGCTGCGCGTGCACAAGACCATGAAGGCCGTGGACCTGTGGCGGAAGATGCTCGGCATGCTGTTCGAGACCGGCCATCCGTGGATGACCTTCAAGGACCCGTGCAACCTGCGCAGCCCGCAGCAACACACCGGCGTGGTCCACAGCTCCAACCTGTGCACCGAGATCACCCTGAACACCTCGGATGACGAGATCGCGGTGTGCAACCTGGGCTCGATCAACCTGGCCGCGCATGTGAACGAGGCCGGCGAGCTCGATCTGCCCAAGCTCGAGCAGACCGTGAACACCGCCATGCGCATGCTCGACAACGTGATCGACTACAACTACTACTCCGTGCCGCAGGCGCGGCGCTCCAACCTGCGCCACCGCCCGGTGGGGCTGGGCGTCATGGGCTTCCAGGACGCGCTGTACAAGCTGCGCGTGCCGTATGCCTCCGAGGCGGCGGTGGAGTTTGCTGACACCTCCATGGAGGCGGTGTCCTACTACGCCATCAAGGCCTCGACCGATCTGGCCGAGGAACGCGGGCGCTACGAGAGCTTCCCCGGCAGCCTGTGGAGCCAGGGCATCCTGCCGATCGACTCGATCGACAAGCTGGCCGAGACCCGCGGCGACTACCTGCAGATGGACACCACCCAGCGCCTGGAGTGGGACAAGCTGCGCAAGCGGGTGAAGAAGGTCGGCATGCGCAACTCCAACACCATGGCGATCGCGCCGACGGCGACCATCTCCAACATCTGTGGGGTCAGCCAGTCGATCGAGCCGACCTACCAGAACCTGTTCGTCAAATCGAACCTGTCCGGCGAGTTCACCGTGATCAACCCGTACCTGGTGCGCGACCTGAAAGACCGCGAGCTGTGGGACGAGGTGATGGTCAATGACCTCAAGTACTACGACGGCTCCGTGCAGCCGCTGGACCGCGTGCCGGAGGACATCAAGGCCCTGTACGCCACCGCATTCGAGCTGGACACCCGCTGGCTCGTCGAGGCCGCCTCGCGCCGGCAGAAGTGGATCGACCAGGCGCAGAGCCTGAACCTCTACATGGCCGAGCCCTCCGGGCCCAAGCTGGACGCCCTGTACAAGCTGGCCTGGGTGCGCGGCCTGAAGACGACCTACTACCTGCGCTCCATGGGCGCGACCCACGTGGAAAAGAGCACCGTGGCCGACTCCTCGCGCGCCAACAAGCTGAACGCCGTCTCCGGCGGCCAGCAGGCGGCCGAGCCCGAGGCGCCCAAGGCGTGCTCCATCCTCGACCCGGACTGCGAGGCCTGCCAGTAAGGCGGCCCCGCCCACGGGCACCGAATACGCACCAAGCACCGATCACAACGCACTGAACAAAAGGCCCGACCACCGAGCCGGGCCGCCACCGAAAACAAGAGGGGACACTATGCTTTCCTGGGACGATCCGATCGCAGCCATCAAAGGCGAAGGCCAGAAAGAACCCGCCGTCCGCCCCGGCATGGGCTTTCAGGAGAACGAAGCGCTGATGAGCACCGCCGGCGCCGCACCCAGCGTCTCGCCGGACCCGGAAAACGCCGGCCAGCCGCTGGCCGAGCCGAACGAAGACGCCCTGACCGGCACCGGTCTGGAAAACCTGGAGATGGGGGCCGAGCGCATCCGCGTCGATGACAAGAAGATCATCAACTGCCACGCGGACCTCAACCAGCTCGTGCCCTTCAAGTACAAGTGGGCCTGGCAGAAGTACCTGGACGGCTGCGCCAACCACTGGATGCCGCAGGAAATCAACATGAACGCGGACATCGCCCTGTGGAAGGACCCGAATGGTCTGACCGAGGACGAGCGCACCATCGTCAAGCGCAACCTAGGCTTCTTCTCCACCGCCGACTCGCTGGTGGCGAACAACCTGGTGCTGGCCGTGTACCGCCACATCACCAACCCCGAGTGCCGCCAGTACCTGCTGCGCCAGGCCTTCGAGGAGGCGCTGCACACCCACGCCTACCAGTACTGCGTGGAGTCCCTGGGCCTGGACGAAGGCGAGATCTTCAACATGTACCGCGAGGTGCCCTCCGTGGCCACCAAGGCCGAGTGGGCGCTGCCGTTCACCAAGCACCTGGCGGACCCGAACTTCCGCACCGGCACGCCGGAGGCGGACCAGAAGCTGCTGCGTGAACTGATCGCCTTCTACGTCGTGTTCGAGGGCATCTTCTTCTACGTCGGCTTCGTGCAGATCCTCTCCATGGGCCGGCGCAACAAGATGACCGGCGTGGCCGAGCAGTTCCAGTACATCCTGCGCGACGAGTCCATGCACATGAACTTCGGGATCGACGTGATCAACCAGATCAAGCTCGAGAACCCGCACCTGTGGACCGAAGACTTCAAGAACGAGATGCGCACCCTGATCTCGGATGCCGTCGAGCTGGAGGCGCAGTACGCCCGCGACACCATGCCCCGCGGCGTGCTCGGCATGAACGCGCAGATGTTCGAGGAATACCTGCACTTCATCGCCAACCGCCGCTGTGCGCAGATCGGCCTGGCCGAGCTGTATCCGGGGGCCGACAACCCGTTCCCGTGGATGAGTGAAGTGCTCGATCTGAAGAAGGAGAAGAACTTCTTTGAGACGCGGGTAACCGAATACCAGACCGGGGGCGCGCTGAGCTGGGACTGACCCGGCGAGGCCGAGACCCAAAGAAGCGGAGCCAGGGAAATGGTCATGCAGCAACAGAAGAGGGCGCCAAACGTTGGCGCCTTTTTTTGTACCCTCGCTTCGGACATGAGGGGCAATAGACAAGGCCTGCCCCTGGATTCCTGCCAGCAATGATCTCGTCTAGATCGAGACGCCGATAAGAATAGGAAACCCAAGGATTACCTAAGCGTGTGGACCAACTCTCGGACTGACTATAATGCCTTATCCGTTTGAAAATAACCCTTTAGATGGATACCTTTTACGTCTTCGGGCTTTGCACGAGAAGAAACATCGGATCTGTAATGAACTAGAACTGCTCCGAGATTCGCCGTTGACAGCTAAGGCAAGGTTGCTTGATCAACTTCGGAGTGGGCTAGAGGCGCTCGAGAGCCTTCGTTCTGAAAGGCTCTTGCCTAGAAACTTCGATGTCTTTGTGTCCGAACGAGAACGCCTGGAGGCCGCTTACGAGGCGGCTAATCCGAGGCCTCCGGAAGGGCCAATTTGTGACCACGAAAACGTTGAGCTTCGCATTAGAGTGTATAGGGGCGGTTCAACACATGTTTGGGAGCAATGTTTGCAGTGTGGCCGCGGCATTCCGGCTGGGAAGAAATCAGAGCATAGAGACTCGCGAACGTTTCCTGAATTTGACGAGTCGCTAGGTTGTCGATTCGATGTGGAAAAACATCAATGGTTTCTTGAAAGAGATCGATTCGTTTTGCAAGAAATGAGATACGATGATTTCGACCTTAGTTCAGCCCATAAGAAGGCGGTGCGCGATTTTGAATCGTTTGCGGCAAAGCCGTTGTCTCCAGACGTATGCGTGCATGACAAGACCCGGCTAACAAAACGCGTTTATGGAAATGGCGCCGTCGCGCTAGTTGCGCAATGTGTTGCGTGTGGGAAACACACGAGAAGTGTGCCTAAGAGTTCCGTAATAAATATCGATGATTGTCCAGAGTTCGATGAGTCGTTTGAAAGTTCGGTTCGGGAGGAGTTGGGCCGTTGGTATCGTGAGCAGCGAGCCTTCGTTTCGGAAGAGCTGCAGAAACGAAGAGTCGAGCTTATGGAAAGGATTTCTACGGGGGATTTGGTAATAACGGATAAATCCAAATTTGGAACCTATTATCGGTCGAATGAGTGGGCAAGAACACGGCGAAGGATGTTCGAGCGCGATGATTATGTGTGTCAAAGTTGTGGTGCGCCAGCAGAATGTGTCCATCACTTGATTTATGAGCGGCTCGGGAGTGAGAATGATCTGGATCTCGTATCTTTATGTCATAACTGTCACGAGCTGGTGCATGCGATTCAAGATGGTGTGGAGTATGCGTATCGAGTTGCGCCCTGTGAGATCCGAGAGTTGAAATATACCCATGCTTTCTTGCTATGCACACCACGAGAGCGTGGTGACGAGCGCTAAGCGCTAAGAGAGACGAACAATTCACATTAGGAAGATGAATATGTCTGAGTTTCCCGGCGGCTCAAAGAGCCGCGTAAATGTAGCAGGCGCAAACGTCCGGGCGGGAACGGCTAGCTCAGATGATCTTCGGTCTATTGAGGATTGGCGAGCGGCCCACCGAGCCGTTCTTAATACTTTTCAAGCAAGTCTTCGAACAAGGACTAGAAACCAGTCGATTGTAGTTGCCCAGAGGCATAAGCGTCGAAATACAATTTTTAATAAATTACAGCGCCTGCCGAAGATGGAATTGTCCAGAATGGACGATATTGCCGGCTGCAGGCTAATTTTTAATGCAGTCGACGAGCTTTATGAATTTCGTAAGCAGTTCCACAAGGCAAGGTTTAAGCATAAGCGGAAAAATGAGAGTGATAAGTATGACTATATTAAGAGCCCGAAAGACACAGGATACAGGGGAATTCATGATGTCTATTCCTATGATGTAAATTCCAAGAACGGAGACAAATATAGAGGGTTATTGATCGAAATTCAGTATAGGACGTTCGTGCAGCATGCTTGGGCCACGGCCGTTGAGGTTATTGGATTTATCACGGAAAACCAGCCAAAGTTTCAGCAAGGTGATAGGCGTTATTTGAATTGCATGTCGCTCGCAAGTGAGATTTTGGCGAGGGTTTACGAAGATAACAAGGGTCCTCATCCGGATTTATCTGACGGTGATTTGCTGAAGGAATTTGAAGCCCTCGACAATGAACTGAATTTAATTCGGACGCTGACAGGCCTGAACACTGCTGAGACTGAGGCCACGAGAAATCGAAATACCATTCTAGTGTTTAAGCCCAATGGAGACTTGGAGGTCTTGTCTTATAGGGACTCAACTGATGCACTAGACGACCTATTCAGGCTAGAAAATGAAAATCCAGAGCTAGATATAGTTTTGGTAAAGGCAGATTCAAGCGAAGAAATAAGAATGGCATTTAAGAATTATTTTTCTGACGCAAAAGATTTTGTTCGGCTTTTGATGCAAGCAAAAAAAGAGATTTACGAATCTTTGGGAGGCGGAAAAAGCTGAAAATCGTAGAAGAAGAGAGCAGCAATAATGAAGAAGAAAGAAGAGGACACCCATGATTTCTCGACGGTTTGAGGCGGGCTGTCTAGGTTTCAGGGGGAGTGCATGGACCAGGGAGGGTTCGGAGATGACGCGAGCCAGGAAGGAGCTCGTCTCGGTCGAGACGACGCCGTATTACCACTGTATTTGTCGCTGTGTTCGCCGCGCGTTCCTGTGTGGCGAGGATTCCTATTCGGGCAGGAACTACGAGCACCGGCGTGGCTGGGTGCTGGAGCGTTTGCGCGAGCTGCAGGGCGTGTTCGCGGTGGACGTGTGTGCGTATGCAGTGATGTCGAACCACTATCACCTGGTGGTGAGGCTGGATGCGGATCGCGCGGCGGCATGGCGCGAAGGCGAGGTGATGGAACGCTGGGCGCGGCTGTTCTCGTTGCCGGTGTTGGTAGCCCGCTATCGGCGCAGAAGAAGAGGACACCCATGATTCTTGTCTTCGTCAAGCCTGTGGCGGGCGACCGGCCGCTGTCTCTCAGTTGGGTTTCTGAGGAGGGAAGAAGGGGACACCCATAATCTCATCTCCCGGCTGTCCCGGTGCGGAAGCTCTCAGTCCACGAGAAGAAAAGGACACCCATGATCTTCTTTGGAAAGAAGAGGACACCCATGATTCTTGACGGTCTGGGCGGGTCGGACTAGGTTTCAGGGGGAGTGCATGGACCAGGGAGGGTCCGGAGATGACGCGAGCCAGGAAGGAGCTCGTCTCGGTCGAGACGACGCCGTATTACCACTGTATTTGTCGCTGTGTGCGCCGCGCGTTCCTGTGCGGCGAGGATTTCTATTCGGGCAAGAACTACGAGCACCGGCGCGGCTGGGTGCTGGAGCGTCTGCGCGCGCTTCAGGACGTGTTCGCCGTGGACGTGTGTGCGTACGCGGTGATGTCGAACCACTATCACCTGGTGGTGCGCTTGGATTCGGACCGCGCGACGGCGTGGAGCGAGGACGAGGTGATGGAGCGCTGGGAGCGTTTATTCTCGCTGCCGCTTCTCGCGGCGCGGTACCGGGCGGGGCAGACGAGCACGGTGGCCGAACGCGAGAGGGCGCAGGCGCAGATCGCCCTGTGGCGGGAGCGCTTGCAGGACCTTTCGTGGTTTATGCGCAGCCTGAACGAGCATCTGGCTCGGCGCGCCAATGCGGAGGATGGCTGCAAGGGCCGCTTCTGGGAGGGCCGCTACAAGAGCCAGGCGCTACTGGACGACGCGGCCGTGCTGACGTGCATGAGCTACGTGGACCTGAACCCGGTACGCGCGGGGATGGCGGACACACCCGAGGCCTCCGATTTCACTTCGATCCAGCAACGTATCCGAATGTTGGCTTCCAAGTGCGACAGGCAGGAGAGAGAGGGTTCTGACGAGGCCCAACCCAGCCTGAGCGTCCTGGGCCGGGAGGGTGCTGACCCGCACGCTAACGCGGTGGTGTTTACGACGGAGGACTACCTGGAGCTGGTGGACTGGGCCGGGCGCGCGATCCGGGAGGACAAGCGGGGTGCCATCCCGGAGCATATACCGCCGATCCTGGAGCGCCTCCAGATCGATCCGGTGCAGTTCGTGCGGCATGTCGGCAGGGGGCGGGCTACCCACCATGTGGCAGCGCTGGGGCGAGTGGAGTGCATGAGGAGCGCGGCGGTATCGGCAGGTCGGTGTTTTATCAAGGGTCTCGGGGTGTCGGCGGGCCTCTTTTCAGGTGCGGGGGGACGGGCTTGTACGCCTTAAGCCGCAGGTTGTTCCGCGCTGGTTGGCGCCGTTGCAGACCGACATGCATACACGGAAAAGCGGGCTGTCTCTGGAGGCAGGCTGTATACGTTGGTAATATACACAGATGATCCAGTGGAAGGACATTACCGGGTTCGACAGGGACGAGGGAAATGCCCGGAAGAGCGTGGACAAACATGGTGTGGGCCAGTCAGAGGCGGAGCAGGTGTTCTTCAATACCCCGTTGCTGGTTCTGGCGGACGTGGTACACAGTCGGAGTGAGCCCCGCTACCACGCGTTGGGTATCACTCATGAAGGTCGCCGGCTGCACATTACGTTCACGCTGCGCGAGCGAAGCACGAGAATCCGTGTGATTTCGGCCCGAGATATGCACCGCAAAGAGCGAGCCATCTATGAGCAAGACCAAGAAGATTCCTGAGTTCCAGGACGAGGTAGAAGAGCGGGCGTTCTGGGAGAGTCATGATTCCAGCGACTACGTCGATTGGAACCGCGCCGCGGCGGTTGAGCTCCCGAATCTCAAGCCTTCTACCCGGACGATCTCCCTGCGCTTGCCGGAGTCGCTCCTCGACCGCATCAAGATCGAAGCCAACAAGCGTGACATGCCCTACCAATCCCTGATCAAGGCGTGGCTGGCGGACGACGTGGACGAGGCCCGCAAAAAGGGCTAACGGCGATGACAGCGGGGCGAGGAGATACGGGGGTTGTCGAGCGTCGGCAACCGGAGTTGTTGGAGGCTTGGAATGGGTTCTTTGGCCACGAACCGGAAGAAGAGGACACCCATGATTCTTGTCTTCGTCAAGCATGTGGTGGGCGACCGGCCGCTGTCTCTCAGTTGGGGTTCTCACCGGAACAGCGGCCGGTCTGGCTCGTCGCCGAGTCCCAGGCATTGATGGCCTCGATGCATCACACCGCGAGCGCGGATACCGGCTCAGTCGTGGCGTGCCAGCACCTGGGCTCGGTCGATGGTATTGCGCTCGGTGTTCGGCGCAATCTCCAGCAGCCGCGCCGCCCAGCGTGCCGCCGCATCCGCATCACCCGCTGCCTCGGCGGCACGAACGGCACCGAAGAGCGTGTTGTAACGTCCCGGCCACATGCCGTCGGACTGCTCGAACGCGGTTAGCGCCTCGTCCGGGCGGTCCAGTGCGAGCAGCAGCTCGCCGAGCGCCTCGTAGGGTGGAAACAGTGCGCCCGGGCTCACCGGGGCAAGAAAGGGACACCCATGATTTCTTGACGGTCTGAGGCGGGCTGTCTAGGTTTTTGGGGGAGTGCATGGACCAGGGAGGGTCCGGAGATGACGCGAGCCAGGAAGGAGCTCGTCTCGGTCGAGACGACGCCGTACTACCACTGCATTTGTCGTTGTGTTCGCCGCGCGTTCCTGTGTGGCGAGGATTCCTATTCGGGCAAGAACTACGAGCACCGGCGCGGCTGGGTGCTGGAGCGCCTGCGTGAGCTGCAGGGCGTGTTCGCGTTGGACGTGTGCGCGTACGCGGTGATGTCGAACCACTATCACCTGGTGGTGCGGCTGGATTCGGATCGGGCGGCGGCGTGGAGCGAAGGCGAGGTAATGGAGCGCTGGGAGCGGCTGTTCTCCTTGCCGGTGCTGGTAGCCCGCTATCGGGCGGGGCAGACCAAGACGGTGGCAGAGCGCGAGCGGGCGCAGCTACAGATTGCCGAGTGGCGGGACCGACTGCAGGACCTGTCGTGGTTCATGCGCAGCCTGAACGAACATCTGGCGCGGCGGGCGAATGCAGAGGATGGCTGCAAGGGCCGCTTCTGGGAAGGCCGCTACAAGAGCCAGGCGCTGCTGGACGACGCGGCCGTGCTGACCTGCATGAGCTACGTGGATCTGAACCCGGTGCGCGCCGGGATGGCGGATGCGCCCGAGGCCTCCGATTTCACCTCGATCCAGCAGCGCATCCGGGCACTGGCCCGGGAGGGCCAGGG